>JBDTKF010000016.1:0-26772 GCA_039935455.1 Ginsengibacter sp.
GTTATTACTCCATTTATCAGAAGGAGCGTTTGAGCTTAATAATTTTAAATACTGTTCAAATTCTGCCTTGTCGCTTTTCAAACCTTTATAATTAACCAAGCCGCTAGTATTTACATACTTCTGTAAATTCTTTGTATATAACTGATTTGACGGTGGATGAGCAGAATTTCCTTTTGGTTGCGCGGTTCCGGAGATAACAAGAATTGTAAGTGCGCTAATAACTAACATCAACTTTTTCATACTATAATTTTTGCATTTATCTATTAAATGAGTGAACATATTTATTACCGATTATATAGTCGTAAAATTTAAATAAACCTGACAAGCATTGATGGATTAAATGGAAGTGTCTTTATAATAATTTTTTCATAGTCTCTGGTGGTTTAACTCTTGTCTAAGCCGAGTCTCTTGCAAAGGACTCGGCGTGTATATGGAATACAGTAAACCAACAAATTCACTTGTTTTTTATTCTAAGAATTTCTCCAGTTGACCTTGGAAATAGCACGGCGAGTCCCCTATCGGGAGACTCGCCTGAGACAGAAACTATAGGAACCTGACAAGCATTGATGGATTAAATGGAAGTGAAGTATTGCATTTCTTATTATCCTCACATTGCAGGATTAAATATCCACTTTACAGCACTTCATCTTCATAGGTTTGAAAATTTGGAATTTTTAAAACTGAAGCCAGTGTAATTTTTTATTCCTTGTCTGTTTACCATTGTAAGGATTAACTTTTATCAACGACTATATAATTATGCAGAAAAAAATGTTTGATATCATTGTTATTGGTTCGGGTTCGGGTGGCTTAAGTGTTGGCCTTTTTATGAGCGAGGCAGGGTTTAAAGTATTGATGGTTTCCAAATCGGACCTGGACATAGGTGGAGATTGCCTGAATGATGGATGTGTTCCCAGTAAGGCTTTTATACATACAGCAAGATTGTCTTATCAGGCAAAACAGGCTTCACGCTTAGGCTTGCAGATGAGTGGGAATATTGATATTAAAAAGGCAATTGCGTATGTACATAACAGGCAGGAAGAGATTCGTGTACATGAAAATGCAGGTTGGCTAAGAGCGCAAGGAGTAGAATTGGCTTTAGGCAATGCTTTTTTTACTGGTAAAAATGAAATAGAAGTAAATAGCGTAAGGTATTGTGGCAAAAAAATAGTTATTGCGACAGGTTCAAAACCAAAAAAACTCAGGGTGCCTGGTGTTGATCTGGTAGAATATTACGACAATGAGAGTATTTTTCACCTCGAAACCTTACCCAAAAATATACTATTTATTGGTGGTGGCCCTATTGGTATAGAAATGGCACAAACATTACATAGACTTGGAAGTAAGGTAACAGTGGTGCACCACGGGGATATGATTTTAAAGCATGACGACCCCGTGGTAACCCAAATACTTTACAAACAACTTAAAGAGGAAGGGGTTGAATTTATGTTCAACTCCAGTATTGATTCTTTTACTACAGCCAATGATGCTCAGGTGAAATATAAAGATGGATCTATAAAAACAACTTCTTTTGATGCAGTATTTGCGGGAATAGGAAGAGAGTTGAGCCTTGATGCATTACAACCTGCCAATGCCGGTATTGGGATAAAAAACAATAATTTGATTCTTAATAAATATCTGCAAACCACTAATAAAAATGTTTATGCGGTTGGTGATGTGGCGGGCGATCTCCAGTTTTCACATGCGGCGGAATTCCATGCAAGGATTGTTTTAAACAATTTGTTTTCTCCTTTAAAAAAAAGATTGAATAATGACCACATGTCCTGGGTTACTTTTACTGATCCGGAGGTAGCAACTTTTGGATTGAGTGAAATGCAATTGAAAGAAAGAAACATAACTTATGAAAAATTAGAGCAAGACTTCAAGGATGATGACAGGGCCGTAGTAGATGATCACCAGTATGGCAAAATGATATTGTTTATTAGCCCCAAAGGCTTTTTGAAAAAGCAAAAAATATTGGGCGGGACTATGGTTGCGCCCGGTGCAGGAGAATTAATACAAGAACTCATTTTAGCAAATACCAGCGGCTTGTCAATCGATTCTATATTCAATAAAATATATCCTTACCCGGTAGCTACCCGTATCAATCAAAAAATCATTCTTGAATACAAGCAGCAAAGCTTTACAAAAGGGCTAAAAAAAATATTACGATTCACTTATAAAATATTCAACTAATGGAATGGTGGGAATTATTTAAGAACTGGTTTTTGAGCCTTGGCGGAAAGTATGGCGTAAATCCCTACATCTTTGGAAGTATTTATATTGGAGCTATCCCATTTTTTATTCTTTGCCTGGGATGGACTATTAAAAATGTCAGGAATAAAAAACCTATTGTGCTTCCTGCATTGCTAACAGGTTTCTTTTTTATTTCCGCCTATTTATATCTAATCATTGTGGGCAGAAATATTCCTGTGTGGGTGTATGTTTTTATTGCTATACTAGTTGGTTATGGAATTTATTCTGCTTTGAAAAAGATCAGAGAAAAAGCAAAAGTGTCATAAATTAAGAATAATGAATAATAACGACAGGCCTCGGACGATTAGAATTCAATTTAATTCAATGGTAGGCAGTATTAATCTAAACCTTTTACTATATTTTTCCTCAGATCATCATCATGCCGCTAGTTGTCATGATCCGTAATTCACGTTTTAAGCTTTTCAACACTGAAGGTATTATTTACAGTAACTAACGGTTATGCATACACGAAAAGCTTCAAAACAAGGCCTGATAAATAAAAGATGTAGAATAATCTCATGCCATGCGGTTATAATCCTGAACAGTTTTGGAAACTATCCATATGATATGAAGCTTTCTTCAATCGGAGAAAGGAATAAGGAAGACCTTGGCCGGATTATGTCCGGGAATTAAACATAAAGAATAGGGGAGTGTTGTAAATATTTAGCCGATGCTGGTTTTATCTTTGTCTATTTTGCCGCCATATACCCAATTGCCCACGTTGTAGGTGGCTGTTATATTGGTTCTAATACTTTCAGGTTGAATATGAATATTAGGCAAATGACTACTGGTTGACCTGTTTTACTTTGAATCAGCCGTGTTGTTAAGGAGTCACCCTTTAAATCCAGCCACTTCATTTGAGACACATCCACCCAACGTAACCAAGTGTAAAGGCAGAATATAAATGCGTTACTTATCTCTTCGTTATGGCACGGGTTGACAGTAATGCCAGGTAGTCTTCCACTTCAACGATTTCTTTTAATTCAACTGAGGGGTTAGCTTTTGCACTTATATTTTGACAGGATTATCCACAAAATATTTGGCTTTCGTTGCAGCTTTGACTACCCATTTGAACCGTGCAATATAATTTTGAGGTGTTTCTCCAGTTAAGTTATCTAAAAAATACTTTCTAAATCGCTTACAAAAATCTTCAGTGATTTCTACAGGCGGAATGAAGTCCTTAGCAATAAAAAAGCGGCAAAATTGATTATCCTTGAAATAAAAAAAGCCCGTAAATCAATGACTTACAGACTTTTCTATGTGCCCAGAACAGGAATCGAACCTGCACATCCTTGCGAACGACAGATTTTGAGTCTGTTGCGTCTACCAATTCCGCCATCTGGGCTTATCGGGGGATTTTTGGGAGGCAATATTACGCAATCAATTGATCCCATCCAAAATGATTTTGTAAGAATAGATTAAGTTGTATACTGTAATTTAGTGGCTTACAAAAAACAACTGATGTTGAAAATCGGATTAATAAGAGAGGGTAAAATTCCTGCTGATAATCGCGTTGCCCTTACACCATTACAATGCAAATGGATCCAGGAGAACAAAGAAATATCTATTACTGTTCAAAGTTCTCAAATACGATGTTATTCCGATTTGGAATATAAAAATGCAGGGATAGAAGTTAAAGATGATTTGAGTGATTGTGATGTTTTATTTGGCATCAAAGAGATCCCGATCAAGATGCTCTTAGCAGGGAAAATTTATTTTATTTTTTCTCATACCCGGAAACTCCAGTTATATAATCAAGAACTTTTACAAGCTATCATTACAAATAAAATTACGCTGATCGATTATGAATGTCTGGAACATGAGGACGGAACCAGACTAATCGGGTTTGGTTTTTTTGCAGGCGTAGTTGGTGCTCATAATGGAATAATGGCTTATGGTAACCGTACTGGTAAATTTCATTTAGACCGGGTTTATAAAAAGAAAAATTTTCAGGAGTTGATTCATACTTATTTTGGTCTAAAACTTCCTCTGTTTAAGATTTGTGTAACCGGAAGTGGAAGAGTAGCGCATGGTATTTTAGAAATTATGAACCTGATGGAGATACATGAAGTGGAGCCAGAGGAATATAAAACGACAGAATTTTCTTACCCGGTATATGTTCATCTAAAGGGCGAGAATCTTTATGTTAATAAACGAACAGGCATCTATAAACGGAAAGAATTCCATGAGCATCCTGAACAATATAAATGCCTTTTTAAAAACTATATTTCCGAAACAGATATTTTATTAAATGGAGTTTATTGGCAAGAAAATATTCCCCGTTTATTTGAAATGGATGATCTGAAAAAGCCGGATTTCAGGATACAAACTATTGCAGATATTTCTGACGACCGGCATGGTTCCGTTCCCTGTAATTTGGGAGATAATCCAATAGAAGATCCCGTTTATGGAATAGATAAAGAAACCGGAAAGCGCACTGCACCTTATATTGACGGCTCGTTAGATCTTATGGCAGTGGGGAATCTGCCCAATGAATTACCAAGAGATGCATCAAGATATTTTGGCGAACAGTTGATTAAATTTATATTGGATGACTTACATTCGACTGAAACAAAGATTATTGAAGATGCTACTATTGTAAAGAATGGAGTCCTTACTGAAAACTTTCAATACATGACTGAATATAGTCTTCCCGAAAATAAATAAATACAGATAGATCCCGACAAATTAAACAGAATTGTGTGATTAATTTTACATTCTAATTGCTTTCCCACTACCGGCAACTTTCGTAGTAATATTTGTTGCTTTCCCTTTATAATAAACATTACCGCTTCCGTTAATACTTGCAGATAAATCTTTGTTTACATTCACACTTGCATTCCCGCTTCCACTGATTTTTACAACTACATTTTGAGAAGTTACACCACTACAATCAATGTTGCCGCTGCCACTCACTGATGCTTTCAGATTTTCGACATTACCTTTTTTCAACTCAATATTTCCGCTACCTGAGATGTTTAATTCGGCGTCTTTGAAACTGACTGAATTTAAATTGATATTCCCTGATCCGGAGATATTGACTTTCGTTTGTTCATCACTACCAAATTCTCCAGTGCCATTTATGTTGCCGCTTCCACTAAGTTGCAGATTTTTTATTTTATTCATTGAAACGTAAACGACCATTTTTGATCTGGGTTTCAAATTGAGATTTTTTTTGAACTGAACTAGCAAAGTACCATCGTCAACAGTTGTTTCGATGTAGGGAAGTAAATTTTCATCTGCCTCCACTTTAATATTATTTGTGTTTCCGTAATTTATCTGAACTTCTATTGACCCCCGGGAAGATAATGAGGTGAAGCCACTAACCTCACGGACTTCAGTTTTCAAATTGCCATCTCCTTTAATGCTTTTCAATATCTGTGCATTCAAGTTGAGACCCATCAACATAAGAAAAGGAATCAATAATTTTTTCATGAGCTTTTTTTTTAATTTTTTGGAAAGATAATTGTACAACGAATGATGATGTTAGAAAGTTACAGTTGAAAAATTATTTAAAACGAAGCGAATTATGGAGGAACAAAAAACTGATTTTGAAGTAATCATTTCCAACCTGGTGAACATTTTGAAGAAGGGAAATGCACATGTATCTTTGGATAATGCATTGGAAAATATCCCTTTTAATATCTTAAATAAACACCCAGGGGAATTACCTTACAGCATCTGGCAACTTGCGGAACATATCAGAATTTCACAGTTGGATATCCTGGAATTTTCAAAAGACTCCAGTTACCAATCACCAATCTGGCCAGATGGGTACTGGACTACATCACTAACTGTTGAAACCGAAGAAGAATGGCAAAATTGTGTTAGGAAAATTAAAGAAGACCGACATTCTTTTGTTGAACTAATAAAAAATTCAGGGGATCATTTATTAAAACCATTCACTAACGGTAATGGACAAACGCTTTTTAGAGAAGCGCTTGTTTTGGCTGATCACAACAGTTATCATACTGGTGAAATAATTATTTTAAGAAGATTATTGAACGATTGGGATTAATCACCAGGGTTGCAGGATCCAATGATATACAAAAGCAAAATACAAATCAATGTTATTTGTTTCTTTACTGTTTATGGTACAAAAGCCTTCAGTACATTGAAGTAAAAAAACAACAACCATAGGCTCAAAGTAGATTGTTTTTAATTGTTTCTCTAAAGGTTGTTATATCAAACGGTTTACTCAAATATCCATTTGCATTTATTTTTTTACTGATCTTTTGTATCGCATCATTTGCAGAAAACAAAATCACGGGGATATGCTTTGTATCTTCGTTTTCATGCATTAACTTAATAGCTTTTTCACCGCCGATCTTAGGAATCCAAAGATCCATCAAGATAATATCAGGCCGGAGTGTAGAGATATCCTGTAAAATATTCTCACAATTGGCCAAGGTCTCAACACGATAATCACCGTAGTCTAAAATTGCTTTGCAAACAGCTAATATCTCCAAATCATCGTCGTAAATCAGTATGCATTTTTTTGACATTCTTAAAAGTTTTTAATTTTTCGATGGGTTTCCTTCTTAGAGGTTTATTTTCTTTTTAGAGGTATTGTAAAATAAAATGTACTTCCAATTCCCGGCTGACTTTCTACCCACAATTTCCCTTCATGGCGGGTAACAATATCCATAGAAATAAAAAGCCCAATCCCAAGTCCCTGGATATGTATCTTCTGACCTTCGACACGATAATAACGTTCAAAAATTTTCGAATAATTATCTTCACTGATACCGATTCCATTATCTTTTACCGAAACAGTAATACTGTTATTTTGCAGGCAAGTGTTGATTGAAATGTCTGTTGAATCAGGTGAATATTTTACTGCGTTGCTCAATAAATTAATAAGTACCTGTTGCAACCTTTCCTTATCGCCAATTACCAGTTCAGAGATTGTGCCAGTTTTGAGAAGTGAATGTTTTGGTGAATTGTATTGAATAGCATCTATAGCATCATCTACCATTTCATTGAAATTGAATTCGGTGATATTGAGACTTAATCTTCCATTTTGAATTTTACTTACGTCCAGTAATTCGCCAATCAAATCCTTAAGTCTATCAACAGAGAGAATTGCTTTTTTGGTAAAAGTATTTGCCTTTATATTATTTTTATCGAGAGATAATTCCAACAATTGAAGATATGCTTTTACGGAAGTAAGTGGTGTCTTCATTTCATGACTGGCAATACTCATAAATTCATCTTTTTTCTGTTCTTTTATTTTCTGTTCATGAATATCAGTCGCCGAACCAATCCATTGGGTCACTTCTCCTTTATTATTTTTAATAGGTGTAATGTGTGAAATATGCCAGCGAAAAACCCCATCACTTTTCCTTTTAAGCCTGATCTCTCTGTAGAAATCCTGTCCACTTTTTTTGCAAGCTTCCCATTGCTCCTGCACTTCATTCATTTCTTTCAGATGAAGAATAGAGTCCCATCCATTTACGGCTGCTTCTTCTTTTGATAATCCTGAATACTCAAAAAAGAATTTATTGAAGTAAAAATTAGTTCCGTTGCCGGTGCAGGTGGAAGTAATTTGAGGCAAAGATTCCAGAATGCGTTTCAAATTATCTTCGCCTTCTTTTCTTGCGAGGACCTGTTTGGTCACATCATATCCGAATACCAGGATTCCATTAATTTTTTTATCAGTATCATACATAGGCTGATAAGAGAAATTCAAATAAGTAGTTTCTGGTTCTTTACCTTCATCTCTTGATAAATACAACTTTCTTTCTGTGACAACGTATGGATTTCCGGTTTGGTAAACCTTATCTAATTTTTCAATAATCCCCTGTGTGATTATTTCGGGTATTGCGTCAGCTATTTTTTTGCCTACCAACTGACGGTTGCCATAAATTTTTTGGTATTCCGGATTTACAAGCTCGTAAACATGATCTGGCCCTTTCAATGTACAAATAAATGCCGGTGCGTTCATGTACAATTTTTCTACCATTTCAGCCACTTGCTCCATTTGTTTGCGTGATTTCACCTGTTCTGAAATATCTACTAAAGTATTGATAGCCCCGGTAATATTGCCATTAACATCATAGATTGGCTGTGGATAAGGAATCACATTTCTTTTGCTTCCATCCGGTCTTTGAATCACTATTTCGGTATTGCTGATAAACCCATCTTTCAGCGCCATCGCCAACGGCCATTTATCAGAAGGTAAATATTCTTCATTCATTCTGAAAATTTTCCAGGAGCCACACCAAAGATCAGTGCCAATCTTTGGTATGCGTCCCCACAAGGTAACAGCGGCTTCGTTATATAATTGAATGTATCCCTTTTCGTCACAAGTGTATACTGCGACCGGTAAACCGGAAATGAGATTCAGGTATTTTGATTGGCTTTCTTTAATTTTTTTTCGGGAGATAACCTGTTCGGTAACCTCATAGAGGAATACGAATATTCCTTCTATATTTTTATCAGAATCACTAAATGGCTGATAATTCACATTCAAAAAGACCTCATCCAGTTTTCCATTCCGAAGAAGATTGGCACGCATCTCTTTTCCCGTAAATGATTCACCGGTAGAATATACTTTATTTAAAATCTCATGAAATCCCTGTCCTTCCAGTTCGGGCAAAGCCTCCTTCAAAGTTTTTCCAACTGGGTCTCTGTTTCCTATCAATTCACGGTAAGGTTTATTGACCAAAACAAATTTGTGATCGGGACCTTTTAAAATGCAAAGCATTGCAGGGGATTGCATAAAAATGTTATAAAGGTCACGCTTAATCAGCCCCGAATATTTACGCGAGGGATTTTGATTCTCATTGAAAGTTTGTAAGGAGTTAAATAAAAAATCGTCGTCCATCAGATCTTTTTTTTAGTATGAAGATTTTTGAAGACTGAATTTTTTTAGACTTTCACTGAATAATTCAGGTTATTCGACTGCTTTGAGTTGTACCGTTTATTCGATTAACAATCTATTTGAATGTTAATTCAAATCATTGAAATGCAAATTTAACCAATTTTGTTTTTACAACTTTTCCGGGGGAGCCTGCAGAATAAAAACTGAGTTTTGAGGTTTATTAAAAAGAGTGTAGTAGACAAACTTTTATTTCGAATTTTGAATCTATCAAGAGGTTGGAAATCATATCCCATATTTTCTTTTTACCTCACGATCACTTTCTCTTGCTTTGATCGTTTCTCTTTTGTCATAAATCTTTTTTCCTTTACCCAATCCGATTTCGATTTTTGCATAACCACTTTCGGCAATAAATATTTTTAATGGAATTATGGTATATCCTTTTTCTTTGATTTTATTTTCAAGCTTTCGTAATTCTTTTTTATGCAATAATAATTTACGATCCTGCATTGGCTCGTGATTATAATGAGTGCCAAAATTGTATTCAGAAATATGAAGACTTTTTACAAGTAATTCTCCTTTATCAAAAATGCAATAGCTATCATTGAAACTCGCTTTTCCAGCCCGAAGTGATTTTATTTCAGTTCCGGACAAAACAATTCCTGCAATATATTTTGCTTCAATATGATATTCGTAATATGCTTTTCGGTTGGTTAAATCCATAATAAAAAAACAGCAGGAATCTGACGAATTCCTGCCGCAAAATTCGATTTTTATAATCTAATTATTGAAATAATAGTAACAACTGTTTCAATTTTTCCTTCAGATCTTTTCTGCAAACAATAAAATCTAAAAACCCGTGCTCCAATAAAAACTCACTTCTTTGAAATCCTGCCGGAAGATCCTTTTTAATGGTTTCTTTGATTACCCGTGGTCCCGCAAATCCAATGAGTGCGCCAGGTTCAGCCATGATCACATCGCCAAGCATGGCAAATGAAGCGGTTGTACCACCAAAAGTAGGATCGGTACAAAGTGAAAAATAAGGAATTTTTGCGTCCGAAAGTAATGACAATCTTCCGCAGGTTTTAGCCAATTGCATCAATGAAAACGCACTCTCCATCATTCGTGCGCCACCACTTTTACTGATAATCATAAAAGGGATTTTATGCAATATGCAATAATTACAGGCTAGCGAAATTTTTTCTCCCATAACGCTACCAAGACTACCACCAATAAATTCAAAATCCATACAGGCAATCACAACGTCTCTTGCATTTGTTTTTCCGTGTGCAACCGTAATAGAATCATGAATGTTTGTCTTTGCGTAGGTTTCTTCTAACCGTTGAGAATATGGTTTCAAATCAACAAATCCTAAAAAATCCTTTGATCTTATATTGGCAAAAAGCTCCTCATATTTCCCATCGTCAAAAAGGATTTCGAAATATTCTGCACTTCCTATCCGGTGGTGGTATTCGCATTTAGGACATACGAACAGGTTTTCCCTGAGTTCAGTTACCGTGCAGGTATATCTGCATTGAGGGCATTTTGTCCACAATCCGTCCGGAGCTTCTTTTTTATCTCTTGTAGAAGTCGTAATCCCCTTTTTGATTCTGCGAAACCATCTGCGTTTGGTCTCTTCAGTATCACCTTCTTCTCCGGCAAGATTTGCATCAAAATCTTCTTCTTTCATATTATTGATATTGTTCTGTATTGTATTTGCCTTTTGTCTTAAGCGATTGTAATACTTTTATCCAAATATACATCCTGAGTTGCATGTATCAATTCAACACCATCCTCAAATGATTTTTGGAAAGCTTTTCTTCCCATAATCAATCCCATACCACCAGCTCGTTTGTTGACGACCGCTGTAGTAACAGCATCAGTTAAATCCTTCTGGCCCTTGCTTTCGCCGCCGCTGTTTATCAAACCAATCTTTCCGCTGTAACAATTCAAAACCTGGTAACGACAAAGATCAATCGGATTATCAGTGGAAAGATTTTCATACACCAACGGTGAGGTCTTTCCAAATTTTACTGCATTGTAACCTCCGTTACTGGTGGCCATTTTTTGTTTGATAATATCTGCTTGTAAAGTAACACCCAGATGATTTGCCTGTCCGGTAAGATCGGCGCTGGTTGAATAATCTTTACCATTTACTTTAAACGCATCGTTACGGAGATAACACCATAAGATAGTACACAATCCAAGTTCGTGAGCTAATGCAAACGCTTCGCTCACTTCCTGCAACTGGCGGTCACTTTCATGACTGCCCCAATAAACTGTTGCACCAACAGCAACCGCTCCCATATTATAAGCAGTTTGAACGGATCCAAACATTGTCTGATCAAATTTATTAGGATAGCTTAATAATTCATTGTGATTGAGTTTTACAATAAAAGGAATTTTATGTGCATATTTTCTACTTAAAATTCCTAAGACGCCGAAAGTGGATGCTACACCATTACATCCGGCTTCGATTGCTAATTTTACAATGTTTTCCGGATCAAAATAAATAGGATTGGGTGCAAAAGACGCACCGGCGCTATGTTCAATGCCCTGGTCAACCGGAAAAATAGAACAATATCCTGTGCCTCCAAGACGGCCATGATCTCTTAATTGCTGCATACTACCAACCACACGATTGTTTCGGTCGCTCTGTACAAAAATATCATCCAAATAAGTTGGAGAAGGAATTGTAAGAGTCGATTTATCAATTTTACATTTGTAATTCAGTAGTTCTTCAGCCTTATCACCTAAAATTTCAGTAATCTTTTTTGATGCCATTATTAAAGTTTTAATTTTTGCAAAAATAGGAAATTACGTCGTTAACAGATTATTGGTTTGAAGGTTTTATATGTCGATCAAATTCAATTACAAATTTTCGGAAAATCTCCTAAAATATGAAATGGATTTCAACAGGCGGTTTCCATACCAGCTGAACATTTCACCATCAACCAATACAATTTTTGTTCCCGGTAATTGATTCTGAATCTCTTCTTTATGCTTTTGCCCAAATGGGAAAGGCTCCGAAGAGAGAAGGATCAGTTCACATTTTTTATCAGAAATTTCTTTCAATGTAATTTGTGGATACCGATCCAGATTGGAATAAATATTTTCCAGGCCGCAATATTTCATCATATCATTGATAAAGGTATCATTAGCTGCAACCATATATGGATCCTTCCAAATGAAATACGCAGATTGAATTCTTCTTTTTTTTGAAAAAATATTTTTCAATTCAATAAATCCGCTTTCAATTTTCAAGGCCAAATCAAATGCAGCTTCCGTTCGATTGGTTAGGTTCCCTATGTCACGAATCATCTCGATTGCCTCTGGTAAGTTTTTGACATCGGTGATCCAGATATCGTAAGTAACGGCCAGCTTTTCTATTTGTTCTTTTGAATTTTCTTCTTTATTTGCAATAATCAAATCCGGAGAAAGTTGATCAATTGTTTCCAGGTTGATATTTTTTGTTCCACCAACTCTCGTTTTTTCCTTAAACCATGCATCCGGGTGGATACAAAATTTTGTAATTCCAATCACTTCTTTCTCCAATCCTAAATAAAAGAGTAATTCCGTTTGAGATGGAACCAATGAAATGATCGCCGAATATTTTTTCGAAGAAAGATTATTTTTAGACAAAACCATAGAATCTGCAATTTAGTTTTAAAAAAAACTTCTGCACTCATATAATTGCAGAAGTAAACTTTAAAATGCTATAAGCAAGTTCCTGAGTTTTTACCCATAATTAGTTCTTGGTTTCAAAATCTGGTTTTGACACGTTGTTCAGTTTCCTCTTTCAAATTGGTTTTAGTTTTCATCAGATTGAACCTGATTTAATTTAATACGATATTGGAATTTAAATCCATCTTGGGCTTTCTTCTTTACGTTTCGCAAATAAGCTAGCTGATATAATTTTAATTTCAATAACGTGTATGTATTATGATAGAAACCAAATTTAAAGGAGAAAATAGTTGAAATTAAAAATTATAAATATTTTATAACTTATTGATTGTTATCGATTCTGAAAGATTATTTACTTTTATTTTTAAAGTAGATTTACAAGGTTGAGAATAAATCAATAAGTGATATTACCGCTTTTTAATCATCACATCTTGAAGAAAATAGTAGAGATACTTTGGTTATGTTCATTTCTCAGAAACGGATAACAGAATAAAATAAAAGATAATTTATTAGTTTACTGTGATAATTTAAGTAATTATTTAGCAAGGCTTTGGATGATGTCATATTTAGTAATAATATGATAATCGCCAGTTTCGTCTTTGCTCAAAACAGCTCCATTATGTTTAGAAATAAGATTACTTAATTTTTCAACGGTCATATCAAATGAAACAACCGGATATTCTTTTTCCATCACGGATTCTACAGTTTGCTCTTTGATTTCTGGCCCCATCAGTATTTTATTAAACAATCCACTCTCGCTCAATGAGCCGACTATGTCGTGATCATTCATAACGGGAATGTTTTCGATGTCATATTTCCGCATTAAATCTATTGCTTCAGAGACCTTGTGATCTGGCCTTACGGTTACTAACTTCTGTGTGCCACGACCCGAAACCAAATCTTTGAAAGTTTTCACTTCGAGAAAACCTCTCTGCATCATCCATTCATCGTTGTATATTTTTGCTACATATCGGCTGCCATGGTCGTGAAAAATACAAACGACCACATCATCTTTTTTCAAACTACCTTTTAATTGTATTAAGCCTTGTAGACAACTACCTGCGCTATATCCACAAAATAACCCTTCTTCCTTTGCGATTCTTCTGGCCATTATTGCTCCAGCCTTGTCGGTTACTTTTTCAAAAGCGTCAATGTATCTTTTATCATAATTGGCAGGAACAAAATCTTCACCAAAACCTTCACTTATATAAGGATAAACTTCATTTTCATCGACTTCGCCCGTGTCAAAATACTTCTTCAAAAGAGAGCCATAACTGTCTATTGCCCAAACTTTTATATCGGGATTCTTTTCTTTTAAATATTTTCCCGTTCCCACAATTGTTCCGCAGGTTCCGGATGCTACGACCAGATGGGTAATTTTTCCTTCGGTTTGCTCCCATATTTCAGGTCCGGTTTGTTCATAATGTGCTTCACTGTTAGCGAGATTATCATATTGATTTACATACCACGAATTAGGAACTTCCTGGGCCAGCCTTTTTGATACGGAATAGTAGGAGCGTGGATCATCAGGTTCCACGTTTGTCTGGCACACAATAACTTCTGCTCCAACCGCTTTTAAAATATCTGCCTTCTCTTTTGATTGTTTATCAGTCGTGGTAAAAATACATTTATAGCCCTTAACGATTGCCGCAAGAGCCAGTCCCATTCCGGTATTGCCGGATGTGCCTTCAATAATCGTCCCACCAGGTTTTATCTTTCCTTCCAGTTCAGCCACCTCGAGCATTTTTACGGCCATCCGGTCTTTAATCGAATTACCCGGGTTGAAATATTCTACTTTTGCCAAAACGGTGCAAGGCAAGTCTTTGGTGATCTTATTTATTTTGATAAGTGGCGTATTACCGATCGTTTCTAAAATGCTGTTCTTCCACATGAATATTATTTTGTGCTAAGATAAAAAAAATAGGGGAGCGTAAATTTGAAAATTATACAAAGACCAATATGTCCTTCTTTATTTATTCTGAAAAAATAATTAGTAAAAGAACAAATATTGAAGTTTTCTATTTGAGCGGGTGTAAAATCATTTTTTAGAAACATGCTGAATTGCCGGTTTCATTAATTCTAAAGCTTTTATTATTGTCGGATCATAAGAATTGTTCACTTCATAAAATCCTTCAGTACGCCAAATTTCGCGGGCGGTCAGTACTTTTATTTGTCTCTGCAAAATGGCTCTTTCGGATTTATTCTCAGGGTTTAATTTGATCGAATCACTTTGTGCATAGTGTTTCAACTCGTTCAATGTTTCGTTGGACACGATATATTTTTCATTAAAAACCCGGGGAGAGGAAAATTGTTGAAATTGTTTTCTATGCCGTAAAAAATTTAGGTAAACAAATCTGCTCAATGTGCCTGATACCAAAGCATCCATGATATTTTTAGAAAATAAAGTAGTGTCATAAGGCACAAAAACATCTGGCGTAATGCCGCCTCCGCCGTATAGAACTTTACCTCCTGAAGTGGTATATTTCTTCTTGTTTGTATGCTTTATCGAGTCTATTGAGGTCATTTCGCCGTCTTTGAAACGATCAATCAGATCGTGATCATAAGCATCAATCCCTTCACTGTAAGACTTTTGTATACTTCTTCCAAGTGGTGTATAGTATCTGGCAACCGTTAACCGAAGCCCCGATCCATCGCTTAACTCATATTGTTCCTGCACCAATCCTTTACCAAAACTTCTTCTCCCAACGATTGTTGCGCGTTCCCAATCCTGCAAAGCCCCAGTCAATATTTCACTGGCTGATGCGGTTCCTTCGTCAATCAACACAATTAAACTCCCTTTTTCGAAAGCTCCTTCTTTTTGTGCATGATACTCTTTTTTTGAAGAATGAGCTCCTTCTGTGTAGGTGATGAGTTTTTGATCGCTTAGAAATTCATCGGCAATATTTGTGGCTTCTGTAAGGATGCCACCACCATTTTCGCGCAGATCAAGAATTAATCCTTTCATCCCGGCTTTCTGTAATTTAATTAAAGACTGCATGAATTCATCGTAGGTAGTTTCAGAAAATTTATTCAACCTGATATATCCAACTGTATCAGCAATCATGTATGCAGCATCCAGACTATAAAGAGGTACAGGACCGCGGGTAATAACAATTGATTTCAGTAATCCATCTCTGAAAATTGTAAGGGTCACTTTTTTACCCGCATCGCCACCGATAAGTTTTCGCAATTTTTGCGAGGTAATTTTTTTTGCAGCAACTACAGAATCGTCCACTTTTATAATTTGGTCACCAATGAGAATACCTGCCTTTTCCGAAGGTCCTTTTGCCAGCACATTAACCACATTCACGGTATCATGAATAATGTTAAATTCTATTCCTACACCAAAAAATTGTCCTTCCAGATCTTCATTCGCTTGTTTTAATGCCTGTGCTGGCAAATAAACAGAATGAGGATCGAGTTTGGAAAGAATCATTTGGATTGCCAAATTTCCAAGTGAATCTACATTTTCATTATCTACATATTTTCTTTTAATCAGATCAAGAACCTGCTGGACCGGTCTTTCTTTTTCTACGAAAAAAATCCCATGATCCGGCATATTCCCTTTGATTCTGTAACCGATAAACATGCCTGCAATCATGCAAATACTTAACAGCAAAGGCAACCAAACCTGTAACTTTTTATTGCGCATATTCTTCTTTGTTCTATTTTTATTTTTTTGAGTGCAAATTTCCTCAATAAAGACGATAAAATGATATCTTCCACAAAATTGATTGCTGATAGCGGGTCTACAAAAACTGAATGGTGCCTTTTAAAAAATGATAAACCAACGCTTTTCACTTCACAGGGAATGAGTCCCTATTTCGTAAATGCCAGTCAGGTAGAAAACATTCTGCAGAATGAAGTTTTTCCTTATTTGGGGAAAAACAAGATTGATGAAATTTACTTTTATGGGACAGGATGTAAAAACCCGACCAATTCGAGGATGTTCAAAAAAATAATCCTTAAATTATTTCCGGATTCTTTTGTTCAGGTTGACAATGATCTTTCCGGGGCTGCTAAAGCGCTTTGTGGAAATGAGAAAGGGATCGCCTGTATTTTGGGCACAGGATCAAATTCATGTTACTATAATGGTAGTAAGATTGTAAAAAATAGTCCGGGTTTGGGGTTTATTCTGGGTGATGAAGGCAGTGGAGCTTATCTGGGCAAAAAAGTAATTCAACATTTTTTATATAAAATTTTTGATGAAGATTTACGGACACGATTTGATGCGAAATTCAAAACTACCGATTCGGAAATCCTCGAATCAATTTATAAAAAGCCTTTGCCAAACCGCTACCTTGCCTCGTTTGCGATTTTTTTAACCGAAAACCGTGGACATTATATGATCGAAAATATTATTGAAGACGGGCTTAATGATTTTTTTTATACACATGTAATTTCATATCGTCAGAGTCCCAAACTGCCTATTCATTTTACCGGTGGAATCGCTTATGGATTTAAAGAAGTAGTGACACAACTTTGTTTTAATTACGATTTGCAGGTTGGTACTATTTTAAGGACCCCGATGGAAGGATTGATTCGGTATCACAAAAAAATTTCGAATTCGAAGCATTCATAGTTTGTAAAACGGAACTTGATAAAAATAACCCATCTGGCTGCTTTTAGCTGTTCGTCGAACGCAAGTTTTTACGTTAAGTAATCCTTATATCGAAAATAAAAAATTTTTAAATCGATTACCTTTGCATTTTAAATAAAAAACATGTTGGATAAAATACAGGATGCCATTGAGGATATAAAAAATGGGAAATTAGTGATTGTTGTGGATGACGAAGATCGTGAAAATGAAGGTGATTTTATCACTTCTGCCAAAAACGTAACTCCGGAAATAATTAATTTCATGAGTAAACATGGCAGAGGATTGATTTGCATGCCCATTTCCGAAAAAAGATGTGAAGAACTGGAACTCAACTTAATGGTTAACAAAAACACGGCGCTTCATGCCACGCCTTTTACTGTAAGTGTTGATCTTTTAGGACGTGGTTGCACCACAGGAATTTCTGCTCATGATCGTGCGAGAACTGTTTTGGCCATCATTGATCCTGAAACAAAACCGGAAGATCTGGGAAGGCCGGGACATATATTTCCGTTGCGTGCTAAGAATGGCGGAGTATTAAGAAGGACTGGCCATACCGAGGCAACGATTGATCTGGCTATTCTAGCGGGTCATGGCGAGGCAGGAGTTTTGGTTGAAATTATGAATGAGGACGGAACAATGGCGCGATTACCGCAGTTGCGTGAAATTGCTGACAAGCATGATTTGAAATTGGTTTCTATCAAAGACTTAATCGCGTATCGTTTAGAGAGAGAATCACTGATACAGGAAGAAACACGCGTAAAAATGCCCACAAAGTATGGAGAATTTGAATTGATAGCTTTTACGCAATTGAATACCGGCGAGGTTCATATGGCATTGAAAAAAGGAAACTGGGAAAAAGATGAGCCCGTTTTGGTGCGAGTCCATTCAAGCTGCATGACTGGAGATATTCTGGGATCACTTCGTTGTGATTGCGGCGACCAGTTACATAACGCGATGAAAATGGTGCAAGCTGAAGGAAAAGGATTGGTTTTGTATATGAACCAGGAAGGCCGTGGCATTGGGCTATTGAATAAATTAAAAGCGTACAAACTCCAGGAGCAGGGAATGGATACGGTAGAGGCAAATATAAAATTGGGTTTTTCGATGGACGAAAGAGATTATGGAGTAGGGGCCCAGATTTTGAGAGAATTGAACATTACCAAACTACGCCTGATCAGTAACAATCCTAAAAAGAGAGCCGGATTACTTGGTTATGGTCTTGAAATTGTCGAAACGGTTCCGATTGAAATCATCCCCAATAAATACAATGAGAAGTATCTGAAAACCAAAAGAGACAAAATGGGACATAAGATACTATCAAATAAAAGCCTCTTATAATCTTTGAGATTCATTTCAGTACTCTAATATTCTTTCACTCTCTTAAGTGATATCCCTGTTAATAGCTGATAGTTTTTACCAAACAAATCCATTATAATCTCTACTTTAAGAGTGATCAATTGGGAGTTCTGGATTGACTATTTTTCCCTTTCTCGCTTTTCTTTTCTTGTTTGTTTAGTAAGCATGGTTGCGTGCTTTCCAGAATGATCTCGTTTGAAAAAATAAGAAAACGATATATTTGTTTATTTACTAACAATTAATATACTTTAATAAGGATATTATAAGGTAATCATCTTATTATCCATTTTATAATATCGAATGACAAAAAAATTCTAGATGCTTCCGGTCGACCATCATTCAAGCAAACATTGGTTATTCACAAAATGTCTAAAACAACTATAAACACCAACACTAAATTAATCTGCAGAATAAATTTTGATGATGTTGAAAACTAATAACATGAATCTTTCCGAAGAAAAAATAAAAGAAATTGTAAAAGAAAATTACGGACTTGTAGTTGATGTTGAAAAGTTGAATGGCTATGACGAACAGAATTTTTTGCTTACAGATGAACAAGCCATCAAGTATGTTTTAAAAGTATCCAATGAAGAGCTTTCGCGGGACTTTTTAGATGCTCAGGTTAAAATAATCAACCATCTTTCAAAAAATAATTTATCGGGAAATTTTCAGCGTTTCGTCTTGAATCACCTGCAGAAAGAAATAACTACTTATGCTCAGGATGGAAAAGATTATTGCATAAGAATACTTACTTTTCTGGAGGGATATTTTTGGGGTGATTGTAAAAACCTACCTGGAGAAACTTATGTTGATTTAGGAAATTTTTTAGGTAAGATGGATAATGCCTTAAAAGATTTTTCGCACCTGGCAATGCACCGTCATTACACGTGGGACATTAGTACTGCTGCAGATGCCGATGCTAAATTGCATTTTATAAAAGACCATGAACGCCGGAGGATTGCCGCCTATTTTTTGCTGCAATTTGAAACAGAAGCACTTCCGTATTTGTCTTCACTACGGCATGCATACATTCATAATGATACCAACGATTTTAATATTTTAATCCGGGATAACAAAATTGCCGGACTGATAGATTTCGGTGATTCAGTTTATACAGCGCTCGTAAATAATCTCGCCGTTGCCTGCACTTATTCTATGCTTAATAATGAGGATCCCTTAAAAGCGGCGACGTTAGTAGTAAAAGGCTACCATCAATCTTATCCATTACAAGAAAAAGAAATTGAATTGCTTTATTATCTTATTGCAGGTAGGCTTTGTATCAGCGTAACACAATCTGCGTGGAACGCATCGCTCAACACAAATAATGAACATCATTTTATAACTGAGAAACCTGCCTGGGAACTTTTATTTGAATTAATAAAAATCAATCCTATAAAAGCACATAATGAATTTAGAAAGGTTTGCGGATTTTCTTCTATCATTGATGAAGAGGATGATTATAAAAAATTACTTGCCGATAGAAAAAAATATATTGGTAAAAACCTGAGCATTAGTTATCAAGAACCTTTAAAAATTATCAAAGGTGCCTTACAATATTTGTATGATGACAAGGGAAATACTTTTGTTGATTGTGTAAATAATGTAAGTCATGTGGGCCATTGCCATCCGGTTGTGGTAAAGGCTATGCAGAAACAAATCGCCTCGCTCAATACCAATACCAGGTATTTGAGTGATATCATTGTTGATTATGCAAAAGCGCTCACAGACACACTTCCAAAGAAATTATCCGTTTGTTATTTTGTTAATTCGGGAAGTGAAGCTAATGATTTGGCTATAAGAATAGCACGCCATTACACGAAGCAAAAAGATATCATTGTGCTCGATCATGCTTATCACGGCACTTCAACATTAGCAATAGAAATGAGTCCTTATAAATTTGATGGTAAAGGAGGGTTTAAACAAAAACCTTATATTCATAAAGCAGTTTCACCTGATCTTTACCGCGGCCAATTTCAATACGATGATAAAAACGCAGGAGAGAAATATGCAGCAGATGTAAAAAATATCATCAAAAAATTACAAGAAAACGGAATCGGTATTACCGCATTTATTTGTGAGACATTATTGGGTGTAGGTGGCCAGATTCCATTACCGGAAAATTATTTGAAGAATGTTTATGCTTATGTAAGATCCGCGGGTGGCGTATGTATTGCAGATGAAGTTCAGGTTGGCTTTGGAAGAGTCGGAGAAAAATTTTGGGGATTTGAATTACAAAATGTGGAACCGGATATAGTGGTATTGGGAAAGCCAATTGGCAATGGACATCCATTGGCAGCGGTAATTGTTACGCAGGAGATTGCGGATGCGTTCAATAACGGAATGGAGTATTTCAATACTTACGGTGGCAACCCTGTTTCGATGGCTGCGGGATTTTCAGTTTTGAACATAATTCAGCAGGAAGAGTTGCAAAAAAATGCAAAAATGGTTGGAGATATTCTACTGGAAGGGTTAAAAAACCTAATGCAAAAACATACAATCATTGGAGATGTGCGCGGCCACGGATTATTTGTGGGAGCTGAATTGGTAAAGGACCGAAAAACGAAAGTGCCTGCAATACCGGAGATAGACCTGATTGTAGAAAAAATGAAAGAACGCGGATTTTTATTGAGTACTGACGGGCCTTTGCATAATGTTTTAAAAATAAAACCGCCAATAGTTTTCAATGAAGTAAATGCCAATGAACTCGTGAAGAATCTTGACGACGTTTTGGAAGAGCTAAAAATTGATTTATTTCCCGACACTCATTGATGCATTCTACTGATTTAATTTGTAATATCAATTTGAAATATTCTCACTGGCATTCAAAAAAAATTGTCTTAATGAAAATTTTAAATTTATAGAGCATAAGAAACAGTCTTATATTGTTTGGAGTTTATTGGCTGAAAGCGAATGTCGAGAAAGAAGATCCTACTAATAAATTGATTACAGCAATCTTAAAAAAAATGGGAAATATCAATTCAAAAGGTATTAAAGAAAACACGTACGATGCTATTGTGATTGGTTCAGGAATCAGTGGTGGCTGGGCGGCCAAGGAGTTGTGCGAACATGGAATCAAAACATTGGTGTTAGAAAGAGGAAGGGACGTAAAGCATCTGGTTGATTATCCGACTATGGCAAAAGACCCGTGGGATTTTCCTCATCGCAATGAACTGACTTTGAAAGAAAAAGAAGATAATCCGGTTGCTTCAAAATGCTATGCCTTCAGGGAAGATGCGATGCATTTTTTTGTGAAAGATAAAGAGCATCCTTACATCCAGGAAAAACCCTTTGACTGGATTCGCGGTTACCAGGTTGGAGGAAAAAGTTTAACCTGGGGAAGATGCACTCAACGGTGGAGCAATTTTGAATTTACAGGCCCGCAACGTTTTGATCTTGGCTGGGATTGGCCCATAAGATATGAAGATGTTGCGCCGTGGTACTCGCACGTAGAAAAGTTTATTGGTATTTGCGGAAATAAAGATGGTTTGGAAGCAATGCCTGATGGTGAATTTCTTCCGCCATTTGAATTGAATCGTGTGGAGCAACATTTAAAAGAAAGCTTCTTAAAAAATTACGGAAACCGTTATTTGGTTCATGCAAGATGGGCACATTTGACAGAGCCGAAACAAATACATCTTGACCAGGGCAGGGGAAAATGCCACGCACGAAATCTATGCCAGAGAGGCTGCCCGTTTGGTGGTTATTTCAGTTCTAATTCATCAACCCTTCCATGGGCTGAAAAAACGGGCAACTTAACTATTCGCCCGTTCTCTGTTGTTCATTCTATTATTTATGATGAACAAAAACAAAAAGCCACAGGCGTTAGGGTGATCGATACAAACACAAATCAGGCAACTGAGTTTTTTGCTAAAGTTATTTTTGTAAACGGTTCTGCATTAAATAGCGATCTCATCTTATTAAATTCTACATCAAACCGTTTTCCAAATGGTTTGGGAAATGACAGTGGTGTGTTGGGAAAATATATTTGCCACCATAATTATCGCGGTTCGTTAGGCGGCGATATTGATGGTTTTACTGATACGTATTACTACGGCCGCAATCCTACAGATGCGATCATCGCTAACTATAGAAATTTGCATAAAATAGATACGGATTTTATTGGTGGATATACGACTTACGCGGGCGCTCATCGTGATAGAAATAATGGCGAAACCTTCCCGGAGAAAATGGGTGCGGAATATAAAGAGTCTATGACTGTACCGGGACCATGGAAAGTGTATTCTTATGTGCAAGGCGAAACAATTCCCAGAGAAAAAAATCATGTGCGTTTAAGTACAGATAAAAAAGATGAATGGGGTATTCCACAATTAATAACTTCTGTTGAATATGATGACAACGATGATAAATTATTGAATGATTATTTTGTACAGACAGAAGAAATGTTTACAAAAGCCGGCGTAAAAAATATTCATCATAGAGATAATAAACAAGCACCGGGATTAGACATACATGAAATGGGCGGATGCAGAATGGGCAAGGATCCAAAATCATCTATGCTTGATAAATGGAATGCATTGCATCATTGTAAAAATGTTTTTGTAACAGATGGAGCTTGTATGGCAAGCACCGGTAATCAAAGCCCGAGTATTTTATACATGGCATTGACCGCAAGAGCATGTAACTATGTGATGGAAGAAATGAAAAAAGGAAACTTATAAATCAGTCTATCCAAACCCTGTCTGACTATAGGCAGGCTTCCCGAAAGAAAGGTTTAATAAATTAAATGTTTGAATGGCTTGAAATTATTCGCTAAAAAGATTTTCTACAATAAAGCAACAAATAAGGGGAATTTTTATTCTAAGTTCAGAAGGAAATTCTATTTTTATTTTGTAGTATTTATTTGCCGATACAAAATTTACTAAAAATATAATCCAGCCGGTCTTCATTGGTTATTTCCCCCGTTATTTCTCCCAGGAAATACAGGCATCTCCTAAGATCGGGCGCCAACAGGTCACCGGTAATATGGTTTTCCAAACCGAGTTTAATTTCCCGGAGGCTTTTAGATATTTCTGCAAGTGCTGCATAATGTCGCGTATTAGTCACGATCACATTTTCTGTATTCAAATCTGATCCGACAGCCATTTTGAATATTGCGTCTTTCAATTGACCGATCCCGATATTCTCTTTTGCGGAAATAAAAATCTGATGTGCATCATTATCAATTGGTAAACTGTCTCTTTCTCCGGCAAGATCAGTTTTATTAGCAACAATCATTACGTTTGAATTATCTTGTCTGATGGATTCAATGATGGCTGAAAGCTTGTTGTATTTCAGTTCGTTTACATCGTATAAATACAAAACAATATTCGCCTGTTTTATTTTCTCTTTGCTTTTTATTACGCCCATAACTTCGATTATGTCCCGCGAATGTTCCCGGATTCCGGCAGTATCTATCAGACGGAAAATAATCCCATTGATGTTAATGGTTTCTTCGATTGTATCACGGGTTGTCCCTGCAATTTCACTCACAATGGCTCTATTTTCATTCAGCAACGTATTGAGTAAAGTGGATTTGCCGGCATTTGGTTTTCCAACGATAGCAACGCTCACTCCGTTTTTGATCACATTACCCAGCTTGAAAGATTCTAATAATTGACTCACAGTGGCATCAATGTTTCTAATCAATAAAGAGAATTGATGTCTGTCAGCAAATTCGACATCTTCTTCACTAAAATCAAGTTCGAGTTCTATCAGTGCTGAAAATTTGATCAACTCTTCACGTAGTGATTTAAGAATATTTGAAAACCCACCCCGCATGTTATTCATTGCTGCACCTTGGGAAGCTTTGGTATTGCTCGCAATCAGATCCCCGACAGCTTCCGCCTGTGTAAGGTCAAGTTTTTTATTCAGGAAAGCCCGCTGGGTAAATTCACCTGGCTTTGCTAAACGGGCTCCGTTGCGGATAAGCGCATCCAATACTTGTTGTTGAACATAAGGCGAGCCATGACAACTTATTTCTATGACATCTTCACCGGTATAAGACGCGGGCTTTTTGAATAACGAAAGCACCACTTCGTCCAGAATCTGATTGCCTTCTTTCAAATATCCTACATGTAAAGTATTGGCGGCCTGTTGTTTTAGATTTTTGGAGGGAAAAAGCTTTTGAATTATTTCAAATGATTGATCTCCACTTAACCTTAAAACCCCAATAGCACCAATTCCCGGAGGGGTGGCAATTGCAGCAATAGTTTCATTCCAACCAGATAATTTATTTTGCATTTTGTAATTAATGTTAGCAATTTATTGGATGAATACTTACTTAAAAACCGGACGAGCTTTTCGTAATTATTTGTTTTTTCACTAAGTATATTTTCCCAACAATTGATTTTAGGCTTTTATGTTTTTTGTAGGAAAGTGTTTTTAAAATATAATATTGATAGCAATAAATGAATGGGATTCCCGTTCATCATTAGAAAATCTAAATTCTAAAATTTATTCGTTGAAACAATTTTTCTTACAGGCAAAAAACGACTTTAATAGTTTCAAAAATACACCAGAGATCTATGCTAACAAAGTCAAGGCTATTTCTAATAGTTTTTGCTTAAGAAAACCACTGCATTTACACGCGTCGGAGTTGCCAGATTATTGGGGAGGAAACCTTCTTTTGAAGCAGGATAAAATTGCGTTAATCGAAATGAATCCTGGGTATGATTCACAAAAAATAGCATTTGAGCGCCGTTTTAGCTTGTCTGATTGGGACAGTTATTCAGATTTTCACCATAATATTTTTCGATACTATAAAAATGAATGCCCCTTGCCTCATCATTTTTATCATTATCTCGCAAGTGGACTTGCCAATAAAACTTTTAAGAATAATAACTATTTAGATTTCCTTCATGAAACGGTTGTTAGATTTGACATCCTGCCATATACATCCGTGAATTTTAATAAAGCAAGATTCTCTGAATCCGCTGAAAATTGTTTGTATACCCGTTTCAAACTAGAACTTCTACCAATGCTAATTAAAGAACCCCGAATAAAAAAGTCAATAATTCATAATAAAGTTTTAACGAAAATTTTTATAAAAAAAGGGTTCATCAATGAGGATGATATGATTTATGTAAGAATGAATAAAGGAAAAAATTTTGATTTTATTTATAAGAAAATTTATAAGGGTCTTGAAATTTTTATTTTCTCACGTTCAATTCCGTATGGTGGATTTATGAACAGTGAAGTATATAATAATGTATTTGGATAAATAATTTGGGTGCTCATGCAAAAGAGAAGGCCCCTGTAGAAACAGGGGCCGTTTACCAAAACTAACTGCTTATGAGAAATTTGAATTTTTAAATTTGATTTGATTCACATAGATCAAAACAAATGCCAAATCAATAACCATATTAATTTTGCTTAAAATCTTTCTGACCATTCATTTTTGGTGATAATTTTACACTACGCTGATTAAAATTTGAGAAATTGATTCCCCACCTGTAGAGTTAATCTACACTTCATTACTCAGATAATTTTGGAGAGTATACAAAATAGATTTTCACAGTCTTTATTTGTTTACTGAAAAATATCACTCATTTAATTTGATGAGGACATTTAGTTTGAGATAAAAAAACTTATCAATTTAATTCTATTACCCTACCTTTGCGGTAGACTATTCAAATTTATAACATGATCTCTTCAACTTTTCATTTGAACATGTGCCTTTCTTCCTACAGTATGCGATGCTGTTGATCCGGTTTTTACCGATTGAGTAACGCTTTCTTTTTGCCCCAATCCAATTTCAATTTTTTAATAACACGTCATCTAAAAATGCCAAAGTCTTTTCAAAATCAAACCACTCAAATAGCGGCCATTGCAGATGGTTTGCCAATAGAGGAAGTAATTCAAAAACTGGTGTCCGAATTTCCAGACCAGGTCACTTTCTCTACAAGTTTCAGCTATGAAGACCAACTGATTTCTGATATCATTCTAAAAAATAATTTTCCTGTAAAGATTTTCACTTTGGATACAGGAAGACTTTTTGAAGAGACCTATTCAGTTTGGAGCGCTACGAATGAAAGATACCATACTCATATAAAGGCCT
>JBDTKF010000017.1:0-9994 GCA_039935455.1 Ginsengibacter sp.
GCTCTACAAATTTTTCCTGTTGTTTGATATAATCCTGTTGGTTTTCGTAAGCACGTTTTTGCAATTCAATACGTTGTTCCTTTTCCTGTAAATAATAAGAATAATTGCCGGAATAAAAATGTAATTCTTGTTGATAAAGTTCGACGACTTTAGTAACCATTCTATCCAAAAAATAACGATCATGCGAAACAATTACCACAGATCCGCGGTAATGTTGTAGATATTTTTCAAGCCATTCAATAGATGGAAGATCCAGATGGTTTGTAGGCTCATCAAGCAATAAAACATCGGGATTCATTAATATCATTTTGGCCAATAAAACCCGCATCCGCCATCCACCGCTAAATGTTTTGTAAGGTCTTTGTAAATCAGCATTAGCAAAACCTAGTCCTTGTAAGACTTCCTCGGTATTATGATGAATATCATACCCACCAAGAATTTCAAATTCATGAAGTTTATCGCCGTAAACATGTGCCAATGATTCATCGGAAGTCTTTTCCAGTTCAATCCCAATTTGTTCAATTTCTTTTTGCAATTCCTGCACTCTTTCAAATGCACTCAAGGCTACTCCAATAATTGAATCTTCTGTATCAAAACTTAGCAAATCCTGGTGAAGAAATCCGATCGTGGTATCCTTACTTTTTTCTACACTACCCGAAGACGGGAGATATTGATTGGTTAAAACTTTTAATAAAGTTGATTTTCCAGTTCCATTATAGCCGATAAGGCCGATTCTTTCGCTTGGTTGAATATGCCAGGTGGCATCTTTTACAATTACTCTTGCACCAAATTCAAACGTAACATTTTGTAAACCTAAAAACATAATGAAATTAAAAAGAGTTTTCAATAAACAAAAGAACGACAAGAAACTTATCGCCTTTTTTAAGTGCGCGAAATTACGAAAATAAAGAGATTTTTAAGAGGTGAAAAGCGTTGCTGTTATGTTATTATTTTTGAACGAGTTGTTCTTAGTTAATCCCACATGGTCGTTGTCAAAAGGATTTGTTACAAAAAAAGTAATATTATCCTACTTCTTTAAGAGTAGATCTTAGGTTGTTTATGGGAATGAAACTAAATTGTAATTTATTTTTTCAGTAAACGAATAAAAAAGCCGCTTTTCTATTTCGAAGAATTATTGCTTCACCATTTTTTGCACAACAGACTTATCCGAATATTGAAGTTTGACCAAATAAATTCCAGGTTTTGCGTTTTTCAGTTCGACTGGCATTTGCGTGTAAGCGTCACCGTTATATTCTTTTGACCAAATCAATTGACCGATGGAATTATAAATTTGAACGTGTTGCAGCGTAACAGGAACTTCATAATTCCGTATAAAGAATTGCTCATGGAAAGGGTTTGGATAAAGCAAATAACCCTGCTGCTTCAATCTTGCAGGGACAGTAATTCCATAAACATTAATGTTGTCAATGTATAAATTATTCTGTCCGTTGCCTTTGTTTGTGAAATATATTTGAAAATCATTTGTGCCTACATACTTGATCAAATCCAGATTTACACTTTTCCAGTCATTCGTTTTCGGAATGAATCCGACTGAAGATTGGTTGGTGACAGTTTGTAAATCGGATCCCCATTTTTTCCAAACCGTAGTGAATGTTTGTCCACAATCTGTCGTCACTTGCAATTCCAAAGTATCAGATAAACTGGCTGAATTTCCAACGGCATACGCATAATCATAAGAAACAAACAAAGTATCATAGTTCGCCGTTTCGGAAATGACAGAAGAAGCAAACTGGTCAATCGTTCCCCTTGAGGAACTATTGAAGTTTTTGGCCACCATCGAGGCACTGCCCGCTTTTGCTGCTTCTGTAGTTCTCTTCCAGGTGATTCCTGCATCATCATTTCCTATAAACCAAGTCGGTGGAGGAAAAGAGGGATTCTCAAAGTCCGCCTTAGCAGGTAAATTTACTTTCCCCGCTGCAGAAAAAGTTTTCACAAGTGTATCATTCAAAGGAGATTGATCTCCCGTTCCGGAAGAAGAAACCGGCGCCGTCGTGAATACCGTAATTGTATGCTCCCCAGGCTGCGGTTCGAATTCGGTCAAAGGAACTTTTAGTTCCTGACCCGTTTCGAGAGAAATTCCAGAAATCGTTGTTTCTGAAAGAGATCCATTATCCGTTTGATAAAAAACTTTAAAGCCGGTGATGGTAGAGAATCCTACATTTTTTATTGACGCAACCGGGGTAATTGGTTTTGCGCAATCTATGGCTGATGGAGGATTTACAGCCACCACAGAAATATCCCTGGAAGTTTCCTGCTTTATGTTGATGTTGTCAATGAAAATATTATTTCCCCAGTCGCTGATATTTCTGAATGCTACAATAATATTTCCTGAGTTCAAAATGGACCCGGGTAAAATTATTTTCTGGGTTTTCCAATCAGAAGAAACTGGATTTAAATAAGCCTGATCGGAAGATCCAGCCGTTGCAAGCACCGCTCCGGATTTACTAAAATAAGATTTGAAAGTGGCCCCACAATCGTTGGAAACCAGTACCTCCAAACTATCGTTGTACGTTGGATCGGGATAATTTTTATGAGCAAGATCAAAAGTGATCACAATCGGATCCGGATTAGCAAAGGTCAATTTCGGAGTTCTTATTTCGTCTACCTGGCCGAATCCATTTCTATCAAAATTATCAATAAAGAGAGCATGTGCGCTTTTGTTACCTGGAGTGGTCTTTACCCAAGTAACATCATTCCCTGTGTTGGTGATTGACCACCCGGTTGGGGGGAAAAGTCCATTCTCAAAACCTTCTAAAATGGGGAGTGGCACCGGGTTTGGAACGGAAAGAGTTGCTGATAATGAATCATTTGCTGGAACATTGTCTTTGCCATTTCCATTCACATTTTGAACAAAAAATTTGAAAGTATAATTACCAGTTGAAACCGCCGTTGGGGGAAAACTAATCATTTGTGTTGCACCGGATACAAGGTTTGTGCTTATCGATTTGATGACCGGTGTTGTGCTATTCAGAATGTAACCAACGGTTATTGATGTGATGTTATTCAATCCATTATTTTTTATTAGAACTTTGGGGGTAATATTTTCTGCACAGGTTAATGTAGACGGATGAAATATAGAAGTACATCCTGTTGTTTCAACACCTCCTGGATTAATCGATGCGATTGGTGATGCATCAACTGAAGGTGCGTTTGACGGAATAGATGCGGCTAAAGAAGTGATCAGTGAACCGCGGAAATTTTCCAGGACATATTCCATTCTGGCAACCTGTTTTTTTGTAAAAAGGCTGTAGCAATCGTCTGATGTATAATCCATGAAATTTTGATACATAATTCCGGGTGCCGTGGTGGTGCAATTGTCAGTAACGATTCCCGATCCACAACCATTCGAAGGTACCGACTGGTTGGGTGTGTCACCTATATCATCCGGAGTGTTTCCTTTACCATGAGGATTGTATAAGGTCGTAGGCAACGTGTAAGTAGACCCATCATCTGTTATTGCCCGAAAATCATCGCCACTGCATTTGTTGGAATTTGTTTCATCATCGCCCCAAATATGATTAATTCCAAAATAATGACCCAACTCATGTACAATTGTGCGGCCTTTATTAAAATTTCTGGCATTACAGGCGCTGGAACCAAATCCCAAAATATTACAAAAAACACCATCGTCAGCAATATTACCACTTCCCGGAATCTGGGTATAACCCAACACTTGTTTATTTGCAGCAATACTACCCACCCAAATATTCAAATATGAGTTTGGATCCCAGGCATCTGCTCCTCCTAAGGATTTCCGTTTTATTGAATCAGTGACATTATCTGGATTACCCGTTGTTGAACTCGACACTCTGTCAATCCCGTTCGTCAACTGACCGGAGGGTGTTCTTCTTGCCAAAACAAACCTGATCAATGAATGGCCGCGTACGCTCTGAAAAGCTGGAGGAATATTGGTACTGTCTGCATTCATTCCCGCAAAATCCGTGTTCATAATATCTATTTGTGATCTTACTACGTCGTCCGTTATTACGAATGGGTTTGAAAGAACGATATGAAAAACGACCGGAATATAAACGATTTTAGAGAGGCGTTTTGGTATTCGTAGAGAATGTTTTGCAGGGACCTGACGGGCTAATTTTTCAGCAAGCAATCTTTTTTCAGGAAACACTTTAAACAACATGTCAACACGCTGAGTTGTGGCACATCTTATAATCTCCGGTGGGTTTGTCTGTTGAGTACCCACGTTGGTTTTCTGGGAATAGCTATCAAAAAAAAGAGCAATTGAACCGCAAAAAATGAATAGTATTTTTTTCAATGCGCTTACTGATTTTGAAGGATTTATAATGACGATTTTTTAAAGGCAATTCCAATCGCAAAGTAGGAATTTAAGTTGAAAGCAAAAGTTAGCATCAAAGATTTTATTAATTCTCTTATCTTTCAAAAAAATTGTAGTATCTGCATTTCTATAATTATTAATTGTTAGATTTTTATCAGCGAAAGATCATTTTAAACTTTGAATTTTAATACCAAACAGATGAAGAATATTAAGCTGAGGCTTATAATAATGAATTTTCTACAATTTTTTATTTGGGGCTCATGGCTTATAACCATTGGTGCTTACTGGTTTCAAACGAAACATTGGTCTGGAACGGAATTCGGTGCTATTTTTTCCACGATGGGAATTGCTTCATTATTTATGCCTTCTCTTGCCGGAATTATTGCAGACAAATGGGTAAATGCTGAAAGATTATATGGCTTCCTCCACATTTGCGGAGCTGTAGTACTTTTTACCATTCCATTGATCAATGACCCACTCACCATGTTTTGGGTAATGCTGCTAAATATGTGCTTTTATATGCCCACAATTTCTTTATCAATTGCGGTGGCGTACTCGGCGTTAAAAAGGGAGGACAAAGATGTGGTTATCGATTATCCGCCAATCAGAGTGTGGGGAACGATTGGATTTATTGTTGCGCTTTGGGTGGTTAGCCTGATGCATATTGAAACTACCTATGATCAATTTTATGTTGCATCCATAGCTTCTATTGTGTTGGGGATTTATGCATTTACTTTACCAAAGTGTCCGCCATTACTACATTCCTCGGAAAAGAAAACTTTGATTGATGCATTAGGGCTTAATTCATTCAGGTTATTAAAAAACAGGAAAATGGCAATCTTTTTTCTGTTTGCAATGTTGCTCGGAGCTGCACTACAGTTAACAAATGCCTACGGCGATACTTTCCTTCATGATTTTGCAAATGTTGAAAAATACAAAGGGTTGATTGCTGTAAAATATCCGGCAATCATTATGAGTATTTCGCAGGTTTCTGAAACACTTTTTATTTTAGCAATTCCTTTTTTCTTAAAAAAATTTGGAATAAAAAAAGTGATGCTGATCAGCATGCTGGCCTGGTTTTTCCGGTTTGGTTTATTTGCTTACGGCAATCCCGGCGACGGACTTTGGATGATTATTCTTTCTTGTATTGTCTATGGAATGGCATTCGACTTTTTCAATATTTCCGGATCACTGTTTGTCGAAACACAATCTGCTCCTGAAATCAGGGCGAGTGCACAAGGACTTTTCATGATGATGACAAATGGTTTTGGCGCCGTGTTGGGAAGTTCCATCAGCGGAATAGTCATTGATGAGTTTTTTACTGATGCTGATAAAAGTAAAGACTGGCAGGGCATCTGGATCTCTTTTGCTCTCTACGCATTGATTGTGGCTGTTTTATTTGTGATACTTTTCAAACACAAGCATGTTCCGGAATTAATTGAACGGAAATTAGCCCAACCTTCATAAATAGATCTGGAGGAATTGTAATTACCAGTCAACAATAATAGACTTCGTTGCTCTTTGAGGGTGATCAGTACAAAATAAAAATTCAGAGAATTTGTTGGTTTACTGAAACAAGAATTCGATTCATTATCTATTATTTGCTGTTTTCCATAAACGCTTTACAATTGTTGCATTGAGATCTAAACCATCACACATGGCTCGGTATAAATCAGAAATTCGTATTTTTTGTTTGTTTACTCTAAAGCCAACAAACTACAACCCCTTAAATCACTTGAATCTCTTCTTCCCAAAACTTCAAATTTATTATTACGATAAATTTTACCAATATCATCGGTGGCAATAAAACAACATGAATATAAATTAGCCAGGTCAATAATATTGATCAAACCACTAACCGGTTTCCCGTTCGAAGTTCCTGCACAGATTGAAAAAGGGTCATGATACTCCCGCAATAAAACCTTCATCCATGGCGGAGTTTGAAACAATCCTTTTCCTTTTGAATATGCCTGCGACAATAATTCTGTCATCCCATATTCTGAATGAACGGATGATATGTCGAAATTATTTTTCAAAATTTCATGTACTTCTTCACGGGTCAATTCCTCTCTTTTTCCTTTCATACCGCCCGTTTCCATAACAATGGTATTTTGTAATTTCATCGGAAATTTTTCCGCAAAACCAAGCAGTGCATAAGTAACGCCAATTAACAAAGTTGGCTTTTCAATAATCTCGTTACGAACCAATGTTTGGTACAGCTTTTCGTGATCTTCCAGATAAAATCCTCCGGATGGATTATTACTTTTTCGGATTAATTCATCTACCATAACGACCAACGAAGAATTTTTTCTTTCTAAATATCCAGGCAATAAACCAAGAAAGCACCATTGAGTTGGCTCTCCATAAAACAATCTGAATCCTTTTATAAAACTTCTACGATAGAGCTCCAGGCTTTTTACTAGATGCCGGCTGGTGGTCTGTCCGGTAGTGCCACTACTCACAAAAGTAATTTCAGGCTCAAAACTTGTTGTAGAAATCTGGTGAGTTTTGAAGAAAGAGATGGGCAAAAAGGGAATCTTTTCAATAGCATCAATGGTTTCAGGATTGATGTGAAGTGAATCGACATATTGATGATACACTTTGTTGTTTTCATATTGTAAAAGAAAAATCTCTAATGCCATTTGATTAAAATTATAGTAAGTAGCACCGAAGATTTTATTTTCCCAATCAGATATTTGTAACTTTTTATTCAGGTTTTAATAATTAAATTTGAAAAATTAAACCACAAAGATGCGATACACAATCTTATTTTCCATACTCTTAATTACAATTTTCACCGGATGTAAGAAAGATAAATTTGGTTCAAAGCCGACTCTTAAATTCAAATCGGTAAATACCACTGTACTATCACAGCATCAATTGATACAGTTCACTCTTTCTTTTTCTGATGCAGAAGGCGACTTAAACGACTCCATGTTCGTACAAAAGATTGAACCAACTTGCTTTAACAGTAATAATGAAGGCACTTATATCATCCCGGATTTTCCGGAATCAACCAATCAGAAAGGCGATTTAATTGTCACATTCGGTAATAATCCCAATAATCCAGCTTATTTCAACATGTCCGCTCAATGCCAGAGAAATGATACAGCAGTTTTTCGTTTTGTGATAAAAGATAAGGCCAATCATGTGAGCGATACGGTCTCCTCCCCTCCTATTATTATCATTTTTCAATAACAGTGCCCATCAAAAAATTCTTCGAATTTATTTTATTTACGAGCATTTTTGTTGCGGGATGTGCCATTGCTTTATGTATGGAAACAAATCTATTGCTAGGCGTTCCATACAACAATTTTAGTTTTTACGCTTTTGTTTTTGGGGCAACGATCGTACAATATAATTTGCATTATATCGTAAAAAAAGTAGCGGCTCAAAACTCAGAACGTCTCCGATGGACGAAAAAAAATAAAAACGTGCATCTGATACTTCTCATCGCCGGAAGTTTTTTGATGGTTATCAGTTTATTCAGTTTTCATCTTGAACATTTTTTCATTCTTTTTATTCTTGGTTGCATTTCATTTTTATATTCCTTTCCATTCCTGCCTTTTGGCAGCAAAAAAAGAATCAAAGATTATGGCGTTTTGAAAATCATTACGCTCGCGCTTTTGTGGACGTTAGTCACTGTTTGGTTTCCTGTAAGCGGTCGTGCATATGACACAGGCCTTTATACCTTTATATTTATCAAAAGATTTATTTTCATCTTTATTCTTTGTTTACTGTTTGATATGCGTGATATCGAAGTAGATCGTTCAGAAAAAATAAATACACTTGCGGTTGTTTTGGGACGTAAAAAATCTTATACACTATCCTACGTGTTGTTGTTCGTTTTTGTTTTATTGAGCATAGCACAATATTTCTATCTTCCTCAGATGGAATTTCTCGTTGCCATGCTTTTTTCAGCAGTTGTTACTTTAATAACAATAGTATCTACCAAAAAAACTAATTCAGATTTTATTTACCTCGCCGGTATAGACGGAATGATGTTGTTGCAGGCAATCCTCGTTTTCCTATTCAGCGTAAAACTTTAAATTTGCATTTTCTCACATCAAAATATAATTTCTGAAAATGGCAAAAAGCAAGAAATCTCTTTCTGGAATTTCTGAAAAATCAATGAATTTCTTAAGGACTTACATGAACACAGCATCACCTGTTGGCGCTGAATCAAATAATCAAAAAATTTGGCTGAACTACATTAAAAGCTATGTGGACACTACTTTGACCGATCCATACGGAACAGCAGTGGGCATTATCAATCCCGATAAACCTTTTAAAGTGGTGATAGAAGCTCATGCAGATGAAATTAGTTGGTTCGTAAATTATATTACACCTGAAGGATTTATTTATTTAAAAAGAAATGGTGGTGTAGATCATCAGATCGCACCTTCTCAACGCGTAAATATACATGGGAAAAAAGGGCCGGTCAAAGCAGTTTTTGGATGGCCTGCAATTCATACACGTCATGGTAATAATGGCGATAAAGAAACACAACCAAAAGTCGAAAATTTGTTTCTTGACTGCGGTGCCAGAAGTAAGAAAGAGGTAGAAGATTTGGGAATTCACATTGGTGCTGTCGTAACGTATACAGAAGGATTTGATGAAATAGCTTATGGAAATCTGATCGGACGGGCATTTGATAATCGTATCGGAGGATTTATGATTGCTGAGGTGGCCAGGTTGTTGAAAGAAAATAAAAAAACAATTCCTTATTCTTTGTATATAGTTAATGCCGTACAGGAAGAAATTGGATTGCGTGGTGCTGAAATGATCGCCAGAAGAATTAAACCAAATATTGCGATCGTTACAGATGTTACCCATGATTCAACCACACCAATGATTAATAAAAATGTTCAGGGTGATTGTTCCTGCGGAAAAGGGCCGGCATTAACTTACGGGCCAGCGGTTCACAATAAATTATTGGGAGTAATTGAAGATGTGGCAGCAAAAAATAAAATTCCTGTTCAACTGCAGGCAGTAAGTCGCAGTACGGGTACAGATACCGATTCTTTTGCCTACGCAAATGACGGATGCCCATCAGCATTGATTTCCATCCCACTGCGTTACATGCATACAACAGTAGAAATGTTACACAAAGATGATGTCGAAAATACAATCAAACTTATTTACGAAACCGTATTGACATTGACACCTAAAACAAATTTGAGTTATTTTTAGTCAATGAAAATATAATATTCACGAATCAACTATCTAAGCTGTTAACCAATTTACCTATACAATGCAAATAAGAAATAACTGGACGAAAGAAGAAATTTCAGAAATATACAATACTCCTTTGATGGAGCTTATTTATAAAGCTTCCTTAGTTCATCGGGAGTACCAGGAAACTGGTGAAGTACAGGTTTGTACTTTGCTTTCTATCAAAACCGGAGCATGTACGGAAGATTGTTCTTATTGCTCGCAATCAATCAAGAATCATACAGGATTGAAAGTAGAAGCGCTGATGAAAAAGGAAGCTGTGCTGGCGTCTGCACAAAAAGCCAAAGAGGCCGGATCCACCAGGTTCTGTATGGGGGCTGCCTGGCGCGAAGTGAGAGACAACCGCGACTTCGACCGCGTGTTGGAAATGGTAAAAGGAGTGAATGATATGGGAATGGAAGTATGTTGCACGTTGGGAATGATTACAGAAAGCCAGGCAGAAAA
>JBDTKF010000018.1:0-30944 GCA_039935455.1 Ginsengibacter sp.
AGATGATTGCAAGTACCCAAAACATTTCTATGGTAAATACACAAACCGGTGAAATCCGCGAAGTTTATCATACGAATCACCAAACCTTTTATGGGCCAGGAGTTGGAGCTGCTACTTTTTCACCAGTAGCTAACCGTGTCATATTTATTCATGGTGTTCGAAACGCTGATAAAAGTAATCCTTATAGTTTCACACGCAGAACTGGCGTAGCAATTGATGTTGCAAAACCCGGCCATCCCCTATTTATGGATGCGCGTGACATCACGCCTCCCTTTACTGCAGGTGCTTTGCGGGGCGGCACGCATGCACATAACTGGAGCGCTGATGGCCATTGGATCAGCTTTACTTATAATGATTACATCATACAACAAAGAGAGAAAAAAGATTCCTCTGTGAAAGATCTTCGTACTGTAGGAGTGATGGTACCCGGCCATCCGGTTCACGTTCCTGATGATCTTACGGAAGAAAATAACAGCGGTGAAATGTTTTCCGTGGTGGTTGCCAACGTGACCGACCATCCTCAACCAGGAAGCGATGAAATCGACAAAGCGTTTGATGAAGGATGGATTGGTGCCAAAGGTTATCAGAAGATCGATGGTAAATGGCAACGCCGTGCTATTGCATTCCAGGGTGAAGTTATCAATGATAATGGATCAAAAAAGGCTGAAGTCTTTGTGGTAGATCTGCCTGATGATCTGACAAAAACTAACCCCGGAAAACCTTTGGAAGGTACTACCACCTCAAGGCCAAATGTACCTGCGGGAGTTACCCAACGAAGAATCACTTATACGAATGATGGAATACAAGGCCCGCGCCATTGGTTGAGATGTACGCCTGATGGCAATGTCATCGCTTTTTTATCAAAGGATGAAAAAGGGATTGTACAAATATTTGGCGTGTCACCAAACGGTGGAAGCATTACACAACTTACTTCTAATTCCTGTTCCGTTCAGGGACCATTCAATTTTAGCCCGGACGGAAAGAGCCTCGCTTATCTTGCTGATAATAGTGTCTTTATTACAGAACTTAAAACCAGAAAATCCAAACGCTTAACACCGCCCTCCAATGCTGAAGAACGCTTAAACGGATCAGTAGTTTGGTCCAATAATGGAACAATGCTCGCTTTCAATAAATATGTAAAAGATAAGAAGACAGGAGAATTATTTTTGCAGATATTTTTGATAAAGGAAAATTCGCGATAGGATTTCAGGAATTGATCAAATCTAAGAAACCAACATTTCATCATTAACAAAGCTACAGCGTCTATACATTAAACTACATCCCTACTCTTCTATTTGAAAACTCTTCTCATTCAAATGCCTTTGTTATGTAGATTTTTGCACAAACAATTGTGTGGAGATAAAAAGAAGATTGAGAAGAACAAGATTTTGCTGGTTTGAAAAAGTTACTCTCCAACTTTAGTAAATGATTCTGAAACTAAAACCCATATATTCCATCAGCACCTACGAACCACAGAAAGCTTCTGTCGTGTTCTAGCTTAAATACACAAGAATTGGTGTTGAAGAATCCAGGGAGAGGTTGTCTGCACTTTCATTATTCTGATAATGGAAACTTCACGATAAAAGTTGCTCCTTCATTTTTACCTCTACTTACTGCGCTCACTTCCCCATTGTGAGCTTCTACCAAAGATTTGACGATGGAAAGTCCGAGGCCGGTTGAGCTTTCGCCTCCGGTAGGCGTAGAACTCAATCTTGCGAATCGTTGAAAAATGTTTTTTTTATCCTCATCACTAAGCCCCTGACCTTCATCTCTAACCTCCAATATCGCAAACTTATCTTGCTCATGTAAGGTTGTGAAAATCCGTTTACCAGGTGGAGAATACTTAATCGCATTGTTTATTAAATTGTCTACAATTTCAGTTAACCGATCACTATCTCCATTGATAATTAGAGAATCTCTAAGGTCTGTCTCCAGCCTGATTTTTTTATTTTTAGCAAGTACTTCATTTGTCTTTACAACCTGTTCTACCAGGTTGGAAATCTCCACCTTCTGAAATCTCAATTGAATATCTCCTGCTTCTTTCCTGGCCTTTTCCAATAATACATTCACCATGATGTTTAACTTTCCTGCAGCACGCACTATTTCATCACTCATTTTGCCAACCGAATCAGGATCATCTTTTGACATCTTCGCCAATTCTGCCCATGCAGATATCATGGTCAGCGGCGTTTTCAAATCGTGGGCTGCAATACTTAATACATTGTTTTGCTGATAAATGGCCGTACGGGCGGCCAGGCGAAGCTCCATCTGGTCGATCAATACATCAGAGAGATACTGCAGAACTTCAATCTCTTTTGGCTTAAGCTTTCTAGGCTTTTTATCAATCACACACAACGTTCCCAAATTATAACCTTCTTTTACCTTCAATGGAACAGCCGCGTAGAATCGCAGGCCAAATTCACTGGCAACCAAAGGATTTGCTAACGTTCTTGGATCTGAAGGAGCATCACAGACTTCATAAAAACCGTCTCCCAAAATGGCAGAAGCGCATAAACCCGGATCACGGGGAATTTGCTGCACATTCAATCCGTATCGTGATTTAAACCATATCCGGTCTGTATCGACCAGCGTCACAATAGCAATAGGAACATCTAAAAGTAAAGCAGCCAATCGTGTAATACGATCAAAGCTTCCATCAGGGGGAGTATCGAGAATGCTATACTTCTGTAGAGAATGAATCCTTTCTGTTTCGGTATCCATGTCGATTTGCTTGTGTTGTAAAGATGGCATCATCCGTATGTAAAGATTATAAATTTTTTTTTCAACAACTTTTTTTTGAGAGAATAATGGCCAAATTTATAAGCCAGAATGAATCTCACCACAGCATACACTTTCAAATATCGGGCCGTTGCAAGCGAAATATTTGATACTAACAAATAATTAAAAGTTTTACTTGACAATAAGGTATTATCATATACATAAAAGATTTTGAAACCCGTTATTCAAAGCACTATTTAATCAAAATAAGAATCGAACTTAATTGTTTATTTACTATAAAATATTTACAAAAAAATGCGTTTATGAATGACTGTTATAAGATCTGAAGTCTAAAGATTTATTTATTGTAAGCCATTCCATCGGGAACAAAATCCAGGGATACAGAATTCATACAAAACCGTTTATAAGTTGGTGCCGGACCATCATCAAAAATATGTCCCAAATGTGAATCACATCTTCCACAAATCACTTCAGTTCGTTCCATGCCTAATGAATGATCAGATCTGTAAATAACACTGTTTTTCCTGGCGGATTCAAAAAAGCTCGGCCATCCACAACTGCTTGCAAATTTTGCATCAGATCTAAAAAGAAGATTGCCACAAACAGCACAATAATAAGTTCCTCTCGGATTTTTATTCCAATACTTTCCCGTAAAAGCCTGTTGTGTAGCACTTTCTCTTGCCACAGCATATAATTCAACAGGTAATATTTTTTCCCATTCCGTATTACTAATATTCAAACGGTTTGTATCCGTTCTGGAATAATAAGGATTTTTGTCATTGTTTTTTGAATCGTGCTGCTGACATGATCCATAAGAAAATGTCAATAGAAGCATTCCGGATAATATAAATAGAGTTTTCATTGTTTGATTTTTGATGATAAAAAAACCTGATTTTCACTACTGCTTCTTCAGTTTATCTTTGAAAACTTTTCTAAATTTTTCCAATTCAGGTTGGATTACATATTTGCAATAATGCTGGTTTGGATTTCTATTATAAAAATCCTGGTGATATGCTTCTGCTGTATAAAAGTTTTTGAATGACGATACTTCTGTAACAATCTTATTCTTATATGCTTTCGCTTTATTCAGCCTTTCAATATAATAAAGTGCCTTCGCTTTTTGGGAGTTATTGTGATAGAAAATAGCCGATCTGTATTGCGTTCCAACGTCATTTCCCTGCCTGTTTAATTGTGTTGGATCATGCATCGTAAAAAAAGCTGCTAACAATTCATCATAACTAATTTGAGACGGATCATAGATGATATTTGTAGCCTCCGCATGACCAGTAGTTCCGGTACAAACCGCTTCGTAAGAAGGATTTTTCACGTGTCCACCTGTAAATCCTGAAACCACTTTATCTACACCTCTCAGCTCTTTGAATTGCGCTTCTGTACACCAAAAACAACCTGCCGCAAAAGTGGCAGTATCCCTTTTAGGAATGTTAGAAACATTTTCTGCGAACAAAGAATTTCCAAGGAGTAAAAAAATAAAAGGAACAATAATTTTTTTCATGAGAAACATCTTTTTTAATAAAATCTTTGAATAAACTCACTTACGTAAAATTATTGAATGAGGATTAAAAGGCTTGTTAAAGCTGGTTGGATGGAAGAAGATCTGATCCGGTTTCAGGCAAAACTATTTAGAAACAGATGGTTATCAGGTATTTCAAAAGCAACCTTGAGTTATTCGCTCATTGCCAAATAAGAATCAATCTTATTTGTCTGCTTACTCTTTTTTGAAGTAGCTATTTTTTTCCCAGTGCTTTGGCAATCCCTGCTACTGCCAGTGGTTCCATTATTTTATATCCGGCCGCATTTGGATGAACCCCATCCGTAGAATATTGTTCTGGAAGTCCCTTTCTTTCATCGGCCATCGCGCTATAATAATCTACGTAAACAAAGTGATTTTTTCTCGAAAAATTTTGAATCCATTTATTCAAAGTTATTATTTTCTGTACCGGTTCAATGTTTGCACGCCATGGAAAAGAGTATGCCGGCAGAACGGAACAAAGAACTACCCGGATTCCATTTGCCTTTGCCAGTTGCGCCATTGAAGCAATATTATCTTCTATCATTTCAAGACTTGAAGGACCCGTGTTTCCCGCGATGTCATTAATCCCTGCCAAAATTATCACCACTTTTGGATGAAGGTTTATTACATCTTGTCTAAATCTGAGCAGCATTTGCGGAGTTGTCTGACCGCTAATTCCCCGGTCAATATACGGTTTTGATTCAAAAAATTCCGGACTTACTTTGATCCATCCATCCGTAATAGAATTTCCCATAAACACAACGCGATCTTCATTCGGTTGTACACTATTTAATTGTGCATTTGCAGTTCGATATCGCCGTAAATCAGGCCAATCATTGGTTTGATTCAACTCTTCAGTTGTGGAATCTTTTTGAGCATTTACAGAAGGCATCAAAAATAGAAATAATCCGGAACAGAGAATAATTTGAATAAGTTTCATGTGGATTCAATAAATAGTGTGGTAGATAAATTGATTACTGTTTTTTAATGTTAGGGAATTCCTGTCAAATTTCCATTTAAAATTTTACAATTATTATTTGGCAATAAAATTAATTATAAAAACTTTGATCAAAAAAGAGATTCATTTAAAATTAAAGAAATCGTACTCAATGAGACAGATCATCTAATATTTGATCGGTTTACAATTTCGATTTCAAATTATTAACTACAAAAAAAACCGGCAATGTTTGATTACCGGTTTTATAAACTTCATGTTACAGAATTTATTTTGATTGCACCAACTTTGCTTTTGGCGCTTTCTTTTTTTCAGATTTTATCCGTGCAGTGCCCAAAGGTTTATCTTTTGCAAACTCAACCAATATAGGAGCTGCCACAAATATAGAAGAATATGTTCCGGTGATCACACCGATTAACATTGCAAAAGAGAAGCCACGGGTAACTTCACCACCAAAGATGAATAACGCAAGCAATGTGATGAACACGGTTACTGAGGTCATAATTGTTCTGCTCAATGTATCGTTGATCGCCCGGTTGATAATCGATTCTTTAGAGGCGCCCTTCATATTATGGCTGTCCTCTCGAATTCTATCGAATACAATAACCGTATCATTCATCGAGAATCCGACGACCGTCAAAATCGCGGCGATGAAATGCTGATCAATCTCTAACGGAAACGGAACAATATTTTTGAAGAATGAAAATACCGCCAGGGCAACAAACACATCATGCAACAACGAGATAATAGTTCCCAAAGAATATCTCCAGTCGCGGAAACGAAGAAAGATATAAATGATAATTGCAATGATGGCAAAAACAACTGCTTTGATAGCGCCATTTTCAAGATCTTTTGAAATAACCGGTTGAACCAACTGGGAACTCTGAATATTATTTTTTGCAAATTCAGAAGAAGTAATTGTAGGCGGTAATTGAGCTTTTAATCCTTGATACAATCTTGAGATCACCGCGCTATCTGCATTATTTACTCCTTTCAAATAAGAGGTGGTAATATTCAGATGCTTCTCATCTCCTACTGTTTTTATAACAGGGAAATCACCGTCAAAAGCAAGATGTAAAGGATTTCGGATTGAATCAATGTTCACTTTATGCTCAAACTGAACGGTAAAACTTCTACCTCCTTTGAATTCAACTCCTTTTTCAAAACCGTTAAAGAATGACCCGATTCCAAAGATCAACACAACAACAGAAATAGCATAAGCCACTTTTCTATATTCTATAAATTTGAAACTGGCATGCTGGAATATCTTCTTCGAAAAATTAGTAAAATATTTAAAATGCCTTTCTTTTGTCATCCAAACATCGGTCACCAATCTTGAAATTAAGATTCCACAAAACAAGGAAAGCGAAATTCCCAACATCTGTGTGGTGGCAAAACCAAGTACGGGTCCTAATCCGAAATAAAACAAAATTGCGGCAGTCAAAAACACGGTAACGTGTGCATCAATAACTGGTGCGTAAGAGCGAATGTAACCATCGTGAACCGCCTGGTGGTGATTCTTGCCACGTGCCAGTTCCTCTTTTATCCTTTCAAAAATAATTACGTTAGTATCTACTGCCATACCAATTGTAAGTACCAAACCTGCAATACCTGCGGCAGTTAATGTCGCTCCCAACGCACTCAATATTCCAACAGTAAATAAAAGGTTTAGTATCAGGGCAATATTGGCGATCCAACCGGCAGAGTTATAGTAGATCAACATTAAAATGAAAATTACAATGAAGGCAATAAGAAATGCAAGCATACCGCCCTGAACCGCTGCCTGGCCAAGAGTTGGTCCTACAATTTGCTCCTGAACAATTTTAGCGGGTGCATCAATTCTACCAATTCTTAAGATACTTGCAAGGTCTTGCGCTTCCTGAACAGTAAAATTTCCACTTATTTCAGAATTACCACCTTCGATCGGGCCATTTACATTCGGTGCACTATACACAATATCATCCAACACAATTGCTATTGGCCTGTTTACATTATCAGTGGTCAGTTTTGCCCAGGTACGGCTTCCGGTCGGCGTCATCGTCATTTTAATTGCCGGACGTCCGTGTTCATCATAATCAGATTTCGAATCTTCCACTCCCTCTCCTTCCAACTTAGCTTTATCTGTTCCAGGGATTGTTTTTATCGCATATAATTCAAAATATCTTTGACCGGATTTTTCATTCTTTTGTTCCAGCCCGTAAAGAAATTTGATATTAGCAGGGAAATAATTCTTTACCAAATCCATTGACAAATATTGATTGGCTAAAGAAGTATCTTTTGCTTCCACATTTGCAATCGCAGAATAATACTGTGGTTTTCCATCACTTCCTTGCTGTGGCCCAACAAAATGAATCACGCTTGCCAAAGGATGCTGGTTCGATAATAACCTGGCAGAATCTGCTGCCACCTGTGCTGAGTTTTTTAAAGAATCTGCAGATAATCCACTCAGATAATCACCAAGTGCCCTATCAGCATCGTCAACATTTTTTCCGATTTCACCAATATTATAGACTTCCCAAAATTGAAGATGAGCTGACGCCTGCAATAAATTTCGTACTCTTTCAGCATCCTGAACACCGGCCAGTTCTACATTAATAATCCCCTTATTTACATCGAGATTAATAGAAGGAGAAGCAACACCGAATTGGTCAATACGTTTTAAAAGAACTTTATAAGTTTGATTAATCGCTGTCTTTGCAGTTGTTTGTAATGATGTCAATACGGTCTGATCATCATCTGACATCTTAATGGTTTTTCCGGCACCGGCAAAAATGCTCGATAGCTTTACACCAGGGTTTTGTTGCTTAAAAGTTTGGCCGAACAAAGAAATGTAATCCTGGTCGCTTGTAAGTTTTTCCGTGTTGGCAGTTTCAAGCGCTTTCAAAAGTTGTGGATCTTTTGGGTTATTACTCAATGATTTCAACAAACCATCCAAACTCACATTTAAGGTAACAGCCATTCCACCCTGAAGATCAAGCCCAAGGCTTAATTCGTTTTCTTTTGATTTTTGATAGGTAGTTCCGATCAATGGATAAATCTTTTCATCCCGGGTACTATCTAGATAGTGATTGTACTTTTCTTTCACCAATTGATCTCTTATCTCACCAGTTGCATCAGGATGACTCCGGCTTACAAATTTTTCAGCTTTCGCTTCCATTTTGTTTTCGTGAGCATTTACCACCCAGGTAAAAGAAAGTTGATAAACAGAGATGAGAATAAGCATAATGGCAAAAAACCACACCAAACCTTTCAGTTTCATAACTTAAATTAATTTTTTAGAAGTTGGCAAAGATAGGGGTTTGCTATGAAAATTTTTGAGGAGTTTCCTTATAATTAAACACATCCGGCAAAAAGTGAAAACTTTCCGCAATTTTCATGAATTTTACATGGACCATAAACCCACAAAAATAAATGAACCAGGAAGAGTTGGAATCGATTTGACTCCGAATTCGGAATTTTTTTTGGCGTGTTTTGAGGTAAACCCGACAAGCATTTCAAAGGCTCAAAGCATTACTGCGCTTTGAATACAGCCACATTTATAAGTTCTCCATGCATCAGAATGAGTGAGTCAGATTTTATAAAGAAATGGTCGGTAGCTGACAGTGCTTTAAAAAATTCATTTTCCGTATTAATGCCAGGACAATATATTTTTGTGCTGACCAAGGGTCCGAATTTAATCTGGTTATTTTTTAATGTAAATGTGGATGAAAAAGCATTACAACCGCCGTTTCCTTCTGCTCTGTTATTCACATTTTTGAACTCAATATATATTTCGTTCGTTAATGAACTATCCATGGTTCTATGTCCCATCAACTCTACCAGCTTCCAATGAGTTCCAAATAAAGGTATATTATCGGATGAAATCGTTTCTGTAACAGAATCCTGCCTGACTGACCATTTGGAAGGATTACAATTCAAGCTAATAGAAGCAGCTAAGCCAACAAAAATGGCCGTGATTATCTCGAATCTTATTTTCATCTTTAATTATTTTAACGAAAATTAATTATAAGACTTCAAAAATGATACCCCATTTTTATCAGGATGAACCCGTTTGATTCAAATGATTAACAATGATATTTTTATAAAAAAAGTCAGGAGTTTACTAAAGCCGGATAAAATAGACTTTGAAGTTATTTCTTTATTTACTGGAAATCTTTTGGAGAAATTTCATTGAGGAAAAGAAATCTCAAAATATTTATAAAGCGGAGTAAACAACATACAAGCGGATCCGTGTTGCTGAATTATTAGTTCCGTTCAGCTTCACACGACCATCTCCAACATTGTTCCTGGGCGTTGAGAATGGCCCTATTGATTGACCGCACCAGTCAGTATAAGTAGCTTTGTTGCTAACATAATCCGGAGCTCTTAATCTAAGCGTCAAATTATTCTTTCCTTTGCTAACAATGGATTGCAGGTACCTGGCGATGTTGAATCGATATTCAGTGATTGATCGTCCAGAATGATCCAAAGCGGGATGCATTTGTCCGCCTAAATGCGAAAAATCTTTTTGTAATTCTGATCCGCTGAAGTCGCAAGGAATTGGAATATAGCTTCCGCCAGTTAGGGAAGAATCTTTGACATCAAGATATAAATTTACCGGCACGTCAAAAATTTCATTTGAAGAATTATCCGAATAAACCTGGTCAACAATCAATTCAGCCCGATTAATAACACGGTTTGATAATCCATTAAGCCCGGGAATATTCAACAATGCGTATGTTCCGGGAGATGTTTGAATATAGAGAATACTATCTCCGGAAACCGGATGAGACAAGTGGTCTTTCATTTCCGAAGAGGACCGGTCCCGGATTACTGAGTTAGATAAACCAGACAAGCCACTCAAAGCAAAATTAACAATCGTAGTATCGGCAGTTCCGGCATTTTTTGACCTTAAATAAAAAGACAGATGCGAAGTAGATAAATCAAAATAATTTATCGCCTGCCCACTGGTAGTTTCATCCGGCACAATAGCAAAACCTTTGAAATAATTGACAAAATTTGCATCGCTCCTGAAAATCTGTGCCGAGTCATTTATAAAACTTTGAACGAGCGCATTTGATATTGGTATTCTTAATTGGTTCGCATCATTTTCTTTATATCCATGAATGGAATCTTTCAACTTTGACGGATAATAACTTTTAGTGCCTAATAATGGATTGCTGTAGTCAAGAACTTTGCAGGTGGTGTAACTGTTTGCAATATTGAAAGAGTCTGATAGCTGGTAAACATTTACTTTTTGTAAAACATTGGTATCACCAAAAGAATGCGCATATTTCAGAATCAAAACTGCTGAATCAATTTCAAAACTATTGGCGTCAGCAACCGGAAAATTAAATGGAAAAAATTGTGGTTTTAGCTCAACATAAATCGCCGCATTCGTATTTCCAAACAAGGGATCATTGGAAATAATTCCGAGAGCCTGAAGGCTTCCACGGTGAATGGTATCACATCCTGAATCTTCAAAATTGTTAGCAATTATCGAAAAAGTTGTATCGAATGTATTTATGTTGTCAACAGCGGGAATCAAATTTCCACCAAGTGTAGTAGTATCTATTTTTGTACATCCAAATGCGAAAGATAATAAAATAAGTATTCCTGCAAACGCATACTTGTATTGAGTTTTAAGCACTTGAGAGTAAAATTATAATGGATAAAAAAGTACGAAAATTATTTGGAAGCAAGGTCGGTATACAATTGTAAATAGTCTGTTAAATCTGATTCAGCATTATATTTCAAGACCTTTTTACCGCGCACTTTACTAAATTCTTCTGACAACTTTTTGTCTACTTTTTCAGCGCCAAAAGTGATCGAATCTGCAAAATGTGCGCCTCCTTTAAACATTGCTGTATTACTTCCATCGTTATAAATTTCGATATCTTTTTCTTTAATATTAGAATTGATAGTAGCTACTTTTACAAACTCACTACCCATCTTCTCTTTGTAGGTATTTTGGCCAATAGTATAAATGACTTTGCAATTACTAAACACCGGTTCTTTTTTATAAGCCGTTTTGATATACATGGGAATCAACCCGGTCATCCAACCGCTGCAATGGATAATATCAGGAGGCCAACCAAATTTTTTCACTGTCTCGAGAGCGCCTTTACAAAACACAACGGTTCTTAAGGCATTGTCAGAAAACCATTTTTCATTTTCATCATGAAATAAAGATTTCCTTTTGAACAGATCCTCGTTATCCAAAAAATAAATTTGTAACCTGGCATTGGGAAGAGAAGCAACTTTGATCACCAACGGGTAATCATCACCATCAACAGTAACATTAATTCCAGAAAGGCGAACCACTTCATGAAGCCGATGTCTGCGTTCATTGATCATCCCGAAACGGGGCATGATACAACGAACTTCCATTCCCGATTCGTTAGACTTTACTGCGAGTTTATTTACTATTTCCGCAAATTCTGTCATCTCAAGATAAGGAGACATTTCGTTTGCTATAAATAAAATTCTTTTCTTTGTCGACATTTACAGATGGTTAATTATTTAATTTTTTTAAACAGGCGGCGAAGTTACCTATTTTTTTCGTTTTTACAATGCAAAACTCAATGTTGAACCCATTTACAAGGCAAGCATGATCATATTCAAACATCAAACAGATTTAAACAAATTCTTACAAAAAAAATCATTTTCGGGGCGCTCAATTGGCTTTGTACCTACAATGGGTGCTTTGCATTCCGGCCATTTATCCCTGCTAAAAAAATGTACAAAAGTTTGTCAAATAACTGTATGCAGCATTTTTGTGAATCCAACACAATTCAATAATCCCGATGATTTCAAAAAGTATCCGAAAACAGTTGAAAAAGATATTTTGATTTTGGAAGAAAATGGTTGTGATATATTATTCCTTCCGGATGAAAAAGAAATCTATCCCGATGAGGCTTCACGCAAGAAAGAATATAACCTGGGTTATCTTGAAACAATCCTGGAAGGAAAATTCCGTCCGGGTCATTTCCAGGGAGTTTGCCAGGTAGTAGAGAAATTATTACACATTGTTGAACCCGATATTCTATTTTTAGGACAGAAGGATTTTCAACAATGTATGGTGATAAAAAGATTAATCGAAATATTGCAGGCAGATGTCCGGTTAATAATTTGTCCCATTCTACGTGAAGAAAACGGTCTAGCCATGAGTAGCAGGAACTTAAGATTAAATGCGACAGAAATACAAACAGCTGCAAGCATGCATCAGTCGCTGATTTCAATAAAAGATAACCTAATCTCCACCAACTTCGTGTCTTTAAAAAATGAAGCAATCAAAAGCCTGGAAAATAAAGGATTCAGGGTCGAGTATCTTGAATTAGCCACAACAGAAAATCTCGAACTAGTGATAGATTTCCAAAACGGTCAGTCGTTAATTTTGCTAATTGCCGCTTTCCTGAATAATGTCAGATTGATTGATAATTTATTAATTAATCCCTGAATCAGGATTGGTTGATTACCTTGTAAAAATTTATGAAAAAAAAATTATTTACGGTTTTAAAATACGTGCTTTTTCTTGGCATTGGAGTTTTTTTGACCTGGTGGCAGATCAGTAAAATGACTTCTTTACAAAAGCTAGAGTTTAGGGAGTCCTTACTGAATGCACATTACATCTATCTGCTACCGATTTTTATTATTACCATCCTTGGACATGTTAGCCGCGCAATCAGATGGAAAATCCTTATCGAACCTATGGGATATCACCCAAATACTGCAAATACATTTTACGCTACCATGTGCGGGTATTTTGCCAATACTTTTCTACCACGTGCCGGAGAAATTTTGCGCTGCACTTTATTGAGCCGTCATGAAAACATTCCAGTTACAAAATTGTTTGGAACAATCTTAATAGAACGGATCTTTGATCTTCTTTGTTATGTTTTTTTTGTTATCGTTACTTTTTTGATTCAAATCGGCACGGTAAATGATTTCATAAAATCTAAATTAAATCAGCTTACAAATCACCAGACTGGTTTTCCCATATGGGCAATCATTCTTGTATTTTTAATAATGGCGACACTCATTTTTATAACCGGAAAATGGGTTCTAAAAAAATATGAAAGCCACCAGTTGATCATAAAATTAAAAGGAATTCATATCGGTTTGAAAGAAGGTTTCTCTACCATTTTACATCTAAAAAAGAAGAAAAAGTTTTATGCACATACTATCTTTATCTGGAGCTGTTATTTATTTGAAGTTTACATCGGCTTCTCGGCATTAACAGCCACTTCTTCATTGGGGATCGATGCCGCTTTTAGTGTTTTGTCTTTAGCAACATTGGCTATGATTGTTTCTCCCGGCGGGTTTGGAGCATTTCCAATTGCTGTTCAGCAGGTGTTGCTCATTTATAATGTTGACAACATTTCATTTGGATGGTTAATGTGGGGAGTTACAACGGGTATAGTCATTGTGGTAGGAATTATTTGTTTCGGATTAATTGTTTATCAAAATAAAAATAAGAATGAAAAAAAGCAACAACATTTCACAAAGAATCCTTTCGGCTGAAAATATAAAACAGGAAGTAAAAAGAATCCGGTTAAAAAGTAAAACGATTGTTTTTACAAATGGTGTTTTTGACATATTGCATGAAGGCCATATCGCTGTGTTATCAGAAGCGGCTTCATTTGGCGATGTATTGATTGTGGGAATTAATTCAGATGATTCTGTAAAAAAGTTAAAAGGCGAAAGCCGGCCGATAAATAACGAACATTCAAGAGCTTTGATTATTGCTTCTCTGATTATGGTGGATTATGTCATCATTTTTAACGAAGAAACCCCATTGGAACTCATAAAAATTATAAAGCCGGATGTTCTGGTCAAAGGTGGTGATTACAAACCAGAAACTATAGTAGGCTCAAAAGAAGTATTGGACGCGGGTGGCAGCATAGAAATTATACCGGTTCGGGAGGGATTTTCAACAACAGAAATTATCAAAAAAATCAGTAAAAAATAAGTAACTAACGGTAACCTACAAACGAAAAAATTAAAAATAAATAAAATGACTCTAATTTGAAACTTGCCGCAATTGATATTGGTAGTAATGCAGCGCGGTTATTGATTACTGAGGTTCATCCTGGTGATAATGATAAAGCAATCTTTACGAAGTTGAGCCTGGTACGCGTTCCATTACGGCTGGGTTTTGATGTATTTGAGAGTGGTAGAATCTCTGATAAAAAAGCCGGATTATTATTACATACCATGAAAGGCTTTCTGAATTTATCACAGGCATTTGAAGTAGAATCCATGAAAGCCTGCGCTACATCTGCAATGCGTGATGCCAGCAATACACAGGAAATCATTTCTTCAATCAAAAAACAAACCGGGATAGAAATAGAGGTAATCTCAGGGAGCGATGAAGCGTCTTTGGTTTTTGAAAATCACATTGCAGAAAATTTAGACGCAAGACATTCTTATTTATATATCGATGTGGGTGGTGGAAGTACTGAACTTACTTTTTTCAGCAACCATAAAATGATCTTCAAAGAATCATTCAATATCGGAACCATACGTTTACTTAAAAACCAGGTTCCAGAAAGCACCTGGAACGAAATGAAAGAAACAATCAAAATAAGAACAAAAGGTTTCAAAACAGTTGTCGCCATTGGTTCCGGCGGGAATATTAATAAAGTATTTTCATTAAGTAAACGTAAAGAAGGAAAGCCCTTATCCCTGGATTTGGTTCGTGATTATTATAAGGAATTAAGTAATGTTTCATTGAAAGACCGGATCAATATATACAAGTTGAAAGAAGATCGTGCGGATGTAATTGTGCCAGCACTAAAAATTTATTACAGTACGATGCGATGGGCTGGTGCATCAGAAATTTATGTACCAAAGATTGGACTGGCAGATGGATTAATCCAACACCTGTGGAACGAAGAGAAAAATAAAACGCTTGACAAGGTCTCTGATGAATGATAAACTCTCAGCAGTAAAAAGATAAATAACCTGAATTTTATTTTTAAAAAATCACAACTCAACCAACTTATCAGTATCAAAATTTTTTCATAAATAAAGTGAATACACTTAGAAAACATTGGTATGATTTGGGTGGAATTTTAGCCAGCATTGTTATCATTTATGTAATGATAGCATTCAGAAAGTTGACCGAATATGAGCTATTAATGTGGTTAAGCCTGGCATCTCTTTTTTTTCATCAACTTGAGGAATATAGAGTTGTAGGCACTTTCCCGGGAATGATAAATACTGTGATCTTCAAAAGTAATCTGCCAGACCGATACCCGTTGAATACTAATTCTTCATTAATTATCAATGTAACTATTGGATGGTTACTTTATTTCTCCGCTGCATATCTTGGCGAAAAAACAATCTGGCTCGGATTGGCTGTCATTATGGTTTCTCTTGGAAATTTTATAGCACATACTTTTCTATTCAATATAAAAGGAAAAACTCTTTTTAATGCAGGTATGATAACGAGCTGGATCTTTTTTGCACCTTGTATTTACTTTTTCATTTACGTTGTTTATACACAAGATTTAATAAAAACATCGGATTATTTAATAGGAATTCCGATAGGCCTGGCGTTCAATTTTATCGGAATATTCAAAATGATTGACTGGTTAAAGGATAAAAACACAACCTATATTTTTGGGCAAAGGAACTTGTTACCAAAAGACCGAAACCGCTATCAATAAAACTCTTATATTATCTTCTACTCACATAACTTTTAAGTTCGCTATTTTTGCAAACGCGATTGATCCGGGGAATGTTTTATTCTAATGCAGAGCCATTTCAGCCTGTCGCTTCTTTAAAAAAAATTATGTATGTCAGTAAATAAAGAAGTAAAGAGAATTACAACACACATTTTGCAAAGAATGAAAGAAAGCGGTGAAAAAATTTCGATGATCACTGCATATGATTTTTCTTTTGCAAAGATTTTTGATGGTGCAGGCATTGATATTATATTGGTGGGCGATAGTGCGAGTAATGTGATGGCAGGTCATGAAACCACCTTGCCTATTACGCTTGATCAAATGATTTATCACGCAGGTTCTGTCGTTCGCGGTTGCAACCGGGCATTGATTATTGTTGATCTTCCGTTTGGAAGTTACCAGGGGAATAGCAAAGAAGCGCTCAATTCTACCATAAGGATTATGAAAGAAACCGGAGCTCATGCAATAAAATTAGAAGGCGGTGAAGAGATAATTGATTCGGTAAAAAGAATTGTGGGCGCGGGGATTCCTGTAATGGGGCACCTTGGATTAACGCCACAATCTATTTATAAATTTGGCACTTACACCGTAAGAGCAAAAGAAGAAGTAGAAGCAGAAAAATTGAAACAGGATGCCCTGCTTTTGCAGGAAGCAGGTTGCTTTGGAATCGTTCTTGAAAAGATACCGGCTACATTGGCGACAGAAGTTTCTGAGAAGCTTTTTATACCTACAATCGGCATCGGTGCAGGAAATGGTTGCGACGGCCAGGTTTTGGTTATGCATGATTTGTTAGGAATTAATACAGAATTCAAACCGAGATTTTTGAGAACTTATTTGAATCTTCATGAAGAAATTACCAATGCCGTTCAGCATTATATCAGGGATGTAAAGACAAAGAATTTTCCAAATGAAAAAGAACAATATTAAGAAAACAGATTAAAAAGTTTGGAATAGTTTTGAGGTATAGTAAACAAACAAATAATCTGTATTTTAATTTTACGAAACATTAAATACCCCCAACTTTTTCGGGGTGGTTCAAAAAGATACATCATGCAAAGTTTTTTAAAAAATTTAAAAATTTCTGAATTAAATAAAGGCGTTTCGACCGGAACAAAATGGATTTCCGCTTCCGGCGAAAAAATAAAATCTTCTTCTCCGGTTGATGGAAAACTCATTGCCACGGTGAATGCATGTGATAAAAGAAGTTTTGATCATGTAGTGGAAATTGCACAAAATGCTTTTTTAGAATGGCGCCAATGGCCTGCACCAAAACGCGGTGAAATCATCAGGCAGATCGGAAATGAATTGAGAAAAAATAAACCAATTCTCGGAAAATTAGTTAGCTATGAAATGGGAAAAAGCCTGCAGGAAGGAATGGGCGAAGTGCAGGAAATGATTGACATTTCGGATTTGGCTCTTGGGCTTTCACGCCAGTTATACGGACTCACCATGCACAGCGAAAGGCCCGGTCACAGGATGTATGAACAGTATCATCCATTAGGAATTGTAGGGATCATTTCAGCATTCAATTTCCCGGTAGCTGTATGGAGCTGGAATAGTTTGATTGCTATGGTGTGTGGCGATGTCTGCATCTGGAAACCATCAGAAAAAGCTCCGCTTTGCGGAATTGCCTGTCAAAATATTATCTCAAAAGTTTTTAAAGAAAATAATGTTCCTGAAGGAGTTTGTAACCTGATAACCGGTGGGCGGGAAGTCGGTGAATGGATTTGTAATGAACCGAAAATTGCATTAGTCTCAGCAACCGGCTCTACAAGAATGGGAAAAGCCATAAGTGCTGCTGTGGGTGCAAGGCTTGGAAAAAGTTTACTCGAACTTGGTGGAAACAATGCCATCATTATTTCTAAAGAAGCCGACCTGAATATTGCTCTGATTGGATGCATCTTTGGAGCTGTTGGCACTGCCGGACAGCGTTGTACCAGTACGCGCAGATTGATTATTCACGAGGATATCTACGAGACTTTCAAAAAGAAATTGCTACATGCGTATAAGCAATTAAAAATTGGCGATCCATTGAAAGAAGAAAATCATGTGGGCCCGTTAATAGATCAGGATGCTGTGAGCGCTTATCTTCACTCTATTGAACAAATAAAAGCACAGGGAGGAAAAATGGCCTTAACTGGTGGAATGCTTTCTGGCAAAGGTTTTGAAAGTGGTTGTTATGTAAAACCATGTATCGCCGAAGTTACCAGGGATATGGATATTGTTCAACATGAAACTTTTGCACCGATTTTGTATTTAATGAAATACAAAACTTTAGAGGAAGCAATCGCAATTCAAAATGACGTGCCGCAAGGTTTATCAAGTGCAATCTTTACTTTGAATCTTCGCGAAGCCGAAACTTTTTTATCATTCAAAGGAAGTGATTGTGGAATAGCAAATGTAAATATCGGCACTTCAGGCGCTGAGATCGGAGGAGCTTTTGGGGGTGAAAAAGAAACTGGTGGTGGACGGGAAAGTGGCAGTGATGCTTGGAAAGTTTACATGCGCCGGCAAACCAATACGATCAATTATTCCGATGCACTTCCATTGGCACAAGGGATAAAATTCACGGTATAACAAATCAACCCCAAATTAAGAATCTCGTATAAAAAAATTCAGATCCAATTTCATTAATCTAACCAGTACAGCATGTGAAACTCCTGAATCTAATTCGTTTCACAAAAGCAATAAGTATTTAGAAAGATTTTAGAAGCTTAACCACAAATCTTCCATTTAATCATTCAAAAAACTTTATTATCTCCGGAAACTGGTAAAAATTATGTAATTATTTTGAATGGCTGGTAATCTTCAAAATAAATTTAAATATTTGCTTCTATAAATATAAATAAACAAGGAATGGTACGAAACAAACAAATTCTTTTAGGGCTTTTGCTGATGGCTTTATTCCCTTTTTACACGATTGCACAAACAGATTCAGACAAAACAATTGATTCTGTTTCTAATGAAACAGCACCTAAAAATTGGTTTCAATTGGATCGCGCTACAACAGGATTTTATGGGATCAGCCTGGATAAAGCTTATGATTTTTTGACCGGAAAACAAAGTAAAACTGTAGTAGTTGCAGTGATCGATAGTGGTGTAGATACTCTTCAGGAAGATTTGAAACCGATTTTGTGGCATAATCCGGGAGAAATTCCGGGGAACGGAATTGATGATGATCACAATGGTTACATAGATGATATATACGGATGGAACTTCATTGGTGGGAAAGATGGCCGTAACCTGCACCAGGACTCTCCCGAAGCAGCAAGAGTTTATTGGAAACTGAAGAATAAATATGGAGATCCAGCACACGATACAACGAAGATGGACGCTGATCAGAAAAGCGAGTATGCCACCTATCTGAGAGCAAAAGAGGTTGTCACAAAAGGCTTTGACCAAGCCTCGCTTCTTCAATTGGAAAGAATTTTGCCCGCAATTGAAAAAGGAGATTCAGTGATTGCAAAGGATCTTAAAAAAACCGAATTTACCGGTAAAGACATCCAGGGTTATACTTCAATGGATCCAAATGCCCGCGTTGCTGCCGCTATTTATTTGAATATTGCCCAGGAGAATAAAAATTATAACATAAGTAACCTTGACATTTTGAATGAATTTCGTGGCGAAGTTCGTAAAGGGGAAGCCGCTTTCAAAGCGCCCCAAAATTTTAGAGGTGAAATTGTAAAGGACAATTATAATGATATCAACGATCGCTTTTATGGTAATAATGACGTGATGGCCGGAACTCCTTCTCATGGCACACACTGTTCGGGAATCATAGCCGCCGCACGAAATAATGATCTGGGAATGGATGGCATTGCAGATAATGTAAAAATCATGATGATCCGCGCAGTTCCTAATGGCGATGAGCACGATAAAGACATTGCCAATGCCATTCGGTATGCGGCTGATAACGGCGCTCAGGTAATCAGCATGAGTTTTGGAAAAGCCTTTTCGCCTCAAAAAAGCTGGGTGGATGATGCCGTAAAATATGCACAAAGCAAAGACGTAATTCTTATTCACGCAGCAGGAAATGATGCAAAGAATACGGATTCTTCCGAAAATTACCCAAACCCCGTTTTTCTTGACAACTCGGGGGTAGCAAAAAGTTTTATAACAGTTGGTGCGAGTGGGGATCCTACGAATGGCGGATTCACCGCCAATTTCAGTAATTATGGAAAAAACTCTGTAGATGTATTTGCTCCGGGAGTAAACATCTACTCCACCTTGCCAAACAACAAATATGGAAATTTTTCAGGAACCAGTATGGCTGCACCGGTTGTGGCTGGAGTAGCAGCACTGATACGTCAATATTTTCCGGATTTGAGTGCTGAGCAGGTAAAATATGCAATTGAAAAATCCGTCTCACCTCTGATTGAAAAAGTCAAAATACCCGGAAGCGATGAGATGGTTTACTTATCAGATATTTCAAAAACAGGCGGTGAATTAAATGCGTACAATGCAGTGAAACTCGCTTCTACATTGAAAGCCGACAAACACAACAAAGAAGAAAATCTTCCAAAATCAAAAGTGAAACGCAGGCAAAAGGAATGATTTTTTCATAAATAAATTTTTGTTGGGCGTTATCTCAGTAAACCAATAAATAATGCAGAATCTTATTTTACCTTTCTGAAAAACGACTAATTCAAATTCTGGAAGGCCTGATCTCATTTTATATTTTCGTACTTTTGAAAGAAAATATTCTATCAAAAATAAAATACAATGGAAGTACAAAATAGTAAAATTGGAATTTACACTTCACATTTTTCCGACTATATAAAACTCGTGGAAAATGAAGATCTGAAAACTGTTTTAGAAAATCAGATGAAGGAATCTTCAGAGCTTTTTAAGTCTGTTCCTAAAGAAAAATTACTTTATCGATACGCAGAAAATAAATGGAGTATCAAGGAAGTCATCCAACACCTTATAGATACAGAGAGAATCTTCAGCTATCGTGCTCTCGCATTTTCGAGGGGAGACATCAATATACTTCCAATGATGGACGAAAACTCGTACGCTAAAAACTCCAATGCGGATAGGCGCGAAGGGAATGAGCTAATTGACGAATTCACCGCGGTAAGAAAATCGACAATCTCTCTATTCAATAGTTTTTCTCCCGAACAACTAAAAGGCGTTGGGAAAGTAAGCGATTATAGAATGAGTTCAAATGCGATGGGGTATACAATTGCCGGACACCTTGCCCATCACCTGAATATCATTCGAGAAAGATACCTCAATTGATTTTAAAAACTTACGGGATAAAACATTCAGTTGAAATTATTTTCAGTTGCACAAATTAAAAATTGGGATTCATACACCATTCAAAGTGAATCGATAAAATCAATCGATTTAATGGAGAATGCTGCCATCGCCTGTTCACGATGGTTCATTAAAAACTTTCATAAAAACACTTCCATAAAAATATTTTGTGGAAGAGGAAATAACGGTGGGGACGGACTTGCAATTGCAAGACTTTTATCACAAAAAAAATACGACGTTTCTGTTTTTATACCTGAAATAAATAAGCCGGGGTCAGCAGATTTCGCGACCAACTTTAAACGATTAAAAAAAACACCGGTCGAGATAATTTTTATGGAAGATGAACAATCCTTTCCATTCTTATCAACAGATGATCTGGTAATTGACGCTTTATTCGGAACCGGATTAAATAAAAAAGCGACCGGATTATTTTTGAAATTGATAAAATATATTAACAGAAACCCATCACATGTAGTATCGATTGATGTTCCAAGCGGAATTTACATCGATAGAAGTTCTGTAGGGAACGCCGCCATCAAAGCCAATTACACGCTTACTTTTCAAAATCAAAAGCTCGCTTTCTTATTGGGCGAAAATGATGATTTCACAGGCAAGGTTGTGTTGTTGGATATCGGGCTTTCAAAAGAGTTTGAGCAAAAAGAAAAATCCCATTTCGAATTCGTCGAAAAAAGTTCGATACAGAAAATATATACCCCCAGAAATAATTTTTCCAACAAAGGAAATTTCGGATATGCATGCCTCGTCGCAGGAAGTTATGGTATGGTGGGAGCGGCTGTTCTCAGTGCCAAGGCCTGTTTAAGAAGCGGCGTGGGCAAACTCACTTGCAACATTTGTAAAGCAGGATACTCCATAGTTCAGGCTTCTATACCCGAAGCAATGTGCAAAGTGTACGGCGAACAGTTTATAGAAGGCGTGGATAATTTCAACAGTTTTGATGTAATTGGAATTGGGCCTGGAATTGGAAAATATCCTTCTCACAAAAAATTGCTGAAAGATTTGTTTTCCAATTTTAGAACACCAATTGTTATTGATGCAGACGCATTAAATATACTGAGTGAAAATAAACCCTTATATAAATTAATTCCACCTCACAGCATTATTACGCCGCATCCGAAAGAGTTTGAAAGGTTGTTTGGAAAATCCGATTCTGATTTTGACAGAATAGAACTGGCTTTATTTAAAGCAAAAGAATTGAATATTTATATTGTTTTAAAAGGACATTATACCTTCATTGCCACACCGGACGAAAAAGGATATTTCAATTCTACCGGTAACGCAGGAATGGCTACAGCCGGCGCAGGAGACGTCCTCACTGGAATTATTACGAGTCTGATTGCACAAAAATACAATCCATTAAATGCATGTATTCTCGGCGTTTATCTTCATGGCCTTGCAGGTGATATAGCTGCAAAAAATCTATCCCAGGAAGCATTAATAGCAGGAGATATTATTGATCATTTGGGAGATGCATTTAAAGAAATTATTTCCAATTAGATGAAACCTTGATGATTTTTATTTTAAAAAACTGAGGTGTGAAAAATAGCGAGCTTTTTTTAGAAAGTATTTGTTCAGGAATAAATAAAATTATCTTACACACTCACATTAAAGTCCCTCAGCGCCTCATTCAAACTGGTTTTTTTATCAGTACTTTCTTTTCTTTTCCCTATGATCAAAGCACAACTTACATTGTATTCACCAGCTGGAAATTTTTTCAAATAACTTCCCGGAATTACCACACTCCGTGATGCAACAACTCCTTTTGTTTCTATGGGTTCGCTTCCACTCACATCAATTATTTTTGTGGATTGAGTAAGTACTACATTGGCACCAAGAACGGCTTCTTTCTCTACACGTACCCCTTCTACAACAATACAGCGGCTACCAATAAAACAGCCATCTTCAATAATTACCGGACTAGCCTGCAACGGTTCCAGTACTCCTCCAATACCCACACCACCACTAAGATGCACGTGTTTTCCAATTTGTGCACAACTACCAACAGTTGCCCAGGTATCTACCATTGTTCCCTCATCAACATAAGCGCCGATGTTTACATAACTGGGCATTAAAACAACATTTCGTGCGAGATAACTTCCGTAACGTGCGATGGCATGAGGAACTGCACGAACGCCAAGATCTTTATAATTCTTTTTCAATTTCATTTTGTCATAAAATTCAAAAGGAGGCAAAGAGAAAGTTTCCATTTTCTGAATTCCAAAATATAAAAGTATGGCTTGTTTTACCCATTCATTTACCTTCCATGAGCTTTCTGATTCTTTATTAAAAGTAGCGGTATGAACCGGTTCAGCAGTTCGCAGAACACCTTCATCAATTTTGTCAATTACATTTCTGATTGCATCTGTGTACGTTTCGTCATTCAGCAAGTCGCGGTTAACCCAAACTTCGCGGATCATTTTTTCTAAGTCCATTGTTGATTTATTTTCTGCAAATATAATTAAGGGGTTTTGCCTAAATATAAATGCCCACTTTTTGTTTGTTTACTATGCCGCATTTATCAAACTTGAATTACTTTTGAACCGGTCAAAAAATTATAATAAAATGAACTCTAATGGGATCAAACTTTCAAAAAATTAGTTCATTCAATGAATGAAACCATTCATGATACTATATTCAGTTCAGTTAAAAGAGATGCATCTCCGGGTGCATTATTTAGTATCTTAATACCGACCTGGAATAATTTAGATTATCTGAAATTATGCATTGACAGCATTAAAAAGAACTCTTCTTTCAAGCATGAAATAATAATCCATATCAACGAAGGCTCAGATGAAACCCTTGACTGGATTGAACAGCAGAAAGATCTTTCCTATTCACACTCCTCAAAAAATGTAGGTGTTTGTTACGCTCTTAATTTTTGCAGCACATTGGCAACTACTGATTACATCGTATATCTAAATGATGATATGTACGTTTGTCCGGGTTGGGATAAATATCTTTATGAAGAAATAAAAAAACTTCCTGACAATAATTTTTTTCTTTCTGCCACAGCAATAGAATCCAAAGCTCAAAGTAATTGCTCCATTGAAAAAGACTATGGCTCAACGACTGGTAATTTTAATGAAGAAGCATTATTGGCCGAATTCAATTTGCTTCCAATGAAAGATTGGCAAGGCGCTACATGGCCACCAAATGTGGTACATAAATGCGTTTGGGAGTTAGCCGGAAAATACAGCACAGAATTCACTCCAGGCATGTATTCTGATCCTGATTTTTCAATGAAATTATGGCAAATGGATATCCGGTTATTCAAAGGTGTTTCAAAAAGCCGGGTCTATCATTTTGGGTCTGTCTCACTAAAAAAAATAAAGAAAAATAAAGGCTATTATCAATTCATAACAAAATGGGGAATGACTTCAGGAACATTTTCAAAATATTTTCTGAAACGCGGGCAACCATTTATGGGAATATCCCCGGAACCAGAAATACCATTTTTCGTAAAAATAAAATCAGTGATAAAACAATTCGTAGCAATCTTTATGAACAGTCAAACATATTCGAATAAATTCTGAACGCGCAATGGGACAACTTTTCATCGATATAGTTTTTAGAAATAACGGATAATAAAACGAATGCAGAAAATCCTTTTAATTCAAACAGCCTTCATAGGAGACGTGGTTTTAGCTACGGCGCTCATTGAAAAAATTCATCTTTTTTACCCCGAAGATCAGATCGATTTTTTGCTAAGAAAAGGAAATGAAGATTTGTTGAAAGAGCATCCAATTTTAAATGAGATTCTAATCTGGGATAAGAAGAAAAATAAAATAAAAAATCTTTTCAACCTTTTAAAGACTATCCGAAATAAAAAATATGACAAAGTCATCACGCTGCAAAGGTTTGCATCTACGGGATTGTTAACTGGATTTTCAAAAGCGAAAGAACGAATTGGGTTTGATAAGAATCCATTTAGTTTTCTTTTTACAAAAAAGATTTCTCATCAATTTAATGAAGGAATTCATGAAGTTGAGAGAAATAATAAACTGATTGAAAATTTTACCGACACCCTTCTCAACAAACCTAAATTATATCCCACAAAAGAAAATAAACTGGAAATCTTACCTTATGTACAAGTTCCTTTTGTCTGTATGATGCCGTCCAGTGTGTGGTTTACAAAAAAATATCCGGAAAATAAATGGCTGGATCTAATTGATCAGTTTCCCGAAAAATATGTAATTTATTTATTGGGTGGAAAAGAAGATGTGGAATTGTGTGAAAGTCTTAAAAGTAAAAGCAAGAACAAAAATGTAAAAGTGATTGCCGGAACATTGAGTTTCCTTTCATCTGCCGCCTTGATGAAATTAGCTAAAATGAATTATAGCAATGATTCTGCACCTTTGCATTTTGCGAGTGCAACGGATGCGCCGATAACAGCTATATTTTGCTCAACAATCCCCGCGTTCGGATTTTACCCGTTATCGGAAAAATCATTTATTGTGGAAACTAAAGAACAACTTGAATGCAGGCCGTGTTCGCTTCATGGCTTGAGAGCTTGTCCACTCGGGCATTTTGATTGTGCAAATACGATCGAAACCAACAAATTATTGAAAACAATTACAGAATAACTATGGTCAATTTTGAAGATGATATCATCAAAAGTTTAGAGGCATTACAATCATCCGGGCTAATCCTCTACCCAACCGATACCATTTGGGGAATCGGATGCGATGCAACAAATGAGCTTGCGATCCGAAAGATTTATACATTAAAAAAAAGAGCAGAAAAAAAATCACTGATCATTTTAGTGAGTGATCAGGATATGATGAGGAACTATGTTTCAGATCTCCCGAATAAAATCCTGGATTTTCTTTCTTCTGCTGAAAGGCCCACTACTGCTATCTTCAAAAATGCAATTCATTTGCCTTCAACTCTTGTCAATGAAGATGGAAGTATTGCGATAAGAATTGTAAATGATGAATTCTGTCAGCAGCTCATCAGGCAATTGAAAAAACCATTGGTATCCACATCAGCAAACATTTCCGGAGAAAAGTTTCCACAAAATTTCACAGAAATATCTGACACAATAAAAAAAGGTGTTGATTACATTGTTCAACACCGCCAGGATGATTTTTCAAAAAAAATGCCTTCGTCAATCATCAAAATTGATGAAGACGAGCATATAGAAATTATCCGTTGAGAAAGTAGTTTACAGTAAACCAACAAAAAAGAGGAATTCTTATAACGCAATCCCGATACCCACCTGGATTGTCTGAACTTTCCATGTTTCATCATTGCTCAGGTTATTCATATCGGTAAGCCCTCCGACAAAGCGGCCGTAAACAAGGAATTTAAGTAGGTTCAATTGTAGTCCGGCTGCCATAGAAAAATCGCCAGATTTAAAAGCATCTTTCCCATTTTGAACCAAATTTTTATTTTGATCTAACAATATTCCAAATTGTGGTCCCGCCTGAATTGAAAAGATGTTACTTAATTTATAATTTAATAAAATAGGAATCGTTAAATACTGGAGCTCAATTTTTTTGATGTTATTAAAAGAATAAACCGAGTTAAAATTGGTAGCAGTATCTGAACTTATCTGGCTAAACAAAACTTCAGGCTGAACAGACCATTTTTTGCCACCGATAGTTGCGAACGCACCTACATGATAACCTAAAGTGAATTCATTTTTGAAAGATTGACCACTGATTTTTCCGAGGTTTGCGCCACCTTTAATTCCAAAGGTTAATCCTTGTGAAAAGAGCGAAGATGAAATGAATAAAAGCGCAAAAACAGGAATTAATTTAGTTTTCATTTATATATTTTTTATAAAAGCGGGTTAAAAAAATAAAAGTACCAATTCATTATCTCAAAAAGTCGTGCCAAAATTTCAAAGATTCATTTTTGACAAAAGATTATATTTTTAACTTGGTTCAAGAGATCCTTAACTGGTCATTAGCAGTTAGGTCAATTTAGCTTAACTTTGCGCATTAAAATTTAAAAAATTGAATGAATTTGAAGGCTTAGGCCTAAATGAAAACCTCGTAAAAGCGGTTACAGATCTTGGATTTACAACTCCTACTCCCATACAAGCAAAAGCAATTCCCATCTTACTTTCAGGTACGACAGATTTTGTTGGACTTGCTCAAACAGGTACCGGAAAAACTGCTGCGTATGGCTTGCCATTGTTACAATTAGTAGACCCGGATCACCGGTATCCACAGGTTTTGATCGTTTGTCCTACCCGTGAATTATGTTTACAAATTTGCAACGATATACAGGAATATAAAAAATACCTGAAAAATATTCTTGCGGAACCGGTATACGGCGGTGCATCCATTGTCATGCAAATCCGCGCGTTAAAAAAAGGAGTGCAAATTGTTGTGGCTACTCCCGGAAGATTGATTGATATGATCGAGAGAAAAGCAATCGACCTTGAAAAAGTAAAATATGTAGTGCTAGATGAGGCAGATGAAATGTTGAACATGGGCTTCAGGGATGACATAGATTTTTTATTAAAAAATACAATAAACCGCGAAAGCACCTGGCTTTTCAGCGCTACAATGCCTTCAGAAGTAAGAACTATTTCTAAAAGGTTTATGCATGATCCACAGGAAGTAACTGTCGGCAAAAAAAATACTGCCAATGTGAACATTGATCACCAATATTTCATCACGCCGGCACATTCACGCTTTGAGACCTTGAAAAGATTGGTAGATTTCAATCCGGGAATGTATGGAATTATTTTTACCAGGACCAGGCTGGATGCACAGAATATTGCTGAAAAGTTATCTATAGAAGGATACGACGTTGAATCTTTACATGGCGATTTGACCCAGCAACAACGGGATCGTGTAATGCATCGCTTTCGTAATAAAGATTTACAAATACTGATTGCAACTGATGTTGCAGCACGTGGTATAGATGTAGAAGGAATCACACATGTTATCAATTACGAGCTTCCGGATGATATGGAAGTTTATACACACAGAAGCGGACGTACAGCCCGGGCCGGAAACAGCGGAATTTGTATTTCTATTTGTCACAGCCGCGAATCTTTCAAAATTCGTCAGCTGGAAAAAATGGTGAACGCTCAATTCCATAAATCTGATATTCCAAGTGGAAAAGATGTTTGTCGTAAACAATTCTTTTATTTCATGGATAAGCTGATCAACACAGATATTTCCAGCAAATCGTATGAGACCTATCTTTCTGATCTGGAGAAGAAATTTGCGGATATAAGTAAAGAAGAAGTCCTTAAAAGAGTGGCTGCACTTCAATTTGATCATTTATTAAAATATTACGAGAACGCAGAGGATCTGAATGCTAGACAGGATTTCAGAGAAAAAAGAAACGATAATAACAGGCACGAACGAGAAGGGAGAGAAAGACCAGGATATGACCGGGATGGTGGCTTCACAAAATTATTTATCAACCTGGGAACCAAAGATGGTTTTTATAAAGCCAGCTTTCTGCAATTTATTCTTGATGAAAGTAATCTCAAAAAAGAAGTGTTGGGCCGGATAGATTTGCGCGATATGAATGCCTGGGTGGAAGTGGATAAATCTGCCGCTGCAAAGATGATTAAAAGCATCGATGGAACAACGTATAACGGTCGGCAGGTAAGAATGAATGAAGCAGATGGCGGCGGGAACAGAAGACCATTACGAGATAGCAGAAAACGCATTCCGATGCGGGAAAGAAGATGATTCGTAAGGCTTTCCAGGTTTTAAATTCCTGACATTATTCGCGATAAAAAAAAGCATTAATCAGGGAGGTAAAATCTATTTATTTGTTTGTTTACTGTCTCAGGGAATTAACTTTCCTACAGATCAGATTTTTTCGAATTTTTTATAATAAGCAATCAACATTCCAACAACTGCGTTGTAACTGTGCATGCCTTTTGGCTGATTATTCAGTTTTAGATAATTTCCATACATCCAGGTTATTGCTGGCTCTAAAAAGCTTTGATGGTCCAAATCAAATTTTCGTAATTCACGAATATCTTCCCTTACGCCTGGTATCAATTGTTGCACTGCCTTAATTGAAGCAACAGAATCAAAATAATAAACTTCGCGATTGGTATAAAGAAAAAGATCAAAGTAAGCGGAGTAATGAAACAGTGTATCAGTTGAATTTACAGCCGCGAGATAGCCGACAAAATTCGCTTCGTCTTCTTTTGCATAACCAAGCTGGTGCGCCATCTCATGTGTGGCAATGTATGGCTGCAGAAATGGAGGAACAGTCGTATTTATCTGTGCCTCGCCGGTGAAAGGATTATAGTAACCTGTGAAACCCAAATAATCACCAGGCGTACCAAAAAAAGAAGATTTTACCGAAATATTTCTGTATTGAAGAAAAGGAAAAGTCTTTGCAGCTTCCACATAACTTTTTTTAGCTTCTATAATTAGATTCGTTTTTGAAGGATAAACTTTCTGGCTTTTTATGATCGCGTTTTTTGAAGCATTCACTTTTGCTATCAAATTATTTTGAAGCAAAATCAAATCAGCAGTGTCGTAATGCAAATCTTTCAATTTCAATTGATAGGCTATTCCTTCACGGTTATAATTTATTCCCCAAAAAATATTGAATACCACATAAATAAAAGCAAAGATCAACAGGAGATTCAGAAATTTTTTAAGAAGTATTTTTTTTGTAACTTTTTTTTCAAAAACTAAAAATATATTTTTTACGATTCTATAAATGATCCAAAAACCGGCTAATAAATATAAAATATCGCCCACACTAAAAGGTAACCAGCCAAAAAGGAACCGAAGGGTATTTGAAAACCAAAAATAAATTTTAGAAGTATATATAGCTTCTACCCTGCTTCTGTCAGCGGAAAAAAATTTAATTAACCCAATCAACAAAAGAATAATTATCCATAAACTTTTATTTTGTTGAACTTTCTTTTTAACATTCATATTGAAATCATTTTCCATTCTCCTGGCATTCACCGTTTATCATCGATATCTTAATATTCTTTGAACTGTTGCCCGTTGAACACATCTTTCAAAAACTTTTTTCAATTGCGTCCCCGCATTGAAATCACCGGTCAGATCTTCGTACGAAGTTATTATTAAATCCCATTATGGCCCTAATCATCGTCAGCTAAAAAGCGATTTTTTATCCAAATATTTACTGTTATTTAAGGATGCGCTAAAAAGATTAACTGATTTTCCTTACCTTCGCAGCCCTTTAATATTGAGTTATGGGTAACCGTCGTGAATATGATATCGCTTTTGTAGGGTTGAAAACAGGAAACCATGAATTTAATTACGAAGTAAACGATAAGTTCTTTTCAAATTATAAGCACCCGGATTTTGATAATTGTTTTGCATCCGTAAAACTAACTCTCGAAAAAAACATTTCTTTTATGTTGTTGAAATTCGAGATTGGCGGAAGTGTAAACGTAATCTGTGACCGTTGTGGGAATACACTACCAATGGACCTTTGGGACGAATTCAAACTTGTTATAAAACAGGTTGAAAATCCTGAAGAAATGAATCAGAACGAAGATGATGCAGATGTGTTTTACATTTCCAGAACAGAAAGTCACATTCATCTTGCTGATTGGATTTATGAGTTTGTGTTATTGAGTATTCCAAATCAGCGCATGTGTACTGAAGAAGAAATGGGCGGACCGCAATGCAATAAAGAGATTTTGGCAATGCTAAAGAAAATGAAATCAACAGTGATCGAAAATAATCATCCTTTCGAAAAAGGGTTAGAAAAGTTTAAAAAAAACAATAATTAATCATATTTAATCTACGGTTATGCCAAATCCAAAGCGCAGACACAGTCAACAAAGAAGTGC
>JBDTKF010000019.1:0-55228 GCA_039935455.1 Ginsengibacter sp.
AAAAAGAAAGGATTCTTCTACCGGAAACAAAATATTTCTTTACCATTAACTTCGAAAGAAAAATTTATTGAACAGTTCTGGAAAGGTTATAATAAAAAAACCAAAGCGATTTCTATAGGACATTACACGAGCGCTACTGCATTGATATTCCCCGTGAAAGAAATATGTGAACAGGCTAAAAAACTTGGCCTGATCACAATTGTTGATGGAGCTCATGTTCCCGGGCATATTCCATTAGATCTGAAAAAAATAAAAGCTGATTTCTATACAGGCACTTTACACAAATGGTTGCTCGGACCCAAAGGCTCCACTTTTTTGTACGTAGATAAAAGTTTTCAGAACCAAATTGAACCATTAATAATCAGTTGGGGTTATGATGCCGACAAGCCAACCAAATCAAAGTTTTTGGAAGAAAATGAAATGCAAGGCACAAGAGATATTTCTGCTTTTCTGACAACCCCTGCTATCCTGCAGTTTTTCAAAGAGAACGACATGGAGCGAAGAAAAGCCGAATGCAGGCGAATAATTTTGGAGCAATACCCGATATTTTGTGAACTTCTTGGAACAGAACCTTTGTGCACACTCTCTGATGAATTTTTAGCACAGATGTGTAGCATCCCTATCAAAACCGAAAACCCGGTAAAACTAAAAGAGTCTTTGTTCAACGATTTTAAAATTGAAATTCCGGTAATGCAGCATGGAGATGAAATTTACCTGCGCATTTCTTATCAGGTATATAATACCATGGATGACCTGAATTATTTGAAAGAAGCCATTTCAAAATTAAGGATAAAAAAACTTTATGCCACGCTGTTACAATAGTGTTTTGAAATTATCCGAAAACAGTAAACGAACAAAAAAGTAAATTTTTATTGTGGATGAAGAACATCAAGAGGTATGTCATCTACGATCATTGATGGAGAATTATACCCACCTCATTCTTCGATTCTTTTCCCTAATTACCAATATTTTTGGCATTTATTCTCAAACGACTTCCCTTTATCGTAGTACCAAATATTAATCTATCTTTATTTAATTGAGCGAAATCCTAATAACTCTATTATTGGAAGAGACAACAAAATACAGTGAGGACGAACTGGTGTTATTACTAAAAAACAGTGATAGAACCGTATTTGAGTATTTATATGATCATTATTCCGGTGCTTTGAATGGGATCATTTTTAAGATGGTCAATGATAAGGAATTATCCGAAGACATTTTACAGGAAGCATTTTTGAAAATCTGGAATAACTTTTCAAGCTATGACGCTTCAAAAGGAAGGCTGTTTACCTGGATGCTTAATATTACCAGAAATCTAACCATTGATACAATCAGAAGTAAGAGTTATAAGAAGCAATTAAAAACTCAAAATAATGAGAATGCAATCGTTTTCACAAGCAACAATATCAATGAAAATGAACGTTTTGATTCACTCGGAATCAGAAAGCAGACTGCATTTTTAAAAAAAGACCAGAAGGAGGTAATCGACCTGGCCTATTTTGAAGGTTGGACACAGGAAGAGATTTCGCAGAAATTAAACATACCTCTTGGAACTGTAAAAACAAGAATGAGAACAGCGATATCAGTGTTAAGAAAATTATTGGAATCTCAAATTGAATAAATAGAAGTTTATATTTCCGCTTACTTGAATTTACGTTATAATTTATGATTTTTATTTGCAACTGCTAATCAGCCTGAAACACCAACTTCTACTCCAAATTATTAAGGTTTTTTAAGAAAAAAATTGGCTCAAATCAGTTTCCCTTCATCGTTAACCTATGTTGGAATGAATTTCCAAAGAATCTCTAGAAACTTTTTGTTTTTTTCAATCTCTCAATCCAACCAGAATATTCTTTCGTAAATGAGTGTGGAGTTGCAAAACTCGAAAACAATTTTTTTAATTTTTCAATTAATTCATTTATGTTAATCAACACATCAAACGAAGATCAGCCAATTCCAGGGAATGAGGGAATGACCCGGTCATTTTCACGCAGAAACTTTTTTGGAATGGTAGGTGCAGGCTCCGCCTTAATGGTTGTTGCAGCCTCCTGTAAAAAAGACAAAAGACCGGTCATTAGTAAAGACGCCGTAGACCTCGGTAGTGGCGATGTCGGAGTTTTAAATTATGCCTATGCATTAGAACAACTCGAAGCAGCATTTTATATGAAAGTCGTGGCTTCGCCTTACAGTCAGATGAGTGCAATGGAAAAAGCATATTTAACCGATATCAGGGATCATGAAATTGCACATCGTGAATTTTTCAAGGCTGCTCTTTCAACCAGCGCGATACAATCATTGGAAGTTAATTTCAAGTCGATTGATTTCACTGACAGAACCAGCGTACTTGGGACGGCAAAAGCATTTGAAGATCTTGGTGTTTCCGCTTACAATGGTGCAGGAAAATTATTAACCAATCCTGATTATCTCACGCTGGCAGGAAAAATTGTTTCAGTAGAAGCCAGGCATGCAGCATGGATTCGTGATATCATCACTCCAGGTTCTTTTGCAGACTCAACTGCCATCGACATGAATGGTTTAGATAAAGCAAAAACCCCTGATGAAGTGTTATCTGTTGCAGGTGCATTTCTGAAAACAAAACTCAACGCAAGTAATTTACCCACCAGTTAAAATTTAATCAATATGAATTTACAAAATATTATTTCCGAAATAGAAAAAACAGACCCTGAAGTTTATGAAAGGCTGGATACACGCAGAGATGCGATGAAAAGCTTTGCAAAAACATCCGGAAAAATTGCATTAGCTGCCATTCCATTCGCATTAGGTTCTATGTTTCAAAAAGCATACTCAACCCCTTCCGCGCCCTCAGATTTGGTCGTTGATACTTTAAATTTTGCACTCACACTTGAGTATCTTGAATCCAACTTTTATATTCAAGCAGTCGCTTCAGGAATTGTTCCATCAGGGGACGCCATGAACGCTTTCAACACAATTCGTGATCATGAAAATGAGCATGTTGTTTTTCTTAAAACAGCCATCACTGCGGCCGGCGGAACTCCGGTTTCTTTTACAGCTTCTAATTTTGATTTTACGGCAAAAGGCACTTTTTCAAATGTATTTTCCGATTATGGTACTTTGCTGGCCGTTGCTCAGACTTTTGAAGACACCGGCGTCAGGGCTTATAAAGGACAAGCGCCAAATCTCATTTCGAATAACGATTATTTGACCGCTGCACTCCAGATCCATTCAGTGGAAGCAAGGCATGCAGCACACATCCGTGAAATGAGAAAAGCTGCAAACCTGTTGGTTCCTTCAGGAGTTGAAGTAAAACCCTGGATTACATTAGATCAAAGCGGTATTGGTAGTCCCGCTGTTCAGGCAAGTTATGATGGCGAACAAAATGTAACTCAGGCTGGTGTGACAATTACAAACATAGGCGGAATGAGCATTTCAGCCGCTGCAGCATCAGAAGCATTTGATGAGCCACTCACCAAAGATCAGATTATTGCAATTGTAACCCCGTTTTTCGCTTAAATCCCTATTAGTATAAACACCAATGGTCCCCGTAGGAAAAGGGGATCTTTTTTTGTGTTCTTTTCGATTTGTCTGAAATTAAACAGTAGATTTTTATCACCCGTCAATTTTCATTCCATGATCATCACCGGCTGTTGAATCTAATTCTTTCAAAATCTCATTTACATTTTCTTCCGTTGTGGTCAGTTTTGACTTGCAGATTTTAATAAGCATTGCAGCCCGTTTTACTTTCTCCGAAAGTTCATCTACTGAAATCTCACCCTGTTCAATTTCCGAAACAATCGTCTGAAGTTCTTCAAAAGCATCTTTATAATTTATTTTCGCTTCCATCTTCTTTTTTTGTTTTGCCGGCAGAATCAACAGTACTATTGATATTTCCTTCAAAAATAATAGTATTAATCGTGTCTCCGCTTTTTACTTGTGAAATATTTTTGACCGCCTTTCCATTGAAAAGAGTAATACTGTAACCACGTTTCAAAACGTTCTCCGGGCTCATATTTGAAACATTCTTTTCGAGATTATTCAATTCAATAAAAGAACTTTTAAATTTCGCCGTGCTTTGCGTTTTTATTTTTTCATTCATCTGGAATACGACGAGCTTAAAATGATTGAGCTGGGAACGGCTATCCTTGCCAATTGAAATAGCAAAATCTTTTATCGCCGTTAAAGCTTTTACATAAAAGGCATTTGAAGCCCTGATTACATTCGATTTTATTGTTTGCAGTTTGGCGTTTTCGTTTCTGAAAATAAACTGTGCATTTTGCACTAAGGAGGTTGTATGATTTTTGACTTCGTTACGATTGTTACTCAGAATATTTTCCGTAGAGAACCGAAATAATTTTACTTCTGATTGAAACTTCAGCTTTTCTTCACTTAGAAGCCGCCGTGATTTTTCTGTTATCTTCCGCTCTGCTTCCTGAACCGGCACAGAATAATTATGAAACTTTTGCAGTAAGTATTCTGCCAATTTTGTCGGAGTAATCGCATTGGAAAACGAAACCATTTCACAAACAGTTTGATTGGTCGCGTGCCCAATTCCTGTAATGACCGGGATTGGAAACAAGGCAATTTCTTTTGCAAGGAGGTAATCATTATAACAGGATAGTCCTACATCGCCGCCACCTCCGCGGATAAATGCTACCACATCAAAATGATGTCTGATTTTCTTAATTTTCCTTAATTGATTTAAAATACTTTGAACGGCATTATCTCCCTGAAGAAGCGAAGGAAAAAGAAGATGAAAAAACTTATAGTTCCATGGATTGGTTTCAATAACTTTAAGAAAATCTGCGTAACCTTTACTTGTCTCAACGGAAATGATCGCAATACGCTGAGGCAATAACGGAAATGGAATACGCTTGTTCAGATCATACGAACCTTCTTTCATAAGCTGACTAATCGTTTCCTGTTTTTCCTTTTCAAGATCACCAAGTGTATAACCCGGATCAATATCCATGATTTCTAAAGCAAGTCCATAAGAAGAATCGAAAGAAATCTTAGCCTGAAAAAGAATTTTAATGCCATCTTTCAATGGTTCTTTCAAGACACGTTGAAAATCGTTATTGATCCTTCTGAAATTATCTTTCCATAAGTATGCCCGGATCTGGGCAATTATCTTTCCTTCTTTTTTCTCAACCAGCTCCGGATAGCAGTGGCCGGAATGTTTATAAAAGTTCAACTTGTTCATTTCAGCTTTTACCCAAAAAGAACTTTTATATCTTTCGGTAATCGTTTTTTTTATGCTTGAGGTCACCTCAAGTAAAGAAAATATTTTTTTACCATTTACATCTTCAGACATGGTTCGGATTAGTTCGTTTTCATTCGATGGTTCAAATAAATACCAGATTGAAATAACAAACGGATTGAAAATAATATTTTTATAAAGCGATCATTAATGCCGTATATCATTTCTGTTTGATTTTTCGCGGGAAGAATAAAAAAATGATCCTGAAGAGAAGTGCTATTCTCATGGGATCGGCACGATCAACCGACTTATTTGGTTAACAAAATTCTATAGTGAAACCAACAGTAAACAAACTTTTACCCGGTTTTCTCATTTCATTGATTGACTAATGAAGAACTATTTTTTAATAACGGTATATTTTGTAATCAAAGTACCTTCTTCATTTACTTTTTCGCTGCTGATCATTTTTAGATCAACATCAAGTTTCTGGTCAATCACAAAACTTCCTCCTGTACCAAATATTTTGGGTTCAATCGTTAGCCATAGTTCATCTATCAATCCTTCCGTCAGAAACGAAGTGGCAACATGAGCGCCGCCAGCCACCACCATCGTATCAAAACCTTGTTTGGTAAATCTTTCAACCAAATCTTTTGGAGACTTATTTGTGAATTCAATTTGCCCCGGAACCGCACGTTCCTTATATTTTGAAACATGATTTGTCATCACCAAAAGAAGATGCTGTTTGGAAGGAGGAAAATTGTCCGCAATAAAAGTGCTGCTTCCCATTAAGATCAATCGCGCGTCTTTCCATATTTGTTTATAATATTTTTGATCCTGTATCGATGTCCATTTCCTTACGTGAGAATCGCCCCACCTGGTAACTTTTCCATCTAATGTTGATACAAAAACTAAGATTACTTTCATTGGCTTGTGATCCATTTTCCGGATTTTTTTTAAAAACGATTTTTCATTTTATTACGTTACTTTTCAGTTCTTTTGTAACGTTTCTAAACTTATTTACTCAAATAGATAAAAGGTTAATCAATAAATTCTTCTCAGCAGGAAATCACTCCACCCCGTATCGAAATCTTTTCCTCAACATCTCCCGCTCATCAAAAGAATTAAAATAATAAAGTTTGCTTATCAAAAGTATATAAAATATGGCCATTAATACATCAACACCTCCCGGCGCTCCCGGTATCCCGCCCAGATGGACTTCCAGCGCTAAATCGGGAATTGGAAAATCAATAAGTTCTGCTTCAGATGTCATTTTCACTTTAAGCCACGGGATTCTTAATGAAGTCTATTATCCAAGAGAAGATATTGCATGTATCCGCGATATGGAATTAATCGTAACTGATGAAGACAGTTTTTTTTCCGAAGAAAAAAGAGATACAGAACACTCAATAAAATGGGTTAAGGAAGGTATTCCTGCCTTTCAAATTACCAATATTTGCAAACAAAAAAAATATGTAATAGAAAAAGAAGTAATTACAGATCCGTTGAGGAATACTGTACTACAAAAAATTAGATTCAAACCATTACAAAAAAATGAATCTTCAAAATATAGAATTTTCGTATTGCTGACGCCTCACATCAACAACAATGGTTCTTGCAATGACGGCTGGTTGGGTGAATATAAAGGAGTACCCATGTTATTTGCACACAGAGATGGTGTTACTCTGGCGCTAGCCTGCTACTATTCTGATTTTATCAAAAGATCGGTCGGCTACGTAGGAACATCCGATGGGTACATAGATTTGAAACAGCATAAAAAAATGCAATGGGAATACCAGCAAGCGAAAAATGGAAATATCGCATTAACGGCTGAAATAGATATTTCAAAAACCAAAGAATTTGTGCTGGCACTGAGTTTTGGGACCAAAGAAGCAGACACTGGCAACAGGGCCTGGGCGAGTTTGATGGATGGATACGATACTGCCCGCGAAAGATATATTTCCGAATGGGATCAATTTCAAAATAAATTAAAAACAGTAAAAACAGACAGGAATACCATTGGTAAAAATCTTCGGGTAAGCGCTACGGTTTTAAATTTACATCAATCTAAAATTTTCCCGGGTGGTGTCGTAGCAAGCCTTTCCATTCCTTGGGGAGAAACAAAAGGTGATGATGAAATAGGCGGATACCATTTGGTTTGGCCAAGAGATTTAGTAGAAAGTTCCAGTGGATTTCTTGCTTTAAAAGCAAAGGATGAAGTTTATAAAATCCTGAATTTTTTAATGTCAACCCAGGAAAAGGATGGTACATGGAGTCAGAATATGTGGCTCGACGGAGTTCCCTCATGGACTGGATTACAAATGGATGAAATAGCGCTGTCCATTTCAGTTGTTGATTTATACCAATGCAAATACAATCTCGATCCGGGAAAATTAGAAAGGTATTGGCCGGTTATAAAAAAAGCACTTTCAGTTTTAGTTTCCAATGGCCCGTCCACTCAACAGGACAGGTGGGAGGAAGAATCTGGTTTATCTTCTTTCACCCTGGCTGCAGAAATTACCGGATTGCTGGGAGGGGCGCATCTTGCAGAAATTAACCATGAGCCGGGTATTGCTGAATATTGCAGGCAAACTGCAGATTACTGGAATGAGCAAATTGAAAAGTGGACTTATGTTACGGATACACCTTTATCTAAAGAAACAGGAGTAGAAGGATATTACATGCGTATTAATCCCAGCCACCAGCCAGCAGAAGAAGTGAAAAATGACTTTATTTACATCAAAAACCGAACAAGAGACAATGGTAAGATGCATTTGTATGAATTGATTTGTGTGGACGCATTAGCTTTGGTAAGGTTTGGTTTGCGCGCTGCTGATGATCCAAAAATTTTGAACACAATAAAAATAATTGATGCTAAATTAAAAGTTGACACGCCTTATGGTCCATGCTGGCACAGATACTCAAACGATGGTTACGGAGAAGATGCTTATGGGAATGCGTATTCAAATAATGGATATGGAATTGGAAGGGCATGGCCATTATTAACCGGAGAAAGAGGGCATTATGAAATAGCCGCGGGAAATATAGAAGGGGCAAAAGAATTATTGAAAACAATGGATGGATTTGCGAATAATGGATTAATTCCTGAACAAATCTGGGATACAGATGACATCCCTGAAAGAGGTTTATTTTTTGGAAAATACTCTGGTTCGGCGATGCCATTAACCTGGGCCCATTCAGAATACATCAAATTATGCAGCTCAATCAAAGAGAAAAGGATCTTTGATATGTCGCTTCAAACCGAAAACAGGTATATAAAAAAGAAATCCCCGTCGCCTTTTGCCATCTGGAGATTTGATTGGGAAGTCAATACAATTTCATCAAAGAAAATATTGCGCATCGAAGTAAAGTCTCCGGCAATTGTACATTGGACCATTGATAACTGGGAAACAAAAAACGACCTTGAGACGAAAGATACCTCTCTGGGAATTCACATCGCTGATATTGATTTTGGGGGAAAAGAAACTGGTGAAATTAAATTCACATTTCTTTGGAAAATTGACAATCGTTGGGAGAATAAGGATTTTACTTTAAAAATTATTTAGAAACAGAAAAAAATCAGAATTAAAATCGAGCTTATTTCTTCGTTTACTCAAAGAAATTGAAAAGAAGCTCTTCCATGCTTAGAAGCTATACCTCAAATTAACCATAAGATTTCCCGGTTCTCCCGGCCATTTGCTTACATTATTATAGCCACCGGTCCAGTACGTTTTATTGGTCAGATTTTCAACTTTCAAAGCAAGGGTAAAGTTCTTGAATGAATATTGAATCATTCCATTGACAATAACATATCCGGGAAGATCTGTTTCTGGATCCAGCGTTTTTCTATAACCCGACTGCAAATGCCCTGCAGCAATTCCGATTCCTTTTAAAACTCCTTTTTTGAAATTGTATCTGACCCAACTACTTCCTGAATTTAATGGTGCATTTTCCAGACGCATTCCTAGCTGTGAAGCAATTTTAGTTTCAAGAATTCTAGCATCACAATATGCATATGACCAGCTAATACTCAGGTTTGGAGTGATGTTACCAAAAGCTTCAAACTCAATGCCCCTGGAACGCACCCGTCCTTCCTGAACGAACAAATCCGGGTTACCGGGTTCATTCGCATTCACGGCAACATTTTGGACGGTTAGTTGATAAAAAGAAAGAGTAGCAGAAAGTTTCCCTGTAAAAAAATTACTTTTCAAACCTGTCTCAAATAGTTCACTGACTTGTGGCTTGACCGGAGCCTCAAAAACCTGTGTACCACTGGCAGCCTCAAAAGGATCAAATCCTTTGTTGTAGGTAGCGTATGCGCTTAAATTATTCCTGATCGAATATACCAGGCCAAAACGGGGCAGTAAAATCTGCTGGTCTATTTCATCATCCTTGTCTTCCCCTTTCCCTTTATAAAATTCTTCGCGTATGCCTACAAGCAATTTCCAACGATTCAAGCTGATTTGATCTTGTATATAAACGCCTTGGGTATGATACACATTCGCATCTACTTCTGTTTCTTCTGCTTCTGCATCAGACAGGTGATATGTCTTAACTGGTCTTCTGAAATACGTAGGTTTGCGTAAATTGAATGTACCCACCACACCGCTTCCAAGACCGAATTGATTAGAAAGCTCATAATTATTCTGACCTAAATTCACTTTACTTTGAATATAATCATAGCCCGCTACCATTTGGTGATTGAGCCGGCCAGTGATGAATTTGTAGCTCATATAGTTGGATAATGTATTGGTAACGGTATGGTATTTCCATTGTGTAAAATACAGATCAACCGAATCTTTGGTAATATAATCCTTCAAACCATGATCGGCTACATTCTGTTGGGTGTAATAATTAAGATATCCCACGTTATAACTAAAGTCATCATTTATTTTATAAGAAAACGAAACCACGGAAGCCAAATCGGTTTCATACAGATGATCGCCAGGCTGACTCAATGATAGTCCGATGGGCGTCGAAAACAAATCAGGATCACCCATAATTCCGGGCTGGCCTCTGTCGAGCACGGTGTTGAGATGTGATACTGAAAAGTCGAAGTTGATTGAGATTTTATCAGTAGGAATGAAAGACACGGAGGGCGCAATTTGATAGGATTTTGAAAATATATTCTTGCGAAAAGAATGCCTGTCATCATATCCCGCATTGATCCTATAAAGCAGTGTTTTGTTATTATTCAAATGACCGGTATTATCAACAGACATTCTGAAATGGTTCCAGCTTCCACCAAGAATGTTAATCTCAGATTTTTCTTCTTTAAGAGGTTTTTTAGTAACCAGGTTAACGGTTCCTCCCGGATCACTGTTGCCGTAAAGCGTTGCCACCGGGCCTTTAATGATTTCCACCCGTTCAATGTTTAAGAGCATTGAATTGGTGTAGGTTGTATTATATCCCCGCAAACCATTGATGTTCCTTGAATTTTCAGCCCTAAAGCCTCTGATGGTGTATTCGTCGTATCCGGAATATTGATTGACTCCTGCCGCTATATTCACCACTTCTTTGAGGTTTAACGCCATTTTATCTCTGATCAGTTCTTTAGTTATTGTCGAAACAGACTGAGGAATATTAATCAATGGAGCTTCGGTTTTATTAACGAAGAAAGAATAGTCACTCTTGTAAGATTGCATTGTTCTTCCTTCAATTTCTACCGTTTGTAACCGGGGAATATTTTCGCGAAGTTGAATAACTCCAAGGTCAAATGTTTGATCTTTATCTAGTTGTATTTTCTGTGTATATATATCTGATTCGGCAGATGAAATAATTAAGCTATCCACAAAGGCATGCAGGTGATTAAAAACAAAAAATCCATTGTTATCTGAAAATGTGAGCTTTCTCATACCTTGTAGTTCAATCGTTACTGAAGCCGCGGGTTTGCCATCACTGGTAATGATCTTTCCTTTAAGAATACCCATAGGTTTTTGAGCAAATAAAACTGCCTGATTCAATAAAAGATTTAGGAATAAAATCGTACGGATCAAAAAGTAACACTTCCCCATGCAAACACTATTATATTGTAAATTATCCAAATGGACTACGACGAAGATAGAAAATTATCGGATGAAGGAAATGGGTCAAAAGTCAATCAATATCTAAAGATTCGGGAAAGGATTGTTCATTCATAGCAGCGTTCCTCGTAAAACCAACAAGGCTACATTGAAGAAAATAATTAGTCCGGTAACATCGACTAAAGTTGCTACAAAAGGAGCAGAAGAAGACGCCGGATCTGCACCTAATTTTTTTAAGAGGATAGGCAACATACTTCCAATTAATGATCCCCAAAGGACTACCCCGATGAGGGAAAAGAAGACTGTAAGCCCAAGCAAAACCCATTCAGGACCATAAATATCCGGCATAACCCCATGATGCATCAATACGCTCCATACCGTAATCCGAAGAAAACCAATACAACCCAAAATAATCCCGAGCATCAAACCGGATAAGATTTCGCGACGCATCACATGCCACCAATCTGCAATCTTTACTTCTCCCAATGCCATTGCCTGGATGATTAAAGTTGAAGCCTGTGTACCACTGTTTCCACCTGTGCTTATAATCAGCGGGATGAAATTAGTAAGAATAATCACTTTAGCCATCTCATCATTGTAAAAAGCCATTGCTGTAGCGGTGAGCATTTCACCAAAAAAAAGTACGGTAAGCCAACCAACTCTTTTTTTAACCAGTCCGAAAAAAGGAGTCTCCAGGTATGGCTGGTCAAGAGCTTCAGCACCACCAATTTTCTGAATATCTTCACTAAATTCTTCATTGGTAACCCACAACACATCATCGATGGTAACAATTCCCAACAGTACATTGAAATCATCAACCACAGGCAGCGCCACCCGGTTATTCATTTTAAAAACTTCGTTGGCAGTTTCCTGATCGTCATTCACATTCAATTCAATAAAACGACCATCCATCATTTCACTCACTTTCGTTTTTGGATCGGCCAATATGAATTCCCGTATTCTAAGATCGTCTAATAGTTCACCATGTTTATTGATCACATAAACCACATCAATAGTTTCCGTATTTTTTCCAACACTTCTGATGATGTTTAGAACTTCGGCCACTGTATTATATTCATAAACATATACATAATCCGGGGTCATCAAACGTCCCACACTGTTTTCAGGATAGCCAAGAAGAGAAAGGGTTATTTTTCTTTCTTCGGGAACAAGTGTTTTCACTAATTCGCGAACCACTTCATTTGGAAGATCTTCAAAAAATGAAGTGCGGTCGTCCGGCTGCATTTCATTCAATAATTCCGCGCTCTTTGTAGGAGGAAGATTTTTTATAATTTCTTTTTGTGTAGAATGTTCCAATATCTTAAAAAGACCGGTAGCCCGATGCATAGAGAGGTGTGAGAAAATCTCAATCTCTCTTTCTTCATTCTCCTCAATAAGTTCAGCAACATCACTAATGTTTTGTTGATTCAGAAATTCTCTGATAGCCGCGTCGTCAGCGGTTTTTAAAACATCTTCGTATTGATCCTGAATTGAAATTTCTTCTTCGGTCATTTGAATTGTTTCATCCGTATAAGGGCGCAAAATTAATTTATTTTACCTTTATTCGGTTCGTTGATTAATCGGGATTTTATTTCAATTATATGATTAAAGAATATTTGCAAATAAAAAAAACTGACACAAAAGGCCGGGGCGTTTTTACAGAAACATGCATTGATAAAGATACGATAATTGAAGAGTCACCGGTGATCGTCATGAGTGCTGAAGAGCGAATCATTCTCGACAAAACTTTGTTACATGATTACATTTTTATCTGGGGAAGCCTGGAAGATCGATGTTGTATGGCATTGGGTTATGTGGCGGTGTACAACCATAGTTATGAAAGTAATTGCGAATATTTTATGGATTTTGACAATGAAATTATGCAGATAAAAACAATCCGGAAAATTGATGCCGGCGAAGAACTTACAGTCAATTACAACGGCGATTGGAATAATAAGAAACCAGTTTGGTTTAAAACTGATTGATTGAATAAAACTTTAAAAATCCGATTCCAGAATTATTCAAATTGAACAAGAATAATAAATTCCGGATATTTTAAAAATAATACAGTCAGATCACAAAACCAGTTTATTAAAAAGTTTAATTAAAGTTTCTGCAGGATCTTTGGAAAAGCCCGGATGAACTTTTGAAGTCTGAATCACTGTACTTCTGGTGGCCGTCAACCAACGAAACCTTTCGGGAATTGATAATTGACCAATTGGCCCTGAATCCTCCGCAGCCTTACATATTGAATCAAAAATCTGAAGATACTTTTCTAATTCTTCAATATCAATTTGTTCACAGAAATATTTGATTCTTTTCGTATCGAGGTGATAAATCATTTGCAAAAAATTTTGATCACGGCAATAAAGGACGATGCCAACATTCAGGAATTCCTCGCGTTCTACTCGTGGCACAATCCGGATAACGGCATATTCAAATAAGTTATTCTCTTGCATGATTCGCTTCATTAACAAATATTTCTGAATGTGCAATCCTCGTCATCAAAAAATCAATATAGGCCTGCCGGTTCTCTTCAATGGATTTGAAAGTAGTTTCATCTGCTAACCAATCTTCTGGAATGATAGCGATAATATTTTCAATGACTTTTTTTGTAAGCACGCTTTTGAATTCAGTGTCCACCAAATCCAGTTGGGAAGCTTGTGGAAGCAACACATGATCTTTCACCAGGACAAAAGGATCTTCAGCATGTTCTTTCCAGTTATGCCATGAATGATGAAAATATAATGAAGCGCCAAAATCAATTAGCCACAATTCTTTATACCAAATAAGCATATTGGTATTTTTGGCAGTACGATCTACATTGGTAAGCAGACAATCCAGCCATACAATCTGTGAGGCGAGTTTCGGATCAATCGGTGAAACTGCCGGTTCATAGGTAATGGAACCAGAAAGATAATGAAGTCCTAAATTCAGTCCTACACTCGCTTTCAACAAGTCCTGTATTTCTTCATCCGGTTCTGTACGTCCGAAGGCCGCATCCAAATTGGCAAAAACAATTTCAGGAACTTTCAAACCCAAAGCACGTGCAATTTCAGCACCCACAAGTTCAGCCACCAATGCTTTCTTTCCCTGTCCGGCGCCACTGAATTTGATAACATACAAAAATTCGTCGTCGGCTTCAGCGATGGCAGGCAGCGATCCTCCTTCCCGCAAAGGAGTTATGTATCTGATCACATTTATTGTTCTGATTTCCGGTCTATTTTGTACCATAGATTTGGTGCACAATTTACACTAACACAGTAAACAAACAAATTGTAGGGATTGCTATTTTGTTTTATCAAAAATGGAAGCTTAATTCTTTAAAACAAAATTAAAAAGAATGGTTCCGTTTTCAATATCCTCCTGCGCTGCAGGGAATTTTAATTGTTTGGCTTTTTGAATTGCAATATTTCTTAGTGAAGAATTAGAAGTAGTCGTTCCTTTTGCAATGGCAGCACTGGTAACGGTTCCCGCTGCGTTCACTTTGATATTAACATAAACCTTTGCATTTTCATTGAAGTCGTCCTGCATGTTTGGAAAGTGAATCGGTCTACGGCCTGAGAGACCACGGATAACGCTGACGCCACTCCTTCCGCCCGGAGAATTACCATAAGCATCTGGTTTTCCATCAGGGCTTCCAGCGTCTCCATTCCCTGGTTTGTACCCCTGGTTTCTATAACCATTATCTTCAGTAGCACCATTTCCCCCAGTACCGGTGCCTCCTTTATATAAAGGAATTTTTGGTTTTGGGGGAGCTGGATTTGGATTTACAACAGGGGATGGGTTAATATTTTTAGTAGCTTTTGTAGCCACCTCTTTGTTTACAATTTTTGCCTTATCATTTTTCTTTTCTGATTTCACAACCGGAGCCGCATCCACATTATTACTCTCATCAGCCTGAATATTTTGTGATGGCTCCTCCGACGCTTTACGTGCCGATTGATTTGAAGCCACGCTTTGATTATCTGGGGCCCTGTCACCTTTAACGAGCGGTTGAATGTCTCCCATTCCTTCTTGTTCGTTACCCAGATTTATCTCGATTAAATCGATAACAGTGTGTGGTGGCGGCACTTGCAAAGGCCATGTATAAAAAAAAGCAACCAGTAGAAACAGTCCACAAATGATAGCAGTGTACGTCAGGGCTTTCCGGTTTTTTGCCGCCTCGAACTCATGATTTATTGCACGTGCTTCCAAAGAAATAAATTTTTACTGTTCAAATTTAACCAATAGAAAAAAAGATTGGCATTTAAAAATGTTAAAACAAAAAATAATTTTTAAGAATTTGCATAATTACGTTCCCCAAACAACAGACTTCCAATCCGAACCGTATTACTACCTTCTTCTATTGCCATTCGGTAATCAGCACTCATACCCATGGAAAGAGTTTGAAAGTCATAGTACGCTGAATGTTTCAAAGAATATTTATCAAATAATGATCTTAAAAAATTAAATTCTTTCCTGACTACGAGCTCATCATCAGTAAAGGAAGCCATCCCCATCAAACCTTTTATGTAAATATTTTTCAGTGCCATCTCTCCTGCTCCATCCACGACGAGTTCATTCAATTCATTCTCATCCAATCCGAATTTCGTTTCTTCTTTAGCAATGTGAACCTGCAGCAGGCAATTAATAATTTTTTCATTTTTTGTAGCCTCTTTACTGATTTCTTTCAGCAACTTCTTACTGTCCACACTTTGAATTAAATATACGAACGGCGCTATCAGCTTTACTTTGTTGGATTGGAGATGGCCAATAAAATGCCAGCGGATATCCTGTGGCAGGTGCTTTTGTTTTGCTACCAGCTCCTGCACATAATTTTCTCCGAAATCTCTTTGGCCCAGATTATACAATTCTAAAATATCTTCTACGGGTTTTGTTTTTGAAACAGCGACCAGTGTTACTTTATTTTCTTCCAAAAATGAACGAATGGTTCTATAATTCTCGAGTCTAACGGGCATGTATAAACGCAAATTTTTATCTACAAAAATTTTCAATCTTTCGGAGCAAAGTTAAGAAGTAATCATGGCTAGGATCGTTACAACTTAAATTCATGAAGTATTTTCTTTATTGATATAATTCAGACCCACCAGGCCGTCAATTGCAATGCTTTTAAGAGAAATGGGAAAATGATATAAAAGAGAAAAAACCAAGCCCACCTCAAAAACTATTTCAAGATCTTTCGGCTGATTACAATTCTCTGAACTTCGCTTGTACCTTCATAAATCTGTGTAATTTTCGCGTCACGCATCATCCTTTCAACGTGGTATTCTTTCACATATCCATATCCACCATGAATTTGTATGGCTTCAGTAGTGACCCACATGGCAGTTTCGCTGGCATAAACTTTAGCCATAGCAGCGCTTACTGTATAATCCTGGTTTTGATCTTTTTGCCAGGCAGCCCGCAAACACAATAATCTCGATGCGTCAATGCGTGTAGCCATGTCAGCTATTTTGAATTGAATAATCTGGTGATTTTTTATTTCCGTCCCAAACGCTTTTCTTTCTTTCGAATAAGCAACCGCCCGCTCCATCGCCCCGGATGCGAGGCCCAGGGCCTGTGAAGCAATCCCGATACGGCCACCAGAAAGTGTTTGCATTGCAAATTTGAAACCGAATCCATCCGGCCCCACGCGGTTTTCTTTTGGGACCTTCACATCAGTAAATGAGATACTGTGTGTGTCACTTCCACGAATACCCAGCTTATTTTCTTTAGCGCCAACTTTTACACCGGGCCAGTTTTTTTCTACAATGAAGGTGTTGATTCCGTGACTTCCTTTTTCGGGATGAGTTTGTGCCATCACTAAATATACCGATGCGGTATTTCCATTAGTGATCCAATTTTTCACACCATTAATGACATAATGATCGCCTTCTTCTTTGGCGGTAGTTCGCTGTGAAGTGGCGTCGCTACCAGCTTCGGGCTCACTCAATAAAAACGCACCGATGTATAATTTACCTTCCTTTTTTCCTTGTGCCAATGGAGTTAAATATTTCTTCTTTTGTTCTTCTGTTCCAAAAGCTTCAAGGCCATAACATACCAAACTATTATTCACACTCATGCAGACGCTGGTACTCGCATCTATCTTGCTGATCTCTTCCATTGCCAAAACATAACTAACCGCATCAAGCCCGGCACCACCGTATTCGGGGCTTATCATCATTCCCATAAATCCGAGATCGGCAAGTTTCATAACCTGATCATAAGGAAACTTTTGATGTTCGTCACGTTCGATAACACCGGGTAAGCATTCATTTTTTGCAAAATCCCGTGCTGCCTGTCTGATCATCAATTGCTCTTCTGATAAAGTGAAATCCATAATAATATTTTTTGGTGGCGCTAAAGTACGTCAATTAAATAAGTGGAATTTCTTCACCAATGTATGTGAATCATTGAATAAGGTGTGTTTTTTAAAATACTTAAGGGCTATTTGAAAATAGAAATCTTATTTATTTATTTGTTTACTGGTATCATTGAAATTCGGTTATTTTTCAATGACTCAATTCGTTAATCGCCACATTCGCTAACCAGCGAATTAACTTACCTTCGCAGCCAAAATTTTTTTCAAGTAGAATGCAGTCGGAAGTTAACACAAAAATTATTGACGAAATAAAAAAGCGAAGAACCTTCGCAATCATCTCTCACCCTGATGCCGGGAAGACAACTTTGACTGAAAAGCTTTTATTATTTGGGGGCGCCATACAAACCGCGGGAGCAGTTAAAAGTAACAAAATAAAAAAACATGCTACATCCGATTTCATGGATATAGAAAGGCAGCGCGGAATTTCTGTTGCTACTTCAGTATTGAGTTTCGGATATAAAGACATTCTAATAAACCTTCTTGACACGCCCGGCCACAAAGACTTTGCTGAAGATACTTACCGGACATTAACCGCTGTGGATAGCGTTATCCTGGTGATTGATTCTGTAAAAGGTGTGGAAGAACAGACAAAAAGATTGGTTGAAGTTTGCCGGATGCGTGATACACCGGTTATTGTTTTTGTAAATAAATTAGACCGTGATGGAAAAAATCCTTTTGATCTTTTGGATGAAATAGAATCTGAACTCCACATCCGGTTGCATCCGTTGAGCTGGCCAATTGGAATGGGAAAAGAATTTAAAGGGGTTTATAATTTATTTGAAAGAAGCTTGCTTTTATTTAACCCGAATCAAAAAACGAGTGCAGAAGATGTTCCGATTGAAAACATCCAGGAAGAAATTGTTGAACAGAAATTAGGCAAAAAAGATGCAGAGCGTTTAAGAGAAGATGTCGAATTGATTGAAGGTGTTTATGAAAAATTTGATACGAAACCTTATTTGGAAGGAAAGATTGCTCCCGTTTTTTTTGGAAGTGCGATCAATAATTTTGGCGTGAAAGAGCTGTTGGAAACGTTTATCCAGATAGCACCATTGCCGCAGGAAAGAGCTGTAACTACCCGAATCGTAACACCAGAGGAAAATAAATTCAGTGGTTTTATTTTTAAGATACATGCGAATCTCGATCCAAGGCATCGCGATCGGATTGCATTTCTAAGAGTATGCGCCGGGAAATTTGAGCGCAATAAATACTTTCACCATGTTCGACTGAACAAGAACGTTCGCTTTAGTAATCCTTATTCATTTTTAGCAAGAGATAAAGACATTATTGAATCGGCTTATCCGGGTGATGTTGTTGGGTTATTTGATACCGGGAATTTCAAAATTGGTGACACACTTACAGAGGGAGAAGATTTTTATTTCACTGGCATTCCTTCTTTCTCTCCGGAAATATTCAAAGAAGTTATCAACAAGGATCCAATGAAAACCAAGCAACTCGAAAAAGGATTATCACAGCTTACCGATGAAGGCGTGGCACAATTATTTACGCAATTTGGAGGCAATAAAAAAATTATTGGTTGCGTAGGCGAACTCCAATTCGAAGTAATCCAATACCGGCTTCTGCATGAATACGGCGCATCTGTGGTACTCAATTCTCTTCCATATTACAAAGCATGCTGGATCACCTCCAAAGATTCAACAAAACTGATGGATTTCATAAAATTTAAATCAGGAAATATTGCAAAAGACAAAGATGGACTTCTTGTTTATCTGGCTCAAAGTGAATGGTTCTTAAATACAGAACGAACAAATAATCCTGATATTGAATTTCATTTTACAAGTGAAATAAACAAGTAAGCCTGAAAGATTTACCAGATTATTTCATTCGACATCACTGAAAAATATTTTACAATTTTCCCACGATTATCTTTGTTGATCAATTGCTAGGAATACACTTTTGAAACAATCAGATGAAGTATTTGTCTCAGCAGTTTTTGTGAAATCGGTCGCATAATATTCTTTCAAAAAGAAATCGTTACGGCTCCAGATCGTTTGCATAATTCCCTGGAAACGTTCTTTCATTTCTGAAACAGAGCGCTGGCGAAATTTATACATATCTTCCACTTGTGCAACTCCTGCATCCACATTTTCAAAAGGGCAGCTAATTACATTAAATCCTTTCATCGCAAAATAAACAGCAGTCTGATCGGCTCTTTCATAATGCCAGTCGCAAATGATTACGTCTCTTGGAATCAAATCAATTGCTCTGTAAGTATTATTCTTACTGGCTTCCCACTCTCCCAGCCCGGTTGTTTTTCCATCCAAAAGACGGTCGCCCCAGATCCATAATTGCTTTCCACTTTGTGCAAGATGGTCGTGAATCTTTCTTACTTCATCTGCAAACAATTGTGCAGGATCATGGCCCCCACAACGTGGACATTTTTTTTCACCTATATAAAACACTTCATCCATGCCGGCATGAAAAGCATCCGTTTCGAAAACGTCACAGATCTCATCAATCAAATCAAAAATTATTTCGTGCATTCTTGGATAAAGCGGGCAATAACTTTTGCAATATAGATTGTCTTCATTTGGCCATACATATTTTGCAGGCATTTGAATCCACGGCGTTTCATCAAACTCTGGATATACTTGCAATAATTTGCCGGTATGGTTTGCCCACGATTGATGACCCAATAGATTAATTTGTGGAATGATTTTAATATTACCTTGCTTACATGCCCGAACAATTTTTTTTACTTCCTTTTCAGAAAGTGCAAAACTATCAATCAGTTCCGGATGACTTTTGAATTGATAATTATAATCTACCCTTAATACCAGTGTATTCACATGCCGTGGAATTAATTCTTTTTTTATAAAAGTCACAAAAGAATCAACACCTGAGGGTCGCGGCGAAGCAATCGCAAAACCACGTACAGCCAGTGTATCAGAGCCGTATGATAAAACCTGACCCGGAGAACATTTCGCATCAAACCCATAAAAGCTCAGCGCAAAAATTGAAAATATAAGTAATCTATTTTTCATAATCATAATTTAAGAAAGAGTTTACTTTCAAAATCCTTTATTGTTCAATTAAGATTCGATCAGGCTTCCGAACTTTTATTTTTGAATAACAAGATGAAATAATAAGCTTGCAGTAAACAAACAAATAACCCCGAATTTAATTTCGTATGATCAATCTTTCAGTTTTACCATGTTATCATTTTAGTTCAGGCTTTAGAATCGTAATAAAGTGAAGCAGCACCGAGGATGCCTGCATTCTCAAGTTCAGAAATTTCCAGATGGAATTGATTGAGCGTATTTGAATAAACATAAGTGTGAATGCGCTCCCACATTTTTTTCTGAAACAGCGGATATGCTTTGCTAATAGAGCCACCAAGCACAATCAGCCCCGGAGAATAAGTATATAAGATCATTTTGATGGCATTCCCTAAATGTATTCCGAGTTCTTCAAACATCATCACTGAAAGCGGATCTCCGTCGAGTGCATTTTTATAAACTATTTCTCCATTGGTTTGGTAACAATTTTCAAAGAACTGGCCACTGGCATAATATTCAACAAACTGATCCAGGTATTGTACACATCCAAATTCTCCTGCCCCACAATTTATTCCGGTATACAATTTATCATTAATGATTATTCCTCCACCTAAACCAGTCCCGATCGTAAGTCCAATCATCGAATGAAAATTTTTCCCTTTCCCAAAATATTTTTCACCGAGAGCAAAACAATTTGAGTCATTATTTATCGAAACCGGAACATGATATCTTTCCTCCATTAATTTTTTTAACGCCACTTCTTTCCAGGAAGGAATATTTTGTACATCATAGACAATTCCCTTTTCTATATCCACCACACTTGGTACGCCAATCCCAATCGCATCAACCTTTTCAACAGCCAAGGGATCAATCAATTTATAGATAATTTCCAATACCTGCTCAACACTTCCCGAAGACGGAATGCGCACGGAATTAATATCAGCCAACTTCCCTTCAGCAACAATTCCTGCACGTACTTGCGTTCCGCCAAGATCAATTCCGATAATTTTTTCAGATTGCATTTTGATGATTTTGATAGTCCGTAGAGTTTGGAAAAAGTTTAAAGTTCAACCATTTTGCTTTTTTTTCTTAAACTTCTGCCTTCATTTGAATCGTTTTATTTTTGATAATCGGATTGGCCCAGAAACCAATACTTAAAATATAACCAAGGGTAATGTATAAGAAAAGCATTCCTGTCCGTAAGCCAAAATGATCGCCGATAGCGCCTATAATTAAAGGGACAACAGCACCGCCGATAATTCCTGTGAGTAATATTCCTGAGAACGCTCCATGATGTTCTTCCACTGAATTTAATGCAAGTGAAATTATGATTGGATACATGACAGAAGCAAAAAATCCAACACAGGGAAAAGCATATAAAGCCACGCGGTTATTATTTGTAAACAAGGCGATACTCAAAGAAATGATCGCCAGAATTGTAAATCCAATCAACACTTTGCTGCTATCCATTACTTTCAATAAAAACAAACCAAGCACACCGCCGGCGGTCATCAATCCCCAAAAATAGGCTACATCGCTGGCCCCGAAAGTTTGTGGATCGTATTGATGGTACTCAGAAAGAAATTGTGAAATCCAATTGGCTGTACCCTGTTCTGTGCCGACGTAACAAAATATGCCGAGGAAAAAATAAATAACAATTGGTTTTTTCAAAAGATCCAAATGAACTTTCAATGCGCCTGCTTTTTCATTTTTACTAAGAATTACTTTTGGAAAACGTGACGTAAGAATCACGACGAACATAATCAAACTTACGACTGCAAACACCCAGTATAACGAGATCCAGGGAAGGCTTTCAGGGATTATGGATGCAAAGATTCGTTGAACCGGATCGATCTCTCCTTTTTTAGCCAGGTTCACTGCCAGGTAAGAATATACCAGTGGACTGATGAAAGAAGCTGACCCAAAAATTAATTGAGCCAACACAGAATTAAAAGCATAATTCTCTTCACCGCCCGAAGTCCGAAGCAAAGGATTGATCACTACCTGCAGCATGGCCATTCCACATCCAATCAAAAATAAAGAGATGATGTAACTGGAATAATTGGGAAATAAAACCAACAGCAGCGAACCCGCAAATGAAACCACAAACGCCGCAACCATGATCTTTTTTTCTTTATATTTCTCGTTCAGGATGCCCGCGGGTATTGACATCACGCCATAAGCGATAAAAAAAGCAAAAGGCAAAATAGCCACTTCAGTCAAACTAAGATGGAAGCCCGTTTTTATATCCGGGATCAATGCGCCGATGATGTTTGTCAAAAACGAGATCACAAAGAAAGTGAGGAGGATTAAAAAAACGATGTAGTAATTTCTCTTGCCAGTAGTGGTAGCTGTTGTCATGGTTTTTTTTTGTGAAAAGATGAAAGATGATTCCTGTTTGATTTAGTAGTATACAATGATAAATTTAGGATGATTTCAACAACCCGCAATCAACATTCTTAACGCTCAATTTTCCCTATCTGGTTTTTTACAGTAAAGCAATAAATTCATTCGATTTTTATTTTAGATAGCCATATTATTGTTTCAGAATTCAATCAAACCTGTTTTTGATTTTTTAGCCAAACAGGTTTCGTATGTGATTCGTGATTTGCTCCAATAATTTCTTTATACAATTCAGGCCGTCGGGCATTTTTATAACGATAACCACCAGCGAGTTTCAATTTATCTTCTGTAATTACGGCGGTTGCTATTTCATCACCGAAACTTTTAATTTCAACAAGGACATCTCCGTAAGGATCCAGGATTAGTGAATTTCCATTCTTCAACTGATCGCCATCATATCCGATTGGGTTTGTAAATACATAATAAACTCCATTATCGTACGCTCTCGCAGGAAGCCATCGCATCAGCCACTGGCGGCCTTTCGGGCCATCAAATTCCATCCGTAGAGGAACCGGATCTATTTCCCTTTTTTGCCAAAAAGCATCATCCACAAAACCTCTTCCGGGCATAGATGAAGGGGTGCACATCGTAACGTGTGGGGCAAAAATAATTTCGGCACCAAGCAATGAAGTAGCTCTCACGTTTTCTATCACATTATTATCATAGCAGATTAGAATTCCACATTTCCAACCTTTGAGGTCAAAGACAACGAACTCATTTCCTGGAGAGAAATATTTACTGATAAATGGATGTAGCTTACTATATTTTGCAATCAATCCGGATTTATCTACACAGATATAAGTATTGAAAAGTTGATCATTTTTGTTTTCAACCAAACCTGCTAATATAGTCATGTCGTACTGTACAGCAATTTCAATCAATCTTCGAGTGCTTTTTCCATCCGGGACTTCTTCTGCCAAATCTTTGACCTGTTCTCTGTTCAGATCTTTAAAAAAAGTATAAGCAGTAATGGATAACTCGTGAAAACTGATCACATCTGCACCCATACTTTTTGCGTTAGCCGTTAATTTTTCAATCACAGAAATATTATATTCTTTATCGCCATCTTTCGGCTGAAATTGAGCCACCGCAATTTTTAATGTTCGCATTATATTTTATTGATTCTTTTTATCACTCTATATTCCATCCTCCAACAATCACTTTTGCTTTTTGTCCATCCAGATCAGATGTATGACACCAAACCGAAACAGTTCGTTCTTCACCGGGTAAAAGTGTAAAATAATTTTCATCCCAAAAGACAGGAACAACTGATTCATCACTGTTGCCTTTTTTCAAATCAGGATAAACCATAAAAGCCAGATGAGACGTGGGATTTTTCAACTTCACCTGTATCCGGGTTTTTTCATCTTTATTAGAAACCTGTACGCTCGTTTGCAATTTCACCTTTGGTAATTGCTGAAGCAAAGTGAGGTCGGCATACTGAGTTTGTGGAGTAACATACCAGTTGCTTTTCTTTTTGTCTAACAAATCTTTTTGTGTAGACAGCACATAAAAATTATCGCTTACATGTTTATGATTTTTATCAAACAATTTCAAATTCAGGAAATAGGTTTTAGTCAAATTCAAGCCATCAGGTAAACTGAAAACCTGTTTGGTTTCTTTCGAAATAAGATCAGGAACAGAGGTCAATTCTTTCAAAACAGATATAGAATTGAAATCAAGCACATTAATTTCCGCAGTTAAACCATCAACCGATTTACCCGAGTTATTCATTACTTCAATTTCGTTGTCCCCATAATTATAAGAAATATGCAGTGGTTCATTGGCTTTTCTTGCGCCATAAAATGCGCCCGTCGGCATCAGGTAATAATCATACAATTGCCACCAAAGCTTTGGCCATGAAGCGTTGTACATCCATTGAATGATGCCGGTTGCTTCAAACCGATTGGATTCAAAAGCTTCAAACATGGCGCGCATTCCTTCATAATTCAGATATTGGGCCTTTCTTTCATAATCATAAATATCAGTTGCCTTACCTAAACGTCCATCCATTGCATCATTGTAACGGGTAAGATTATGAAAGTTGCCCCGTGCAGCATGGTATAACCATGAACTTCCTATCGGCCACAAAGAATCTTTAGGAATCATTTTTTTCAAACTCTCTAAAACGGGAATCTGCGGTCCGGGACCGGTTTCAGTATTAAACCCAAACGCACCTCCATAAGCTGTATCCACATACCAATAATCGGGAGGAACATAGTCATATGGACCCCGCATTTTCATTCCTGTAGGCCCGGTGACTTCACTTTTCCATTCTTTAGCCGATTGTGCGTAAGGTCGTGAGGGATCATAATTTTTTAAAACATCTAAATATTTTCTTTCCAGTTCCGGACGGGGCCATTTATCACTTCCATACAACCAAAGAAAAACGCTCGGATGGTTTCTGAGCCAAACAATTTGATCACGCCATGATTTGGCAGCCATATCCATTTGTTCAGGAGTAATGATCGAACCGTATTTGTCTTCATAACCTCCACCAATAAGATGTTCCCATTCCCACTGGCAACTAAAACCAACCATCAATAAAATTCCCTTTTCATCACACAGATTATAAATGTGTTGATTTCCGCCCCAAAATCCTTCCATGCGCAAAGCATTAAAATTCATGTGTACTGCGTAATCAATCCCAGCACGTTCATACGCAGGTGTAGCATTTAACAACATAGGATCTGTCCATCCACCACCTCTTATCAATATTTTTCTACCGTTCAACCGGTAACCACGAAATCCTTTATCTGTCAAGTATCCGGAGACGCTGCGGACACCGAATTTAATTTTTTTTGAATCAGAGACTTTATTCGCGGTACTAAAACTTATATCCAGAGAATAAAGATTTGGTTCTCACAGATCGTAGGTCCACCAAAGCTTTGGATGATCCATCCGCAAGGATTTGTACTCTTCCGGAGTAAGAATGATTTCTTTGGACTCATTCGCATTTAAAGAAACTTTTGTTGAAAGATGAATATCATCTCCAATGGTAGTTTTTAAAATTCCATCTAACTTTTTAGCTGAATGATTTTCTAATTTTACTTTCAGCGTAATATTTGCATGATCAAGAGTTGCCGTATCCACATCAGTTGTTACAAAAGGCTGATCCAATGAAACAGGCCCGGTTTCCATCAAATGAACATCACGCCAGATGCCCATATGATTATCGGCTGGTTCGGGATTCCAATCCACAAAACCAATATTCAAATCGCCTGGACCACCCTGTTTCACTTTTAATGCCAGCACGTTTTCACCTTTTTTGATGTACGGTGTTATATCAAAAATAAATTGGCGAAAACTTCCTTTCACCGTATCTCCGGAAGCAATCTTTTCCCCATTCAGCCAAATATCAGCACTGTAGCTAATGCCGTCAAATCGCAATCGGTAGAACTGTCCGTCACCCGTTTTGTCAATCATAAAAGTGCGTCGATACCACCAAGGAGCAGTAAACAAGCTTACAGGAATTTTTTCAAGATTGCGGTTGAAAAAAATATTCTTGAAAACACCATCATCCACCAAAGTCCCCAAGGTGCTGTTAGGAACCTTTGCCACATACCATCCCGCATGTTTGAATTTTACGCCTGAAATTTTTTCATCATCCTCGGGCACTTTTTCCGATGATTGAATTTGCCAGCCGTCTTCCAGCTCAGTGTTTCTAACATTCCAGGAGTTACTTTGTGTGAAAGCCACTGCAGGCAACATCAATAATAAAACAGCTAATAATTTATTTGAAATATTGAACATGATAATGGTTGATTAAATAGTATTAAGAATGAAGTCATCGGGGGGATAAAATTAGAAATAAATATACTTCTTTGGGATATGAATTTGATGAAGCGTAAAAAACCAAGCGGCAAAGTTTCTCAAGGCATCTCCAAACAAACTAATTCAACTTTGAAACAACTTTCTGAAATCAAGATAATATCCGGTTTTGAACTCTTCTATGATCAAATCAGAAATTTTTTTCCACCAGTCATTTTGAGTAAACGAAGAAATAATCAGAATTCCTATTCTATGAAGCTTGTAAAGTAATAACCATCAAACTAAATCGTTTTTCTTATTTTTGAGGCCTGATTAATCAGATTAATTTTAAATTTTTTTTATGAGCATGGTAGAATTAATAATGCCCAAGTTGGGTGAAAGCATCATGGAAGCCACAATTTTGAAATGGCACAAAAAGCCAGGAGATAAAGTGGAACTGGATGAAACTGTGCTCGATATTGCAACAGATAAAGTAGATAGCGAGGTACCTTCAACTACTGAAGGAACGATCGCTGAGATTTTGTATAATGAAAACGACGTAGTTCCGATTGGCAAAGTGATTGCAAGAATAAGTACCGATGCGGACAATTCTGAAGAAAACTTTTCACATGCATCTTCCACACAACATGAAGAGGCTGAGATCATGGAAGAGGTTCCGTTTCAGCCGGAAGAAATAAAATCATTCCAAAACAGTAATCCGGCTATAAGATTTTATTCTCCCTTGGTTCTGAATATCGCTGCCAGCGAAGGTATTTCCATGAGTGAATTAGAAAATTTAGAAGGTACGGGACAGGATGGACGAGTAAGCAAAAAAGACATCATGACTTATCTGGAAAAGAGGAAAAGTGCCCCGATACAAAATTTTGATCAATCCCGGCAAACAACGCCTGTTCATGAAGTTCCGGCTACCACAAAAAGAGAAGAGTTTACGCCAACTATTTTTACCGGAAATGTAGAAATTATTGAAATGGATCGCATGCGTAAAATGATTGCCAAACACATGATTGATAGTCAGAACACCAGCGCGCATGTAACCAGTTTTACAGAATGTGATGTGACCAACCTGGTTTTATGGCGCGAAAGAATTAAGAAAGATTTTGAAAAAAGAGAAGGTGAAAAAATAACGTACACGCCTTTGTTTGTCGAAGCCATCGTAAAATGTATCAAAAAATATCCGCTCATCAACAGCAGTGTAGATGGTGACAGAATTATGATCAAAAAAGATATCAATATCGGAATGGCAACGGCGATGCCGAATGGAAATTTAATTGTTCCGGTAATAAAGAACGCGGACCAATTAAATTTGACCGGACTTGCAAAACAAGTAAATGGCCTGGCCAATGCAGCAAGAACCAGTAAGTTAAGGCCGGACGATACGGCTGGCGGAACTTTTACTTTAACCAATGTAGGAACATTTGGAAGTATTATGGGAACGCCGATTATCAACCAGCCACAGGTGGCGATTCTAGCTGTGGGTGCTATAAAAAAGCGTCCGGTTGTTATTGAAACCGAACAAGGCGACAGCATTGCCATCCGTCACATGATGTATCTTTCTCTTAGTTACGATCACCGGATTATTGATGGTGCCTTTGGTTCTACTTTTTTGAATGCGGTGGGAAAAGAGCTGGAAAATTTTGATGGGAAAAGAGGATATTAGTTCTTACAGTAAACCAACATATCGACCGCATTACGATCTTGATAACAACAGTAAAGCAACAAATAATTACAATTCTGCTCAACGATTTAAAATATTTACGGGCAGGATTATTTCCCAACGATTGCCAGATTTACCACCAAAAATATCTTTATCAAGAAGCCGGCTATATCTTATTCCGAAGGATACATTTACTTCATTCCACCACCTGGAATCAAAGGTAATTTCTGTGCCGGCAGAACGAAACTTTTCATTGTTTTTATGAAAGTCTTTTACATACGTATCATCATAAAACAAATTAGACCTAACCCTTAATAAATAAAAAATATTCGCAAAACCCGCATCTGGATAGATTATGGGGAAATTGTAATTGATTCCCCATTTGTACATTTCATAAAAATTCACAGACTGATAGCCTCTTGAAAACGGGAAACCACTTGAAAAATTAATTTGGTTCAAACTATCTTTTCGAAGGAACGCACCGTTCAGGACAAGACTATGTGTTCTTAACAAGCCAGGGAAATATAAATTGCCATTTGCAACAATTTGGAAACCATTTATCTTAGTCAGAAGTGTTTTATAAGAAAGATTAATTGTTTGTGCAAACTGCGGAAATATTTGTTGCTGTGCTTGCTGAGTCTGGTGACTGAAAGTCAAAAAATTATTGAGATAACTGTAAGAAGTTTGTAAAGTATCCTCATATTTTCCACTGAAGATTCCTTTGCTGTAAACATATTGGGAGCCAAGATTCAGATGAGTGAAAGACCTGTGTTTGCTGAGATTCAAAGGAATATTGAATCCGGCATAGGGTTCTATTTGATTATAACGAATCAGACTTTGATGATATAAAATTTTTCGGTCGATAATATAACTTGATCCAAATGAAAGAAAGGGAAACCAACCTCCATAAGCCGCATTAAAAGATATCTTCTTAAACTTTTCTGCCCGATCATAAGTAAAGGCAACATTCGACTCAAGCGTGTTCAAGATATTTTCACTAACCAAACTTAATGTATAATCCGGATCATTTACCGAAGGTTCAATACTGTGAAAATTAAACAGTTTAAAACTCTTACGATATTTTGTAACAGCAAATGTATCATCAGGAACGGAGTATAATAAGTTTGCATTGGTTCTATTGATGGATGTGATTCCAAAAGAAGATGTTACGTCCTGCAAATTCTCAAAAAGTATTTCGTCAAATTTAATCTCCGTTTTTGAAAGTGTATGCAGCCGATATCCTTCAGCGGTAAATGAAGCCCACACAATATTTGACGAATTCACAGCGGGATGATATTTTCCCAAACCTTGTTTATTTTCTGTGTGCACGCGCCATAATTTTTCATCAGAAAATGTATAAGCAAAAAGTTCGTCGTTTTTTTTATACGAGTATGAAAAATATAACGTATCACGAAAAACAGTGGGAAACCCGATTACATTATACGTGAATGGAAGCAAATTTTTCATTCCAAGATTAGTAAGATCAATTTGCTGGAGTGACATTTTACCTTCACTATTTCTTACTGCGGAAATAATCTTTTTATTACCATAAAATTTCGGATACGTATAAAATAATTTCTGTGGATTTGGAAGTTCTTGTATCAATTTTCCGGTGTTGGTATTCAACAGTTTGAGATTACATTTTCCTGAAGCAGGGACATCGACCACAACAATTTTTTGTCCATCTTCGCTAATGTCCGGTGAAAAATATTTTGTCTTTTTAGTTATGGTTCGCTGATGACCACTGATAACATCAATGATTTGCAAAGCACTGTAATTGCGATACTCCCAGCGAATGTCGGGGCTGAAAGAAGAATAAACAATTTTACCATTCCGGTAGCTGAAGTAGGTATCCATTGTATAATCAGCAGCTCTGATTTTATAATCTTTACTTCCTCTACGAATTACGAACTGTGGACTTTGTTTGAAAGAACTTTTTACAAAAATTATTGAACCATTTTCTGAGAAAGCAGGATAAAGTTCATCCCGATATGTTCCAACTTTTGTAGATTGATGTTTAGATGAAATTTCGAATACATTTTTGAAAAAATCAAAGGCATTATTTCGGAAGGTCACATACTTTTCACCCGAATACTTTTCAATAGCGTGCTGAAAAGGATAAAACAGATTTTTATAGGCAGCTGCATCATGCGTTACTTTTTTCCAAAATTCATCACCATATTTTTCGCGGCCATAAGCTACCAATAAATATCCCAGCGCATAATGATCTGGAACAAAATCTTTCAGCGAGCCATTCCTTAGCTTTAGCCAGTCATAATTTTTCCCTTCTATCCAAAGTGACCGATATCCATTAAAAAAAGATGGCAATACTCCCCTTCCCTGTCTGCTCAAATTGGTTTCATTATAAACTGCATCACCTTCAAAAAACCAATTTGGAATAGCCGCGTCATTGGCAAGTGCCTGTCCTTCTTCTCCAAAAATAAAACGCATTGATTTAGATAGACCTACCTCAAAATTATTATACTGTTCAACATGACGGTATTCATGAACAGTAAGCTGGTCAGGCCACGCGAGGCTTCCCATATCAAAACTATTTTGAGGTGGAGTCATAAAATATTCACTTCTGAAAGGGCCCAAACTTACATAAGCGTTTGAAACCGTAGTCTCATTTTGAAGAACGATATTTATTTTTTTTGTCTGGTTGCCAATAGTTTCCTCTGTAGGATTCTTAATGCAAGAAATAACGTTTGTAATTCTTGTCGCTGCTGAATCAAGACCTTCAGGAAAGATAATCCTAGACGCCGGTGTGTTTATTTGCTTCCATTTTACGGATGGTGGGTTACCACCAAAAATCTGGGAAAATCCATTTGAAAAAATGAATATTGATATAATAAAACTAAACAGGATGCGTAAATAAAACATAATATCTTTCTAAAATAAAGATAGGTAAATGTATTTTTTATGTAGTGAAAGTTGAACACAATATCAAATTAATTAAAAAATTCGTACGGATTTCAAAATTAGAACCAGGAACATTTATTGTAAATGCATGTATACTTTTAGTACTTTTATTTCGTTATAAAAAGGCAGAAGTCGCTTTTCTATTTATACGTGTTACTATGAAAAAATATTTCCCTTTCTTTCTATTACTCTCTTTGATATTTTGTTTCTCCTGTAAGAAAACAATCGAAAACATCTCTCAATCAACGTTCGAAAAATATTTTGATAAATATGTTATTGGGAGTAATTTTAAAGTAACACTTGCAAAAGATGGCACAACTGATTTTACGTCCGAATATGAAGATTATAATTTCATCCTTTTGAAAACAGATTTTCACCATGGCCCATTGAAAGCGACAAATGGCACTTCTGAGAATACCGGGACATGGAGCACCAACGACGATTATAGCAAATTGATCATTACCTTACCAGATTCTATAGCAAAGTTTAAATTCTTGAACCGTAGTTGGCGATTTACCAAGAAAGAAGTGCCGACTCTTCAGCTGGCACCCTGGGGGAGCGATGATCCTATCACTTTATACATGACGCGACAATAAGATCTTTTCAACCTTTGAAGGCTTTTTCAGCTTTGTTACGGCGATCTATAGACTAAGTTTGTTAAGCAAATTCAAACAATAAATGATCTTACCATTTATCCACTTCTTCGTGACGGGTTGGATTTTCAGGTTCATCCGGGGGCAGTACATCAGAATCCGGGATTTCAGTTTTCTGATCCTCAGCAGGTGGCAGTATTGTGTCTGTTGAATCAGTTATCTCTTCTGTAGTTATTTCTGTAGTATTTTTAATTTCTGAATCTTTTTTTTCTCCATAAGATCCTTCATAGTTTTCTGAATTCTCATGATTGAAAGCATCAAAATCGAAATCAGGCATAAGTTCCGTTTTCACGTAATCAATCGCCTCAGTCATTCCTTTCAAAAATTTATTAAAATCTTCTTTGTACAAAAAAATCTTGTGCCGGTCGTAGCCGTCTTCATTAAATTTCTTACGGCTTTCTGTGATTGTTAAATAATAATCATTACCACGAGTTTCTCTTACATCGAAGAAATAAGTCCTGCGCTTACCTGCTCTGATACGCTGACTGTAAACACTTTCCATCTTTTTGTCATTATTTTCGTACGCCACTGTCTGATTTTTTTATTATTTTAAAAAGGTATTTATGAGCGACAAAGATAAAATTGTTTTTCAATTGACAAAATAAATGCGTTTGTTGATTTTCTAATCGTCTCAATAAAAATTCCAAAACGATCCTGATATTATTGCTGCGTTTTTTTCTCCTTCTCCTGCTGGTGACGATACATCTCAGCATACAGCCCATTTAGAGCCAGCAATGATTGATGGGTCCCTTGTTCAGCGATTGATCCATCTTCCAATAAAATAATTTTATCAAAATTGAACAGAGAAAAAATGCGGTGAGTTATAATTACAGCTGTCTTTTTGTGCAGGTATTGATATAAATGTGCAATGATTTCATTTTCTGTTTTAGCATCTACTGCACTCAGGCAATCATCAAAAACAGTAATCTCGTGTTCTTTAATTAATGCCCGTGCGATCGAAATTCTTTGCTTTTGTCCACCGCTTAATGTAACACCTCTCTCTCCAATCAGTGTTTCATATTTACCGGGAAATGATTCAATTTCCGATGCGACAACTGCATTTTTTGCGGCAGTCCTTACTCTCTCCTTTGGTGGATTTTTTAAAGCAAATCCAATGTTATTCTCTACAGAATCGCTGAATAAAAACACATCCTGAGGAACATAACTTATTTGCGAACGCAACGTTTTTAAATCAATATCTTGTATGTTCACTCCATCATAGAAAATATTTCCACTTTGTGGATCATACATTCTCAACATCAATTGTGCAAGGGTTGATTTACCTGAACCCGTTTTGCCAATAATCGCCACTTTTTCTCCCTTTCTAATGTTCAACGAAAAATCTTTTATTGCATGAATTCCAGTGTGTGGATAAACAAAATCTACATTTTCGAATTGAATATCTCCTTTCAAAATAATTTCTTTTGAATTTTCTTCATTTTGAATTGAAGGTTTTGTGTGCAAAAATTCATTGATACGCCGCTGCGAAGTCGCTGCTCTTTGTATCATGCTGGCAGTCCAGCCTATGGCGCTTACCGGGAAAGTAAGCAGTAATACATACATAATAAATTCACCGATCACACCAATACTTACACTGCCGTTAATGACATACATGCCACCGATCATGATGGTGAGCAAAGTACTAAGGCCAATCATTAATCCCATGGATGGAAAATAAATGGCTTCGGTTTTTGCCAGTGAAATAGAATGAGTACGATAGTCTTCGCTGTTTTTATTAAAGAATCCCAGCATTGCCTTTTCCTGTCCAAAAGATTTAATCACCCTGATTCCTGAATAAGATTCCTGGGCATTAGTAGTTATATCCGAAAGCAACGATTGAATTTTATCGGCCTTGCGATTGATGATTGTATTTACATAATATATTGTGAAAGCGAGCAATGGCAAAGGCGCCAGAACATACAACGTCAACTCCTTATTTTCATTGAGCATATAAGTAACAGAGAATCCGATTGTTGCCGCAAGATTGATCAAATACATTATTGCAGGTCCGACATAACTTCTTACGCGGCTGACATCTTCCGAGATACGACTCATCAGATCGCCGGTATTATGCGTTTTATAGAAATGAGTATCTAATTTCTGATAATGTTTGAAGATTTCATTTTTTTGCTCAAACTCAATATGCCGGCTCATTACAATGATCGTCTGCCGCATCAGGAACATAAACAACCCACTAATCAATGCAAGCACCAGGAGAATCACTCCCGAATACAAAATCTTTGTCTTATAAGAAGCGTCATTGGTTTGGAGTTGATCTAGAAAAACCGCCACCAGTGGATCATAATGCATGGATGCTTTTGAAATAACCTGAGTTTGATGATTCAAACTCATTTCAACAGTGTTTAGTACATACTTAGTGACTTGGGGAGCAAGGATTCTGAAATAATTTGAAAGAACCGTGAAAATCATTCCCCAAAAGAATAGCCATCTGTATTTCCAGAAATATTTATTTAAAGATTTTAGTGGTCGCATTGATTAATTTAGACAAATACGGTAAAAAAGAGTTACAAAAGTATTTGTTTTTTCTGAGGCAGAAGATGAGAGGAAAATGATTGCGGGATAAACTCTTTTTTTTCATTGTTCGTATCGTTTATGTTCTATAAAAAGATTACAAAAACAAAAAAATTATTTTTTTATTCGTTTACTATCGTGGCATAGTATTACCTTGCTGTGGAATAATTTTCCTATTACGCAGAATGAAAATTACAAGCTAATATAAAAAAAATATAGTTTTATCAGTATTGTAGCAGATTTGTTATAAATGATAATCGTTTTTAGTTAATTGGCATGCTATTCGAATTTGTGTTTTAACAAGAAAATTACCCAATATATTTTTAAGATAGCCGGTCGATTTCCGTTCTTCTGAATGTATCAATTTTACAATCCTTTGAATTACTGCAAATTTAAAATTATTAAAAATGCAGAAGAATTGGTACATCGTGTACACTAAAGAACACGCCGAAATGAAAGTTTCGCATCTACTCTCTAAAAAAAAGATTGAGAATTTTTGTCCTTTTAATTACAACAAATCTCAAAGTTTATTTTGGAAGAAAGTTTCTTTCGAACCAATCTTTGATTCGTACGTGTTTGTAAAAACGACTGAATTTGAAATCCTTCCCCTCACAAAACAAGTAAGCGGTATTATCAGTATATTATATTGGAAAGGTAAGCCTGCTATTATAAAGAGAGAGGAAATAATAGCGATGAAAGAATTTACAACAAATCATCATGATATCCGGTTAGTAAAAGGTGCTACTAAAGAGATGAGTAGCAATTCAAATGATTTCTCTTACGTTATTGACGGACAAATTTTTAAGGTTAAAAATCGCGCCACAAAATTACAACTGCCTTCATTGGGTTGTACATTAGTTGCTGCTGCTCAGGGAAAAGATATTATAGTAAACACTCTATCTTTCGCGGATAACGAACTTATTTTACAATCCTGAATCAAATTAGAAAACTGTCTTAGAATAAACTAATCGTATCACGAGTATTTGTACTTGTGATACGATTAGATCAGTGCTGCATAAAATCTTATTTTATTCCTAATGCTTTTTTTACTTTGGAAACGTAATCGAGTTTTTCCCAGGTAAATAGTTCTACTTTGACACTTTTGGAAGAGCCATTTGGTGAATTGAATATTTTGGTAACTATCTCATTTTTACGGCCCATATGGCCATAAGATGCAGTTTCCTGGTAAATTGGGTTACGCAGTTTGAGACGTTGTTCAATAAACCAGGGGCGCATATCAAAAAGCGATTCTACTTTTTTAGCAATCTCACCATCAGATATATTCACTTTTGAAGTACCGTAGGTATTTACGTTGATACTGGTTGGCTGGGCTACGCCAATCGCATAAGAAACCTGGACCAATACTTCATCACAAACGCCAGCTGCTACAAGATTTTTAGCAATATGCCTTACTGCATAAGCTGCACTCCGGTCAACTTTACTGGGATCTTTTCCGCTGAATGCACCTCCCCCATGAGCGCCTTTTCCACCATAAGTATCTACAATTATTTTTCTTCCGGTTAGCCCTGTATCTCCATGAGGCCCGCCAATCACGAATTTTCCGGTCGGATTAATGTGGTATTTTATTTTGTTATTGAAGAAGTGTGCATATTTCGGATATTTTATTTTCATCCGTGGAATCAATATCTGTTTGATGTCGTTAGAAATTCTCTTGAGCATTTTTTCTTCTTCATCAAAATCATCATGTTGTGTAGAAATTACAATTGCTTCAATTCTTGTTGGTTTATTGTCATCGCTATATTCAAGCGTAACCTGGCTTTTAGCATCAGGACGCAAATAAGTAATCTCTTTATTTTCTCTTCTCAACGCAGCCAGCTCGATCAACAGATTATTGGCAATATCCAAAGCCAACGGCATATAATTTTCAGTCTCATTAGTTGCATATCCAAACATCATCCCCTGGTCGCCTGCACCTTGCTCCTCCTTTTTTTTCCTGACAACACCCTGGTTGATATCCGCTGATTGTTCGTGAATTGCGGAAAGAATCCCACATGAATTTGCTTCAAACATGTACTCACTTTTTGTGTAGCCAATCTTTCGGATTACACCTCTGGCAATCTCCTGCACATCGAGATAGGCTTTAGATTTTACTTCACCTGCAAGAACAACCTGGCCGGTCGTTACCAGAGTTTCACATGCAACTTTGCTCTGAGGATCGAATGCCAGAAAATTATCAATCAACGCATCACTAATCTGATCAGCTACTTTATCAGGATGTCCTTCACTCACTGATTCAGACGTAAATAAATAGGGCATATATGGCTTTGTTTTGAGTCGCAAAATTATGGCTTCACGCTGAGAGAACAAAATGGAATTTTATCATATAATGTGATAATAATCTCATTATGTGTGAAACATAATCTGGTTGAAATTCAACCCGCTGAATAATTCATTAATTAAAAAAAATAAAGAAAATAAAGTTGTGGTTTTATGCTTTGAAAAACTTTAAGAGAGCGCTCTTTCTATTGACTATTCTTTACGATTATTTTTGTCCGGTAGTAACAGAGCCAGCTCCACTATTATTTGTTTCCCATGTTTTATATAATCTGGAACTGCTTCCCAATCTTGTAGATCGGTATGGAGTCGATTCGGGTTTTGCTTCTGTTTTTTTTTGTACAGGTTCCAGAATTTCGGGCACGGAAGGTTTTACGGCCACGACAGAATCAGTGACATTTTGTTGCGGATTGTTTACAGGCGTGACTATCGCTTCTGGTGAAACAGTCGTGTTCGTCGAACTTTCGACCGTGCTGATGTCTGCGGGAGATTCAACAGGTTTTATTTCAGTAGTGATTTTATTCATGGTAGCGGGCTTTGCCTCATTCACTATTTGAATTGTATCCGTTTTACTTTTGGGTGGATAATATTTATCCATTAATGGGTGTGTTGATTGCTCAGTCGTTTGAGAAAAACTTTGCAAAGAAAATATTAATAGAAAGTAAACAAGCAATCCTGGCATTTTATTTTGCATACAAAATTGTTTGCTTTAAAGATATTTAATGTTCATTTAATATTCTTCTTCCAAATAAAGTTTATAAAAATTTTAAGCACCTTATTTTTTCAAATTAAAAGTTAAATCGAATCAATTAAGCGATAAAGAGTTTATTGAAGTTTCATTATTTTAATTTATTTCTTCTTTCCATAAGTTCATGAAAAGTCGTCAACATAAATCCATTGTCTTTTAGGAATTTTTTAAAACCTGGATCCAGCATTGCGAGCATATCTGCTTTTCTTTTATCACCACTATCAGAAATTTCAGAAAATATTTCAGAGGGATCTGTGCAATGCATGATTACCATTGTTACTCCGGCCTTTAGCTTTAATAAGGCATTCTCATATAGATCCACACGCCACTTACATAATGAAGCATCATCTTTTATTGAAGAAGGAGGATTCCAATCATAACTACTATTCATAAGATCATCGAGTAACGGCAATCCGGCATTCCAGATCTTCTTTCCCAGCTCCTGAAATTGATGAAGCTGGGTTTTGCTCAATTTCATCTCGTTACTAATATAGGTGTCATGTCCTCCCGGAAACATTAATGGAATTTGTTTTTCAATCCCCAGCTGAATATATTTTTGCAAAAAATCACCACTGGCGAATAAAGTCCCCATATGAGAATCCAGATGCGTCGGATGGAATCCCATTTTTTCAGCACGAACCAGCTGAGCACGAATCTCTTTATCCACTTCATCAGGTGACGCATATTTCACTACATCAGAAACATCTGACCACATTGCTCCGGTTGAATCTACTAATCCAGGAACCATAGATGCACCCGCAACTGGCAACCAGCGATAGTCTTTCCATTCAGAAGTGAGTGTGAGATGCAAGCCCGCATCAATTCCAGCGTGCGAATTAATGTATCGTACAATTCCAGGAACCCATGGACAAGGCATCATTACGCTTGTAGAATTCGCCACACCTTTTTCAAACACTTTCTTAATGCCACGATCAGTGCTGAAAGACATTCCTGCATCGTCCATGTGAAGAATAAGGACACGGGCATTTTTAGGGAAACCCAATCGTTCAGCATAAGTGCTGTCCTGCGATTGAGCCGAAAGACAATAGCAGAAGCAAAGTAAAAATATGATACAACTTTTCATGATTTATATTTTTCGAAAATTAATAATAAATTTTTAAGTTGATTTTAAAATAAATCCAGTAGTACATCTGCCTGATAACAGGGAAGAATCAATTACGTATTTATAAAAAAACAAATTCCATTTCTTTATTCGTTTACTCCACTGCAATATCGAATATCATTTCGTTTATTGAGAGACGTTATACGTATAAAAAAAATTATTTTATATGCAAGTTTCAAAAAACACTTGTCTTCGAAACGGCATATCATTTGCAAAGGGAGGGGATATGAAAAAAATTATTGCCCTTTTTATTTTCGGAATGACTATTTTCTATTCATGTAAGACTGCTGAACAAAAGGCTAAAAAAGAAGAGAAAAAAATCAGTAAAAGAGATTATAGCATCTCTAAAGATAATTCGTATAACGACATCTTTTTAGATAGTGCTGATGTGATAAAATACATTGCACAAAACACAATCTCTGATTCTATCTCACGACGAATCATTAGCTTTTACAATACACGTAACTATGAATATGCCTGGTTTTCTTCCGATGGAATATCCGAGCAGGCGATGGGATTTTCCAGTCTTCTAAATTTCAGCAACGATACAACATCAAAACAAAAAAAGCTTGAAAAAGAAATGGATAATTTAATGGCCGACTCAAATCTGCAGGTTAGAAAAAACATCAAATCAATCCGAAACACGGAATTACTTTTAACTGAAAGATTGATCGAATACTCCCTGACCAATTTCGAAAAAGGTTACGTTAAGAGAAAAGAATTGGAACGCTTTATTCCATTCAAAAAGGAAAATCCACTTGAGTTAGCAGATTCTTTATTGAACAAAAAACATAAAGATGATAAGTATTTTAGTGATATCAATAAATCCTACAAATTACTTGAGGATCAATTAAGAAGATATGTTGACATCGCTAAAAGTGGCGGCTGGCCTTCAATTGGGAAAGTCAATCTCAGAGAATTCAAACAAAACCATTCGTCCTCACAGGTTATTTCAATGAAAAGGGTGTTGATTGCAACCGGTGACATTCAATTGAAAGACACTTCGGATTTATACGATAGCAATTTGAGAAATGGGATAAAAAGTTTTCAGCTAAGATTTGGTTTTACGCCGGATGGAAAATTGGATGACAAATTAATCAAAGAAATGAACGTGTCTGTTATCAACCGGATTAAACAAATTCTCATAAACATGAATCGAATGCGTTGGCTACCTCAGGAACCCGAAGGAAGGTTGATAGAAGTCAATATTCCGGCTTTTACTTTACAGGTTCACAACGGCAAGGATGCCATCTTTTCCATGCCGGTTGTTGTTGGAAAAGAAGGACACAACACCACTTTATTTTCAGACATGATGACTACCATTGTTTTCAGCCCTTACTGGAATGTTCCCTCCAGTATTGTAAAAAACGAGATTATTCCTGGTATGGACGCTGACCCAAATTATCTTGACGTTCATAATATGGAAATCACCGGACAGCAAGGGAATTTGCCGGTTGTTCGCCAAAAGCCCGGACCGGAGAATTCGCTTGGCAAAGTGAAATTTTTATTTCCAAATTCCTTTAATATTTATTTACATGATACACCTGCAAAAGAATTGTTCAATAAAGATATAAGGGCTTTCAGTCATGGTTGTATACGCGTTTATGACCCAGAAAAACTGTCAAATTATCTTCTAAAAAATAACGATGATTGGACTCCGGAAAAGATTAAAAAAGCAATGAATAGTGGCAATGAACAATACGTAAAATTGAAGAAACCTGTTCCGGTTTTTATTACTTATTATACAGCATGGGTTGATGGAGATGGAGTGCTAAATTTTAGAGACGATATTTACGGACATGATAAGGAAGTCGCTCAAAAAATGTTTACGAGATAGAAACACCGATTTTTGTAAGATCGTGAAATACTTTTGAAAAAATGAAATAAAATAAAATTATCTGTTTTTTTCAGGAATAACTCGTCGATATTATAGTGTTTGAATTTATTGTAATTTTACAGGAGTATTTATTATGAATATAACAGAACCTTTTAAGATTGAATCAAATCAGGCAATGGTGATTACTGAAGATGGAAACAACTGTCAGTTGATTGTTTGGAATGATGAAATTAATACTTTTGAATGGGTAATAGACACTCTGATACAGGTTTGCAAACATTCTGCTGAACAGGCCGAACAATCTGCGATGATTATACACACTAAAGGAAAGTACGCCGTTAAGGAAGGATCTTATGATACATTGAAACCCATGTGCGATTCAATTACAGAGCGCGGCATTGGCGCTACTGTCGAAGAGCTTTCCAGAAGATAATCCACCTTAATCATCATCAATTAATTTCAAAATACTTTGGAAGAGAAGGACATTTATTTTTTCCCGGATGTAACCGCTGCAGATGAAAACGGGCTTCTTGCTATCGGTGGAAATCTCTCTTTTGGAACACTAATCAACGCATACAAAAAAGGCATTTTTCCCTGGTATAATCCTGATGAAAATATCCAATGGTTTTCTCCCGATCCACGCTTCGTTTTATTTCCGGATAAAATAAAAATCAGTCATAGCATGAGAAATGTAATGAATAAACATCTCTTCAAATTCACGATTGACAAGGCTTTTAGCCAGGTGATACACAACTGCAGAATAACAGAAAGAAATGAAGAACCCGGATCCTGGATTAGTAACGATATTGAAACCGCTTACAATCATCTCTTTGAAAAAGGCTTTGCACACAGCGCAGAGACCTGGAAAGATAACAAGTTGGTTGGTGGTCTTTATGGAGTTCTTCTCGGGAAAGTTTTTTTTGGAGAAAGTATGTTTGCAAACGAAAGCAATGCAAGCAAATTTGCATTGATCAACTGGGGAAATATTTTACAAAAAAACGGCATTGAGCTAATTGATTGCCAGGTTTACACGCCGCACCTGGAAAGCCTCGGCGCAGAATTCATAACCAGAAATGATTTTACGTTGTTGTTAAAAAAATGGATTCCTGAAGAATCCATGAATGGTTGATTATCCGGAATACAAAACAGAAAAATTTCCTCGTTTACTGCTTTGCAGGTTTCTTCATTCAAAATAGTCTTGCTCCGGCAAAATAAAAAAGATCCACTTATACGGTTTTAACCAATCCTAATTTTTTGAAAATCGAAGAACCGTTTTATTTCCTAATGCATCTGTTATTTGAAGGAAATAATTTCCTGTTGCCAGTTCACGAACACTCTGATGGATGACAGAATGATTCGAAAGATTCATCATTTTGACACGTTGGCCTTGCATGTTATAAATTACAAACGCAACTTTTTGATTACCATTTAAAGGTGAATAAATACTTAATTGATCCCGGATTTGATTTGGGTATAAATGCCACTTCGAATTTTGATAATTCACAGACACTACAGAAGAATAACTGACATTCCCGTCTTTGTCTACTTGTTTAATTCTATAGTACATGGTACCGTTAATAATATCCTCATCGTTAAATTCATAATCGTTGCTTACTTTCGATGGGCCTTTCCCCACAATTTTTCCCAATTCATTGAAAGTGTGTCCATCATTTGAACGTTCAATCAGAAAATAATTATTATCAGGCTCTGCACCAGTTTTCCAGGTTAATTTATTAATGCCTTTTGAATTTAAAACCTGAAGATCGAGTAACGAAGTTGGAAACTGAGGACATAAGCCAAGATCTTTGTCAAGAAAATCCAGGCGGGCACTTGCCCAATTTTTTAAGTAGGCCACTTCATCAACATAAGTTTGTGGGATTGGTTCAGGATTTGCAAAAATCATTTGACCTAAAATATTCCATCGGATAAAATTTCTTTTTTGTGATTCATCAATCAAATTTGCAACAGAATCGATAATGTTGTTTATGTGTTGTTTACTAAAAATTGATTGTCGCAAAGCATTATATCTGCAAATTAAATTTTCTTTCCAGAGTTGGTCTTCCATAAATTTTCCCCACCAAAATGGGACCTGGAAATCGAAAGAAGGAAAATCAAATAAATAGACATACGAATTCGTTTTTTCACCATTATAATAATTCGCATTTCCCCATGCGATATCATAATCCCAGACAGGACCGGCTATAATCTTTCCTAATCTGGGTTTGTAAAAAAAAGAACTAATCCGGTAGCCATCAATATTATTAGAGATTTCATTCAAATAAAATAAATCCATAAAAGATTTTTCGTCAATATACTTTCTAAAACCAATGACCGAATCTTTGAAATCAGGTCCATTCAAAGCCCGCTCAAAAGAATCTACATAATTAGCCAGGTATTCTGCCTGTTGGGTTACAATGTTTTTTCCCTTTGGATAGAGATACTCAAATGTCACTTCATAATTCAATCTTGAATCCCATAATTTGGAGTCCGGATCTGGCTTATCAATTGAAAACATGTAACCACCTGTAAGTTTCGGATAGGTAGTATCACCAGCAGAAAGTTTTTCTATATTCACCCTATCTTTACCTTTTTTTATTTTTTCCTCCAAAACAAAAACACCACGATATTCATTGTTAATAATTACTTCGCAATAAATAGTACGTGGAGCATAGTTTCCCATTTCGCGGGCAAGTTGATAAGCCATCACATTGCGCATTAACGATTTATCAGGATAATTCGCACTTAAGATCCAGTCACTTTCTTTTGGAAGTCCCAATAGACTTACATCTATACTTTCAGATCCTCCTGCATCTCTTGTTTCAAAGCCATATTGCTTTTTAGGAAAATACTGCGAAGTACTTCCCCTTATTTCAATACCTATCTTTCCATTATAAGTGTAATTCGTATCATTCACAGAATTTCTCTTTCCAACGCCATTATCTATTATAACCATGTCCGCAACTATTTTCGGTTCATCTACAATTTCGTTCCCATTTGTGTTGATCTTTACAATAGGCAAATTACTTGAAGACAATAATGGCTTTGCCGGCTGATTACCAAAAGTCAATGTAACTTTGTTGACAGTTCCCGTATTTCCTGTCTTGTTGTCGCTTACAATTAAATTCCATTGCCCGTTTGGATTCTGGGAATTATTTAAAATGGCTAAATCGATTACTGGCCGATAACTATTTTCAAAAGGTTCATAAGCCAAATCGATGTATTCATGACTAATACCATCAAAATGAGTATTTTGAAAGCCTTTGCCAATAAGGTTTTTAGCAAGTAATATTTTTGATCCGTCAGGCGATTGCAATTGGATTTCCAGCTCCTGATCATCATTATGGGATATATCTATAGTAACGGACTCCAAACCAAAATTAAAGGTATCAATCGATGCCAGCCCACTCACATTGATGGGAACAGCGACACTACCATTATCAGGAATTGTGATAACATTATTATAAGAAAACTGCTGAGAGTATGCGTTAGAAACTATCAGAATCAGCAGAAAAAAAAGTAATTGCTTTATAAATTGTAATAATATCTTCATGTAAAGTTTTTAAAATGAGTACGTTTCAGTTGGGGATACGTAAAAATATACTTTTTGTGGAAGCATAAAAACTTTTGGAAATATTCTTTTTAAATATTTTACAAAAAAAAAGGCGCCGTAAGCGCCTTTAAGTTATGAATTAAATCAAATTATTTTATTTCGATTGAATTTTCAAGATCGTCATCAACCAGAATACGACCACAGTTTTCACAAACTATGATTTTCTTTCTTTGTTTTACTTCACTTTGTTTCTGCGGTGGAATTGCATTGTAACATCCTCCGCAAGAATCCCTTTCTATAGGAACAACGGCAAGGCCATTGCGATAATTATTCCGGATACGATCATAGCTGATTAAAAGTCTTCCATCAACATTAACCCTTGCTCCTTCCTCCAGTTTTTTATAATGCTTTTCTTCTTTGTCTGTTTCCTCAATAATCTTTTCAAGTTCGCCCTTTTTTCCTTTTAGATTAGCTTCTTTTACTGAAATCGCTTTTTTAGCCAACTCCAACTGTCTGCCTTTCTCTCCCAGATCTTCTGTTGCGTCTTTAATATGTTTTTCTGCAAGTTTCACTTCCAGGGTTTGCATTTCCATTTCCTTACTGATTGCTTCAAACTCCCGGTTATTTTTTACATTATCACTTTGTTTCTCATATTTTTTTATGAGCTCCTGTGAATCTTTAATGATTGTCTTTTTTTCTTCAACAAATTGTTGCATGCCATTCATTTCCTCTTCAATGCGGGTCAGGCGTGCGTTTAAACCTGCTATTTCATCTTCAAGATCACTTACTTCAATTGGCAGCTCGCCTTTCAAAATTTCAATACCATCCAGCTTACTATCAACCTTTTGCAACTTTACAAGTGATGTTAATTTTTCTTCGACAGAATATTCTTTAACTTGTGCCATATTTAATTTAATGATTTAAATTTTTTGCCTGAGCTCTTAATTCCTGCTTTATAAAAAGTATCTGACAGGATTGGTATTCATTTCCGTTTTTAGGACGGCAAAGTTAGGAAATTTTTCCTGCAAAAGATCTGCTAATAATTCTATAGTAAATTGTTCACTTTCGTAATGCCCGATATCTGCTAATAATAGTTGGTTATCCGCATCAAAAAATTCATGATATTTGATATCTCCTGTTATGTAAACCTGTGCACCAGCAGTAATTGCGTTTGGCAGAAGAAAATTTCCTGAGCCCCCACAAATGGCTATTTTCTTTATAGGCCTTTTCAATAAAGGAGTATGTTTTATGATTGCCAGTTTAAAAGCAGTTTTTAAACTTTGCAACAATTCCTCTTCTGAGATTTCATCAGCCAACTCTCCTATTAAACCGCTCCCGACATTTTCCTGTTCATTTTCAACTGCCTGAATATAAAAAGCCACTTCTTCATAAGGGTGTGTTTGCTTCAGTGATCGAATGACTTTTTTTTGAAGGAATGAAGGAAAGATGACTTCGATCCGTACCTCATTTTCCAAATGCAGTTCATCCATTTTTCCAACATAAGGATGGCTTCCTTTCAGGGCCTTGAAAGTTCCGATACCTTCGACATTGAAACTACAAGCATCGTAATTTCCAATAGCTCCCGCTCCCGCACTGAACAAAGCATTTCGAACCTCCTCTGCATTTTTTAAAGGAGAAAAAGTAACTAATTTTGTTAAAGTACCTTCTTTTGGAAGCAGAACTTTACAATTTTTAAGATGTAATCTATCAGCAATCTTTTTATTAACTCCTTCTATCACATTGTCAAGGTTCGTGTGAATTGCATAAACCGCAATTTCATTTTTTATTGCAGCGATGACCGTGCGTTCTACATAATTTTTTCCAGTCAGTTTTTTTATTCCTCTAAAAATAATTGGATGATGTGCTACGATTAAATTACAATTCCTTTTCAGTGCTTCTGCAACCACTTGTTCAGTCACATCAAGTGAAGTAATGATTCCCGTACATTCTGTCTCACTGTCACCAAGGATCAACCCCGCATTATCATAATGTTCCTGTAAACTAAGTGGAGCAAAGCTTTCGAGAAAATGAATGACTTCATTTATTTTCATCTAAATAATTTTTGTAAAGATAAGAAGGAGTAATTATCAAAACGGGATTGACTGAAAACGCAGTAAACGAACAATAAATGCAATTTTTCATTTTGATTTCTTTGAAAAGCCATGAAACATTTTGCACCCAAATGGCTTGTTTTTTTGATAAAAGTTTGGCAAACTCGGTACTAAAAGAATGATCATGCTGCTTAGAAGCCTTTTGGTGAAAATTTATTATTTTGCTTTTATTAACTTGCAGCTTTTTTATAAATGCCGCTTTAGCTCAGTTGGTAGAGCAGCTGTTTCGTAAATAGCAGGTCGAGGGTTCGAATCCCTTAGGTGGCTCATTTTTCTTCTGCAAAGTTTGTTTGGGAAAGGTCGCTTAAAGACGCCTTGGAGGCGCTCATTTATATAAGTTTTTTGCGGGAGTCACCTCATCTTCAAGACTCTGGATATTCACGAATTCCCCCGTCAGCTCGTCAATGGTTTTATTGCATTTATAAAAACTAACAATTTTTTTGATCACATCTTCCACCATTGCATCAGGACAACTTGCGCCGCTTGTGATTAAAATTTTTACAGGCTTCTTTTCAGGTAAATAAGAAATTGTAGTTACTTCTTTTTTGCGATGCATTTTATAATGCTTTATTTCTCTGGAAGAAATTAGTTCCTTAGCAGATTTGATAAAGTATGTCGGCAGCTTCATTTCACATAATTCAACCAAATGAGAAGTATTTGAACTATTATAGCCCCCTAAAACGATTGCCAGATCAGCCGGTGCTTCTAATAAAGCATAAACAGCGCCCTGGTTGTCGTTCGTTGCATAGCAAAGTGTATCTCTTGTGTCAGCAAATCTTTCTTCCACATTAGATTCATTCAAATGATATTTTTGAATCATTATTTCTTTTAAAAATTCGGCTATATGTTGCGTGTCACTTGCCAACATGGTAGTTTGATTCACTACTCCAATTCGCTGTAAATCTTTTTCAATTTTGAATCCTTCAGAATATTGACCGGCAAATTCAGTATAAAAATTTTCAGGAACTTCTGAACCCAAAATATAAGAAGAGAGTGCAATTGCTTCTTTCATATCTTTTATAACAATCGTCGGGGAGTTAACCGCACTGTGACTGAACGTCGCCCGTGTTTCTTCATGTTGGGGTTTTCCATGAATGATCACCGAATAATTATTTTTCGCAATCGCCTGGGCACGGTTCCATACTTTTTCCACAAAAGGACAGGTTGTATTAAATTGTTCTATTTCAACTCCTGCCTTCAACAAGGATTGTTCAATTTGCAAAGTGGTTCCAAAGGCTGGAACGATTACAATATCTCCAGGACAAAGCTTTTCAAAAGGAATAATGGTATTGCCATTTGTATCCATCAGAAATTTCACACCGCGGTTTCGAAGGTCTTCATTTACCTGAGGATTGTGAATCATCTCGCTCAGTAAATAAATTTTTTTATCAGGGTTCTCTTCAACCGTCTTGAAAGAAATCTCAATTGCATTTTCAACACCGTAACAAAACCCAAAGTGTCGGGCAAGATATATTTGAACTTCACCAAAATCCAGTAAAGTTGGGGTGTAATCTTTCTTTAACTTATCCTCTATCTTCCTCCGGTTCTTTATGGCAGTGATCAACGCACTTCTATACATCACCGGGACATTAAATTTTTTCATGTGCTTCTGATTTCGGATATCAAAGTTACAAAGTACATTTCAAGCAATTACTTCAAAAGATTTATAATCAGTATTTTTATTTTTTTTAACTAATCAAACTCATGACTGAAAAAATTAATCATACACATCCCAAATGGAGCTATTCTACGAATATCTACGAAGTGAACGTGCGTCAATACACTCCGGAAGGGACTTTCAACGCTTTTGCAAAACACCTGCCACGCCTAAAAGACATGGGTGTTCAGGTTTTATGGTTCATGCCTATAACAAAAATTAGTAAAGAAGGGCGGCTTGGAACTTTAGGAAGTTATTATGCCGCAAGCGATTATGAAGCAGTGAACCCGGAATTTGGAACCGCCGGTGAATTCAAAGATTTGATAAAACAAGCGCATGAGATGGGATTTAAAATATTGATGGATTTTGTGGCGGATCATACGGGCAACGACCATTTGTGGGTGAAAGATCATCCGGAATTTTTCGTACACGGGGAAGATAATGATTTCACCCATCCTCATGGCTGGAGTGATGTCACTCAGCTAGATTACCACGAACCCAAAGTGTGGAAACGAATGCTGGAGGTATTGAGGTTTTGGATAAAAGAATTCAATATTGATGGTTTCCGTTGTGATATGGCTCATCTCGTACCATTGGAGTTTTGGATTTATGCCAAGAAGAAAATCTCAAAAACGAAAAGTCATCTTTTCTGGCTGGGCGAATGTGAAAAGCCGGAATACCACCAGGTTTTCGACGCTACTTACACCTGGCGGTGGATGCACGCTTCTGAAGAATTTTACAAGGGTAAAATGAATTTGCAGAGTTTACTTACAGTGCTTTATAAATCAGTAACCGAATTTCCATGTAATGCTTTGCGGCTTTATTTCACCTCCAATCACGATGAAAACAGTTGGAATGGAACCGAGTATGAAAAATACGGTGATGCCGCTCATTTGTTTGCGGTTTTTTCATGCACCTGGAATGGAATTCCTTTGATTTATTCCGGGCAGGAGCTTCCAAATAATAAGCGGTTGAAATTTTTTGATAAAGATCAGATTGAATGGAATAAAAACGTGGATTTACATTCTTTTTACAAAACTTTACTTACGCTCAAATCAAACAACAAATCGCTTCGCGCCGGCGATCCCAACGTGCTTACCCAGATTATTTCGCACCCCGATGATCCACGCGTGTTTGCCTACCTGCGTAAAAATAAATCAGCCCAGGTACTGGTAATTTTGAATTGTTCAGGAGAAGGATTGAATTTCGAAGTAAAAAACGTAAAAGGTATTTTTTCCAATGTATTTGGGGGTGACGACATTAATTTCGAAACCAGCAAGTTTGTTTATCTCAATGCATGGGGATATTTGGTGTTCGAAAGAATTTCGATGTTATCAAAATAATTCATTCTTGAATTGATATTGTAGAAAATGACCGGCATTGTTGGGATGTGAAAAAGAGATTTCAGGATTTTTGTTTGGCGACATCTCTCCATCCTCCACCCTTTTCACATTCAATTCCATGAGATTTTAATAATTCAAATGCTTTTACATGGCGGGTTCCACCACCACAAACCAATACGATTGGTAATTTGATTTTTCTTATTTCATCCAATCTTTCCGGTATTTCCAGTAAAGGGATATTGAGGCTGCCTTCTGCATGTTCTTTAGCAAATTCATCGGGCCTCCTGACGTCAATGATTGTTCGTTTTTGTATGTCTTTTCTCATATCTAATAATAAATCAAATAAAGATACCGTCTTTTTCGTTTGGTTAAAATGAAACCCGAAATGAGGCTGAAAATATCGACGAATGAAATATCAATGAAAAATTATACCTTCGCGCAATTATTCTCCTTCTTAGCAGACTGGATCCTCTTTACCAAAAGCTCATCAAGTCATAGGACGTTGAGCATACAAAAGAACCAAACTTTCAGGAATTATTTGTTTCAGGAAAGTTATCATTTACATTAAAACCATAAAATTGTCATTTAAAGAATTGCATTTAATAGCGCCCATTTTGAAGGCGCTCGAAGCCCAGGGTTATAAAGAACCTACGCCCATACAAGAAGAATCCATCCCTCATATTCTCCGCGGGAAAGATCTTTTAGGATGTGCACAAACAGGCACAGGAAAAACCGCTGCCTTTGCAATACCTATTCTACAGAACCTGATGTTGCAACAAAAAGAAGATGCTTATAATAACAACATAAAAGCGTTGATTATCACTCCCACCCGGGAACTCGCCATACAGATCGATGAGAGTTTCGAAGCTTATGGAAAATTTACCGGAATAAGACATACCGTAGTTTTTGGTGGCGTCTCTCAATTTCATCAAACTTCTGAATTGCGTCGTGGAGTGGATATTCTGATCGCAACACCTGGAAGATTGTTAGATCTCGTTGCGCAAAAATTCATCAACTTAAGAAGTATTAAAATGTTCGTTTTGGATGAAGCCGACCGCATGTTGGACATGGGATTCATTCATGATGTCAGAAAAATTATCGCCCTTCTTCCTGAAAAGAGGCAAACCTTATTTTTCTCTGCAACCATGCCTTCAGAAATTACTAAACTTTCCGCTTCCATCCTGACGAATCCGGTAAGAGTTGAAGTAGCTGCAGTTTCGTCGACTGCTGAAAATGTTGATCAGCATATTTATCTGGTAGAAAAAAATGATAAAAGACAATTGCTGATACATCTATTAAAGAACGGGACCATCCAAAATGCGCTTGTTTTTACGAGAACAAAATATGGGGCAGATAAAATTGCCAAAGATCTATTCCGGGCTAATATAAAAGCAGACGCAATTCATGGAAATAAGACCCAGGCTGCAAGACAAAAGGCTTTAAATAATTTCAAAGAAGGAAAGATTCGTGTACTTGTGGCAACCGATATCGCTGCGCGTGGTATAGATGTGGACGATTTGAGTCATGTGATTAATTTCGATTTACCAAATATTCCTGAAACGTATGTGCATAGAATTGGCCGTACCGGACGTGCGGGACATTCAGGATCTGCACTTTCTTTTTGCGATATGGAGGAAAGAGCTTATTTAAGAGATATTCATAAATTAATCAAAACTACAATCCCTGTTGTGGAAGATCATCCTTTTGCAAGCAGCATGCAATTTGTTCAAACACCCGTTGTTGCAAATAATCCAATGAACCGGAAACCTGCTTCACACAGTGGTTTCAGAAGAGCAAGAAGCTGGAGTCAGGGAAGATAGACTATAATATTTCAGATTTTTTTACAAACAAACCAATGGACTGATGTTGAAGTTTTTCACATTTGTTGATTGGTTTTTTTTTAATTTTACCTGTTTCGAAATCCATATTTTGAGCACTTAAATCTTCAGATCATGAAAGATAAAAGAATTGATAAGTACATCTCGGATTCCGCTGATTTTGCAAAGCCAATTTTAAATCATCTAAGAACCTTGGTTCATACAGCATGTCCCGAAGCAGAGGAAACAATAAAATGGGGCTTTCCACATTTTAATTATAACGGAATTATGTGTAGTATGGCTGCTTTCAAAAGACATTGTGCATTTAGTTTTTGGAAGGCTTCTTTGATGAATGATGCGAATTCATTCAAAGAAAAAAATGTTACTTCTATGGGCCATTTGGGGAAACTTACCACTCTCGCCGATCTTCCGTCTGATCAGTTGATTTTGAACAGCATCAAAGAGGCGATGAGATTAAATGATGAAGGTATAAAACTGCCTGAGCGAAAAAAAATGGACCATAAGACAGAGGTTATCATTCCTGATTCTCTGAAAAAAGAACTTTCATTAAACAAAATAGCATACACAACATTTAATGATCTGAGCCCTTCTCACAAAAGAGAATATACGACCTGGATCATGGAATCAAAAACAGAAGGTACACACAATAAAAGAATTGCGACAACAATCAAATGGCTTTCTGAAGGCAAATCCATGAACTGGAAATACAGCAAAAAATAACAAGAATCTTCAATAGTAAACCAACAAATTTCTGTGATTCGTATTTTATAAACTCAGACTACAACTCCTCAAACGTATAATGATCACTATAAAAAAGCAATAACCTCTTTTTTTAATTAGTCGAAATTTATCAGTTTACTGATCGAATACGAATTCATTACCATTTCGACAATGAATCAATTAGCGTAATTTTACAAAACCACATTTCAACATGGAACACAATCATTCACATCATGATCATAGCCAAATGGCTGTACTTACAAATGTGAACAGCGCTTTTGTGATAGGTATTTTGTTGAATTTTCTTTTTGTGGTGATAGAAGCGGGAATTGGTTTTTCGATCCATTCACTTTCCCTTTTATCTGATGCCGGTCACAATCTCGCTGATGTGGGAAGTCTCGGATTATCATTACTCGCTTTTCGTTTGTTGAAAGTGAAAGCCAATAATAAATACACCTACGGATATCGCAAAACCACGATCATAGCGGCTTTGTTGAATGCGATGATCCTGCTGATTTCGATTGCTATCATCGCATATGAAGCCTTTCAACGCATCTCGGATCCGCCAAAATTACCCGGAAAAACCATCGCCATTGTGGCCGGGATTGGGATTGTAATCAACTACATTACGGCCGTTTTATTCTTAAAAAATAAAGAACATGATCTAAATGTGAAAAGCGCTTATTTGCATATGTTAGCCGATGCGTTGGTGAGTGCTGGAATTATGGTTGGTGGAATTATCATTTATTATACCCACTTATTCTGGATTGATCCGGCGATAAGTATTCTAATCGTAATTGTTATTTTATGGAGCACCTGGGGTTTACTAAAAGAAAGCCTGGCGCTTACACTGGATGGTGTACCAAAGAACATTGATTTAGCCGCGGTCAAAGAAAAGGCCGGAAAAATTACCGGCATTAAAGACCTTCATCATATTCACGTGTGGGCCATGAGCACAACTGAAAACGCCATGACGGCGCACTTAGTAGTTGACCAATGTAGAAATAATGCAGAAATTTCTACAATCAAAAATCAACTGCGGCATACTTTGCAGGAAATGAACATTCAACATATTACGCTCGAAACTGAGTTTAGTAATGAGTGTTGTAAAAAAGAAGTCTGCGAATAACTGAAGATTCTATCAATGTTTCATAGATTTTCAGTGAACCAACAAATAATGAAGATTCTTGTTTTTGAAATGAAGATATTTACAAATACAAATCATTTGATGTATATTCATTCCATAAAATTTATTGCAAATGAAAAATTCTATACCCGTTGGTAAAGCCCGTTTTTTAATCTATGTCAATGAGATTGAGGTCATACTAAATAAGGCAGAATTAGCCAGCAATCCCGCCTGGACTCTTTATACAGAAAATATGCGCAAGCCGCTTTTTATGCTCGAAGCATTATGCAGACTATATAAAAAAATTAAAAGTCACAAAAAACTAAAAAAATTAAACGAGCTTTTCAAAGACTTTGAAGATCGCCTTGGTGAGATAGATTTTTATGATGGTTTTCAAAAAGAGTTCTTAAGTCCTAACATACCAACTTCGATTCTCAATTATATAAAATGCAAAACAGATGAGAAAACAGAAGAGTTAAATGATCATTTGAAGAAGGAAAAATGGATCGGAAAACACCGGAACGGCATGTCAAAAATCCATAAAGAACTGGATGAAATAAAATGGCTTGATGAAAAGGATGACACAATCGCAATCCTCGATGTCTATCATGATGAAATCAAAAAAGTGATCAAAAAATATAAAAAAAAGAATCCCGAATTTACCAGTATTGAAGATGATTTACATGAGTTAAGACGGGAATTGAGATGGCTGAGCATTTATCCGCAGGCATTAAATGGATTGATACAACTAAAGCCAAACCAGGTACCTCCGGAATTTTTATTGAAATATCTCACTCCGGAAATCATCAACTCTCCTTTCAATAAAATGCCCGATGGCACTGACATACCGCATCACATCCTGGTAAATGATAATTATTTTTATGCTCTAAGCTGGATGATAGCTGAGTTGGGAAATTTGAAAGACAGTGGATTAAAAATCCTCATCCTTGAAGAAAGCATTGCGGCTGTTTATAACACAAAAGAAAATGTTGAAGAATTAGTTTATTCCTTACTCAACGAAAATCAAAAAACTATTCCTCAAATTTTGGAACATTCCCAAGAAATTACAACTACTTTTCTTTCAGAAAATATTCTACAAAATATAATTGCCTGAAGTAAAAATAATTATCTTCAGCTCAAAGCGACAGTAATTATTCGACGGTTCGTCTGGTCTATTTAGATGCAACCGCTTATGACAATAACGATATTGGATTATTAGAAATATTTTAAGTTTACCTGTAGATATAGAGTTTGTTCAACTGCCAACTTCATCTCTTTCATTTCACCCTGCAAGGATATTAAATCTGTTCAATTTTTTTTCCAAATACAATTGCAATTCAAAAAGATTTTACAATTTATTTCGACTTTGTCAGGTTTTGAAAAACATCACGACTGTTCAATCATATATTTTATTTATAAAAATTTAAATCAAAAAAATGAAACAATTAATTTGTGCCGTTGCACTGGTTATGGGCCTTTCTTTTGCCGCAAGTGCTCAAAATGCCCAACCTAAAGTTATTGCGTTACTAACCAAAGCATCGTGGTGCCCGGTGTGCCAGGCGAATGGTCCCCGGTTTATGAAAGACGTAATGCCGATGGTAATGAAAAACAAGGAAGTGAAAATGGTGATGAATGATCTTTCTGACAAAAAATCTACTGCCATGTCAAAAGGCATGCTCGAAAAAGCAGGCATTTACAATTTTGTAGAAAAAAATCCCGCTACCGGAATGCTTTATTTTTTCGATGCAAAAACAAAAAAACTTATTTCTAAAGTGAGCCTTGCTGAACCTAATGTGGAAATAGAGAAAGCCTATCAGGAAGCGCTTTCAAAAGGATAGCGTGTTTTTCATTTTTGTTTTAAGATGATGCAGGGGTACCCTTCTGGAAGCGCAACGTTTAGTTTTTAAACAAAACTGTAAATTCAATTTTATCCAATAAATTTTAATTTCGGTTTATAAATAAATATTGCCGCTGAATATCGGGGTACTTTTGCATTATTCCTCTTAATTAAATAAATTCATTCTAATGTCTAATTCGTATTACAATTCAGATGACCTGAAGAAATTTGGTAATATAGGTGAGTTTCAAAAAAACTTAGCTGATAAATTTTTTGATTATTATGGAGAAGTTTTTAAGGATAGTGAATTGACAGCAAGAGAAAAATCGTTAATCGCGCTGGCGGTTGCTCATGCAGTGCAATGTCCTTATTGCATTGATGCCTATAGCAGCGATGCCTACGAAAAAGGTTGGAGCGAAGCGCAGATGATGGAAGCGGTGCATGTGGCGTGTGCTATTCGTGGCGGCGCTTCTCTCGTTCATGGAGTACAGATGATGAATAAGGTGAAGGAAATAGCGATGTGAGGAAGTC
>JBDTKF010000020.1:0-5698 GCA_039935455.1 Ginsengibacter sp.
AAGTTGATGGTGGCGTTTCATTGAAAAATGCCAAACAAATTATTGGTGCCGGTGCTGATATTTTGGTCGCCGGGAGTGCAATATTCAATTCAGAAAATCCGAAAGAGACGATTCAAAAATTAAAGGAATTAAAATCGTAAAAACTTATTTGTAAAACAACCACCCAGTAGGCAAACAAATAAATGTGTTTCCAATTTCGTTATCAGAGGGAATGGAACTACAATCAACTTACTACGTAATCAAAAATGACGAGGACATTTTACAAAATTCATTGTGTTTACATTTTATCATGAATCTGCTGTAACACAGATGTAGTTTGCTTTAGCCAGTTCGCCTCTTTTTCATTCCAGTCATATTTTTTCGTAAGGGCATCCTGCAAAATTTGCCTGGCTTCATAAGCCTGATCTCTTGAAAAAAAACAATTCATCCATTTTTTATCAAGCTTATGTTCACTTTGGATTGTGATCCCGCCCTGATACCAATTTAAACAACAAGGTATACCGGTAAAATCAATCTTGAGCGCCTCTCCATTTATAAACCCTTCAAAATAATATTTGCAAAACAAAATAAAATCTTTCACACGAGTTCTAATTTCCTGATCGCTTTCAAGTTTCACTGGTTTCTGGCTCCATTGATAATTTTGTTTTGAAAATGGGTTTTTATCTGCTTTCGCCCAAAAAGTATTTGTTGGTTTGAAAATTAGTTCTGACGAATGTTTATTTTCAATCCTTTCAAGTAGCAACTCATCTTTATTCAAACGCCGGATTGTATAAATCGCTTTCCTTTTATCCTCAAAATTTACTTCAATTTTATTACTACTCAGGTGAAACTTTCCATAAGTTTTTTCACCTGCAGGATTTTCAAGAATGGAAGAATCGACCATAAAAACAATTCCCGGCTGGATCAACATACTGTCGCTGTTCGTGTATGAAACATCTTTCAAAGTCGGATGTTCTGCATCAACTAATTGCCAATATTGACATAATAGATGAAAGGTGTCTTTATGATAAGAAATCGCATCGATTACTTTCTCATTTTTGTCCTGAGAAGGCATCACACAATTGCAAAAATAAATTCCAATAAAAATATAAACTAGGAGAGAACACTTTTGCATATATCAAAAATAATAAAACTAAAAGGAAGCAAATAATAAATGTAATTTTATAAAAATTCTATCTTCATCCCATGAAACTGACGGTTTTGATCTTTTTTCTTTTGGCAACACTTTCCTCTTTTGCGCAAAAAAATTCAGCTACTGTTTCAGGAAAAGTCATTGATGAAAATGAAACCCCTATTGCCGGAGTAAGCGTTACTATTTTGGGGAAAGAAAATGGAGTTCTCACTACTGATTCAGGAAAATTTCAAATTAACGTTCCTGCAGAAAAAGCATTTGCTTTAATTTTTTCCCACGCAGGTTTTCATGAAGAACAAAAAAGATTTTATCTAACCAAAGACGAAAATGAACAACTAACGTTTCGGCTTACACGAAATAGTAAAACTCTTGAAACTGTTATAATTACTGACGAGAAACAAAGAAAAGAAACCGGCCTGATAAAAATAAATCCCAATAGTGCAGCAGCGCTTCCAGGTGCTGTGAGTGGTGTTGAGGGTTTAATTAAAACTTTAACCGGAAGCAACAACGAGCTAACATCTCAATATGCTGTGCGTGGTGGAAACTACGATGAAAATTTAATCTATGTAAATGATTTCGAAATATACCGGCCATACCTGGTCCGGAACGGGCAACAGGAAGGATTAAGCTTTATCAATCCTGAACTTGTAAAAAGCATCGACTTCTATAATGGAGGATTCCAATCGAAATATGGCGATAAGATTAGCAGTGTTTTGGACATACATTATAAGAAGCCCGTATCGTTTTCAGGATCTGCTTATATAAGTCTTTTAGAACAGGGATTACATCTCGAAAATATTTCTAAGAATAAAAAATTAACGTGGTTGTTTGGAGTGAGAAGTAAAACAAACAGGAATTTATTGAGTAGCCAGGAAACGAAAGGAAATTATATTCCTTCGGCCACTGATCTACAAGCTTATCTTACTTATCAGATTTCAAAAAAGCTTCAATTAGAAATTTTGGGAATAATTTCAAGTTCCAGATTTTCATTTGAACCTGAGTCAGCACAAAAATCTACTGCAGTTTTTTCTCCCTTATTTACCGCAGATATTGGACTTGATATATTTTTTGAAGGTCAGGAAAAAGATAGTTACAACAGTAATTTAATCGGAGCAAGCATCATTCAAAAAATAAATGAAAAAGTAAAATTAAAATGGATGGTAAGTCGTTACGGCGATAGAGAAAATGAAAATTTTGATATCACAGGTGCTTATCTTTTTGGCGAAAGAAACTTTGATAAAACTCAGCCTGACTTTGGTAAAATTACCAATCCGCTCGGAGCTGGAGTATTTCAGAATTATGCACGAAACTCACTGAATATACAGGTTTACAACCTCAGTCATAAAGGAAGTTACGATCTGGGTAAACATTTTATACAATGGGGTGCAGGTATCGATCACACAATTATCAACGATCATCTGAACGAATGGGAATATCAGGATAGTGCCGGATATTCATTGCCATTCAACCCAAACCAAATTATCCTGAACCAGGTTTTCAAATCAAATGCGAATCTTGTGATCGATAAATACAGTGGTTATGTTCAGGATAACATTCGTTTATCGAAGAAGGTCTCACAAATAACTTTACAAGCAGGCGTCCGGTTCAATTACAACTCATTGAACAAAGAATTCCTGATCAGCCCAAGGACGCAAATCAGTTATAAACCAGATTGGAAACGAGATATTATTTTCAAAGCATCGGCCGGAATATATGACCAGCCTCCATTCTATCGCGAGATGAGGAAGTATAACGGGTCAATAAATACTGAATTAAAAAGCCAAAAAAGTATACAATACGTTGCTGGTTTCGACTATAACTTATCTAATACAAACAGGCCAATGCGGATCACAACCGAAGCATATTACAAATCATTATCCGATGTTGATCCATATGATATTGATAATGTTCGCATCCGTTATTTTGGAGAAAATAATGCACGTGCTTACGCCACAGGAATTGAAACAAGAATCTTTACTGAATTGGTTAAAGATGCTGAAAGCTGGTTCAGTATTGGTATTAGTCAGACGAAAGAAAACATTGATCACGATTTTTATTACAGTTATAAAAACGCTGAAGGAGAAATTATTTCCGCAAATACTAAGGACCAAATAGTTGCAGATAGTGTACGAACAAATGTTGGATGGATACGAAGACCTAGCGACAGATTAATCACGATGGGGTTATTTTTACAGGATTACTTAAGCACGAATAAAAATTTTAAAGTACATTTAAATATGATTTACGGGAGCAATATGAGTTATAATATTCCCAACAGTGTGAAATACAGAAATGCACTTATTCTTGAGCCGTACATCAGGGTGGATATAGGTTTCAGCGCGTTATTGTTAAGTGAAAAGTCAGAAAGACGGAGCCATTCACCATTTAAAAGTTTCAAAAATATTTGGACAAGTCTGGAGATTTTTAATCTGATTGACCGCGCAAATATTATTTCTTACCAATTAATAAAAGATTTTAACAATGACACATTCAGTATCCCAAACCGGTTAACACCAAGACTACTCAATTTCAAACTGATAGCCAGGTTCTGAAAACATTTCTTCCTCTGTAATTATCCTGATTCAAAAAAGATTTGAAAAGATAATTTGTAATTGCAACAACCGGCTTAGGGTCAAAACAGGGATGATCTGAGAAAAGCCAAAAATTTATTGTAACCTTTAAACAAAAAATATGAACAAAAAATTATTTATTACGATCGCTTGCATCGCTACAGGCATTGGGTTTGTAGATGCCCAAAAAAATATGAAACCTGAAGATACCGAAATTTATTCTCCCGTTCCAACCGTTGTTACACCCGGTAAAACTTGTGGTGATGCACCTTCTGACGCGATTACTTTATTTGACGGAAAAGATTTAACCAATTGGGTTCTTACAAATGACACAACCAAAGAAGCCGACTGGATTGTAGATAATGGAATCCTGACGGTAAATAAACATTCAGGAAATATTCAGACGAAGGAAAAATTTATGGATTACCAATTGCATATTGAATGGCGAATTCCTGAAAATATTGAAGGCTCCGGGCAAGCGCGCGGAAACAGTGGCATTTTTTTAGCGGGAACCGGGAAAGGTGATGATGGTTATGAGATGCAAATTTTAGATTCATACAATAGTTCTACTTATGTAAATGGACAGGCAGGAAGTATTTATAAACAGTATCCTCCTTTGGTGAATGCAAATTTTCCTCCCGGTGTGTGGCAGTCATACGACGTAATATGGACTGCGCCTCGTTTCAATGAAGATGGCTCAGTAATATCACCAGCAAAAGTTACAGGGTTTTTTAATGGCGTTTTGATTCAAAAAAATGTTGAGTTGAAAGGTAAAACTTTGTACATCGGTCATCCATCTTATACAAAACATGGACCTTCCCCGATTAAATTACAGGCACACGGAGACAAAAGTTTGCCGATCAGTTACAGAAATATTTGGGTAAGAAATTTGTAAAGATGCTGATCTATAATATCACCGTAAACGTGGAAAATAAAATTTTGGACGAATGGATGCTCTGGCAAAAAGAAACTCATATCCCTGAAATAATAGAAACCGGATGTTTTTATGATCATCGCTTTTACGAATTGCTAGAACAAGATACAAATGAGGGAAAAACTTTCGTGATTCAATTCTATGCGTATTCAAGAAAAGATTATGATCGTTACCTTGAAAATTTTGCTTTGCAGCTTCGGGAAAAAAATAAAGAGAAATGGAACGAACAAGTGATGTCATTTCGGACGCTTCTTCAAAATGTGCAATAAGTGTTCATATTTTTTATATATCGTAAAACTACTTCCCGGTAGAAAGCCTCTATAGTCGCGGCCTTTCCTAAGGTTTGGCTGAAAGCCTTGTTGCTATTGGATTTCAAAATAAAATGTCACTGTTCCAGGTTCAAGTAAATTCCACCTTATACGCCAAAAACGTTGCCAATCGTGGGTTACACCATATCTGAACCGGAATATTTTTTAGAGAAAAATTTTATTGCATTGAAAAACCTTCTATATTTGTCACTGTTTAAAAAATCAAATAAATTATTATGAACAAAGCTGAATTAATCGCCAAAATGGCCGACGATGCAGGAGTTACAAAAACCCAGGCTAATGCTGCTTTAGACTCTTTTACTACAGCAGTCACCAAGACCTTAAAAGGTGGTGGAAAAGTTACCCTCGTAGGTTTCGGAACTTTTTCTGTTAGCAAAAGGGCTGCCCGTAATGGTCGCAATCCTCAAACTGGAGCTGTTATCAAAATTAAGGCTAAAAAAGTGGCCAAATTTAAAGCAGGTAAAGAACTCTCATCGAAGATCTGATTTTCGTAAAAGTTTGAAAAAGCAAGATGCAATATTGTATCTTGCTTTTTTTTATGATCAGTTATTTATTCAGATAAAAATAAATTAAAATTAAAATGGGACGCGGAGACAAAAAAACAAAAAAAGGTAAAATTTTCATGGGCTCTTTTGGCAAATCAAGGCCGACAACCAAAAGCGCAAAAGCAGTAGTTTCTGAAAAAGGAAAAGAGAAAAAAGAATCTTAAATTTTAAAGAATTCAGAGGATGTC
>JBDTKF010000021.1:0-11019 GCA_039935455.1 Ginsengibacter sp.
TTGTCTTATTTTTTATTGCCTGAGCTTTGCGATATTGATGAAGAAAAGGATTTGATTCATCTTAAAATCTTACGACCTTAGAAAAAAATGATCAGCATCATCATTCCCACTTTTAATGAAGCAGAAATTATTGCTGAAACAATAAGGGAAATAAAAAATAGTGATACCGAAAGCCTTATTTCAGAGATTATCATATCGGATGGAAAAAGCACAGACCAAACAGTGTCCTTTGCTTCAAATGCAGGCGCAACTGTCGTTGTAAGCCCAAAGAAAGGAAGAGCATCACAAATGAACTACGGCGCTTCCATAGCAAAAGAAGAAATTTTTTATTTTCTTCATGCAGACAGTATTCCTCCAAATGATTTTACAAAAAATATTGTTGATGCTTTAAAGAAAAAGTTTGTAAGCGGATGTTTCAGGCTTGCTTTCGATTATAATCATTGGTTTTTGAAAGCCAATTGCTGGTTTACCAGGTTTGATGTGAATGCGGTGCGCTTTGGTGATCAAAGTTTGTTTGTAACAAAAAAGGTTTTTGAAAAATGCGGCTGTTTTGATGAAAGCCTTTTAATGATGGAAGACCAGGAGATCATTCATCGAATCAAAAAACACGGAAAGTTTAAGGTGATGAATGGAGCCGTGATTACATCAGCAAGGAAATATCTGAATAATGGAATCTACAGGATGCAGGCAATCTTTTTTAGGATATGGCTTTTATATTATTTGGGTTGTTCGCAGGACAAGCTATTGAAACTACACAAGAAACTCATTCGCAAAAACAAACTATAATTATAACCTCTGTTGTACTTTTTCTTATGCTGCTGACCTGGATTTCTCTTTCAAAATAAGTCGGGAACAAATCAATGGAAAACAATTTCCATTTAATTAGAAGCGAATCCCTGGATAGTATATTTGTTTTCAGTAAGAAAACCGATGCTTATTAAAGATGGTTAATACTATCTTTATGCAGATATTTAACATACCTTGAAAATAAATGCTGCGCCTCTTTACAACAAAAAATGGTGGTTAAATAAAATTGAAAAAAATAAACCCAAAGGAGCCCTTTAATTAAAAATGAAAAAAATATTTTCGATAATATCCATTATTGCGCTTCTGATTTTTGGAATGCAAAATTCGTATGGCCAAAAAAAAGACACCACCGGGCAATCACAAAAGAAAGACATTATCAATAGAAATAATGATTCTTTAAATACCATTATTCTCCAAAAATTCAATAAAAAGCAGGAAGAGATTGAAAATTTGCGTATTGCCGATTCCATCACAAAAGCAAATCTTCAAAAAGAAATCAACTCTTTAAAAACAACCGATAATTTAAAGAAACAGGATCTGGAAAAACAATTACAGGAAATCAGAAATAAAGAGGCGGTGCGGTTCGCAGAAAAGAAAAAGCAAATTGATTCCTTACGTCTTACCGCCAAAGCCCATCCTGTATTGGGTTTTTTTAATGACACACTTTTTTATATTTATAGCAAGTCGGGTAGTTTTTCAGCAGAAGAAAGATCCGTGGCCATCAACGAAAGAATAAAAAAATTGGCCGACCACTACAGATTTACATCAGATTCAATTCATCTATCACACTCAGAAAGCACTACCGACCTGAGTTTCAAGAATAATATTCTATTAAGTGTTTCTGATAATGATGCGCTATGGAATAATACATCCCGCGATGAATTGGCCGAAAATTATAAAAAAATAATTGGCAACGAGGTAATGAAATATAAGAAGGCTACTAGTTTTAGAACACTTGCAAAAGAGATAGCATTGGCCTTATTGGTAATTGCACTCGTCATTCTTGCAATAAAATATATAAGCAAACTTTTCAGATGGACAAGAGTAAAAATAAGAAAACAGCGCGACAAATTGATAAAAGGCATTCGGATAAAAAGCTATACCCTACTGGATTCAGTGAAAGAAGTGAATTTTTTTATTAAAATAAACAATGTACTAAAATGGTTATTTATTGTCCTTGTAATTTATATAGCACTGCCTATATTGTTTGGCATTTTTCCCTGGACTGAAAATTTTACCGGAATTCTTTTTGGATATATTTTGAATCCCTTAAAAAAAATAGCCAATGCATTTTGGGATTTTTTGCCCAACTTAATTACGATTATCATAATTATTATTGTATTCAAATATATTAACAGAGGCATCCGGTATATAAAAGATGAAATTCAAAATGGCCAATTAAAAATTCCTGGTTTTTTCCCGGATTGGGCTAATCCTACCTACCAGATAGTTAGGGTTTTGGTTTTCGCTTTCATGGTGGTCGTTATTTATCCTTACCTGCCCGGTAGCGGTTCTCCTGTCTTCCAGGGAGTTTCGGTCTTTCTTGGTTTCCTTTTCACATTTGGATCTGCAGGCTCTTTGTCCAACATCATATCGGGACTAATTCTTACTTATATGCGCTTGTTTAAAATAGGAGACCGCGTAAAAATAGCTGAGATAACTGGTGATGTAATCGAGAAGTCATTGCTGGTAACCAGGATCCGAACCATAAAAAACGAAATTATTTCTATACCCAATTCCACCGTCATGAATAGTCATACGATTAATTATAGCAGTGATGCGCCAGGTCTTGGTTTAATCTTAAATGCAACGGTTACTATCGGATATGATGTTCCCTGGAAAAAAATGTATGAAGCTTTGATTGAGGCTGCAATACGTACCGAGTATGTGTTACATGATCCTAAACCTTTTGTGTTACAAACCGGGTTGGAAGATTTTTATGTGTCCTACCAGATCAATGCCTATATCAGAGAGGCCAACAAGCAGTCAGATATTTATTCCATGCTGTTTCAGAATATACAGGATGTGTGCAATGAAAAAGGGATTGAGATTATGTCGCCACACTACAGATCTGAACGCGATGGTAATACCACCACAATCCCTGAACAATATATACCTGAAGATTATAAAGCTCCGGGCTTCAATATCAACTTAACCAGGGACAAAAAAAATGAAGACAAATGAAAGAATTTTTTGATTATACAATCTTCCAATTCGATAAATACCAGTTGAAGGTCATTTCAATTCTGCTGGTGGTTTTACTCTTCATTGTCATAAAAATTATTCTATGGCTCACAAAGAAAAGCATTGATAGTGCTTCCAGAATTGAAGTTTCAAAAAAGTATGCGGTTTATAATTTGGTAAAGTATGTAGTCATCGTGTTCTCAATTATTGCTGCTTTCCAAATCCTGGGTTTTAATTTTACCTTATTACTTGGAGGTGCCGCCGCACTTTTGGTGGGTATTGGTCTTGGCTTGCAAAATATTTTCAGCGATTTTATTTCAGGAATTATTTTATTGGTAGAATCCAAAATAAAGATAAATGACATTGTGGAAGTTGATGGCCTTTTATGTCGTGTTTCGGACATCAATCTTAGAACTACCACGGTCCTTGGTCGCGACGATAAATACATTATTTTACCCAATTCCCTACTCACCAAAAATTCGATCATTAACTGGACGTACACTGCTGTGGCCTCACGTTTTAAGGTGTCGGTAGGTGTAGGTTATACTTCAGATATAAATTTGGTTAAAACGCTTTTACAAAAAATTATTGACAATCAACCCGGCGCTTTAACGTCGCCCACTCCATTCGTACGCTTTGAGGATTTCGGGGATTCGTATTTACTTTTTTCAATTTATTTCTGGTCAGAAGATGTGTATGGTGTGGAGAATATCAAAAGTGAAATCCGAACAAAAATATTTGAAGAATTTAATAATAATAATATTGATATCCCCTTACCGCAAAGAGTGGTACATCTTGAAAAGTGAATTACACTTAACGATAGAAAAAGTTTCTTTCAATCTTTGAATCAAAGAAGAACCTTACACAACGACTTTTCTTACTTTCCTTGAAGTGTACCATCCAATTACGCTGCCCCAGATCACCATATTGAAAATAAGTGGAAGAATGATTCCTTTCAAATGAAAGCCATTGAATAATGGCTTTCCAATTACTGAATTCACTACAATCCAAAGCCATAACGTTGGTAAAAAGCCAAATAAAATTCCTTTTAAAATTGTAGGATCTTTAATCATCCAGGAGAAAACTGCGCCCCAGATTCCTCCACTAATGATGAAAAGAATCGCTGCTAAAAATTCATCAGCGCCTGAATGAGTGCCGAATTTCGCCTGGTACATATCTAAAAATCCGGGATTGCCCAAACCGGCGCCTTTCATGATGTACATAATAATTACTAAAATGATGGCGCCAAGGCATCCACCAATAAAACCTGTAGTTAAAGAACTTTTCATGACTTAAATTTTATTGATAATAATTTTTGAATAAGAGGTGCATCTCTCTATTTCAGGATGCTAAAGGTCTTCATAAAGATAAGGGAATGCGTTTCCTCAAATTACTTTAATTTGTTGTCGAAAGAAAAACAGGAAAGTAGATTATAAAAGTTTCATTAATTAAAAAAACATTTTGGATAAATCTTATGAAATTATAATTATTGGAGCCGGCTCCGGTGGATTAAGCGTTGGGCTATTTATGGCCAAAGCTGGTTTCAGCGTGTTGATGATTTCAAAAACGGATAAAAATATTGGAGGCGAATGTTTAAATGACGGATGTGTGCCCAGCAAAGCTTTCATCCATGTTTCCAGAATTGCCCATCAGGCTACATTGGCTGCGCATTTCGGTTTAAAAGTTACCGGCAAAGCAGACATAAAAAAAGCAATGGATTATATTTATCAAAAGCAGGAAATCATCCGTGAACATGAGAATGCAGCCTGGTTAGAAGAGCAGGGAGTTGATGTAGCATTGGGCGAAGGAACATTCACAGGAAAAAATGAAGTTGAAGTGAACGGGGAAAAATATACCGCAAAAAAAATTGTAATTGCCACAGGCTCCAGGCCGCGGTCGTTGAAAGTGCCCGGAGTTGAAAAGATAATCTATTATGACAACGAAAGTATCTTTCACATTTCTCAAATGCCTGAGAGATTGCTGGTGGTTGGTGGCGGACCTATCGGCATTGAAATAGCACAGGCAATGAATCGCCTCGGAAGTAAGGTAACCGTAGTTCAATATGCAGAGCGGATTCTGGAGCATGATGACAGTTCAGTAACAGAAATTCTTCTACAACAATTGAAACAGGAAGGGATTATTTTCTTCTTCAATGCAAAAGTGGATTCGTTCATTTCTGCCAATGAAGCCCTGATAAAATACAAAAATGATGAAACAACAAACATCCAATTTGATGCGGTATTCGTGGGCATTGGCAGGGAACTTGATCTGGAACCATTGCAATTGAACAATGCCGGGATACAGGTAAACAAAAACAAAATTGTAGTAGATAAATATTTACGCACGTCAAATAAAAATATTTTTGTTTGTGGGGATGTGGCGGGTGATCTTCAATTTTCACATGCCGCGGAATTCCAGGCACGTATTTTATTAAACAATTTCTTTTCGCCATTGAATAAGAAACTGAACGATGATCATATGTCGTGGGTTACTTTTACTGATCCTGAACTGGCAGCTTTCGGGCTGAATGAAAAGCAATTAAAAGAGAGAAGCATTTCTTATAAAAAATTAGAACAGAGTTTTACGGATGACGACCGCGCTGTTGTAGATAATTATCAATATGGCAAAATGATTCTGTACATCAGCAAAGGCGGTTTATTTAGAAAAGAAAAAATATTAGGAGGCACCATGGTAGCGCCACATGCAGGAGAACTGATCCAGGAATTGGTGATGGCAAACACAAGCAAACTATCCATTAATTCTATTTTCAATAAAATTTACGCGTATCCTGTGGCATCACGCATCAATCAACAATTGATTCTAAAACACAAAGAAGGAAGTTTGACAAACAGCATTAAAAAATTATTACACATCGCTTTTAAAATCTTTAGCTGATGGAATGGTGGGAAATATTTAAGGAATGGTTTTTAAGTCTTGGCGAAAAATACAATGTAAATCCTTACATCTTTGGCATCATCTATATAAGCGCTATTCCGTTTTTTTTCATCTCTCTGTATTGGATGATTAAAAATATAAAAAAGAAAAAGCCATTCGTTTTTCCGGGTTTGTTGGCAGGCTTCTTTTTTATTTCTTCTTATATATACATCATAATAGTTGGTAAAAATATCCCGGTTTGGGTGTATATTTTTATTGGATTGATGATTACTTATGGAATTTATTCCACGGTAAAAAAGATAAAAAGAAAAACAAAAAATCATTAATAGTAAACCAACTTATTTCCTGTTTTTTATTTCTATTTATATAAATAATGTTGAAGATAAAGATGACGTACCAAACATTCCGCCGGAAAATCCTTTTTATAAAAGGTAAAAATTAAGGAAGATGACTAAAACAATTTTTGATACTTATGGCGCAGTAATATTAATGGCCCTTTTTATCATTCTTTTTATTCTGGAAACAAAATTTCAATTAAGAAAGAGAGTGCAAAGCCGTTGGAAAAGAATCATTATTAACTTTTTGGTTTCTATTCCTTCTCTGGTACTGCTTCGGCTTTTATTCATTCCGGCCATCGTGTGGCTGGCATACAAAAACATTCAATGGCATTTTGGGATAAATTATTGGTACGATGCACCCGCATGGCTACAAGCAACGATCGCATTTCTACTGCTGGATTACACCAATTATCTCTGGCATATCGTGCTGCATAAGATGCCGTTGATGTGGAGATTTCACCTGGTGCATCACTCCGATCTTGACCTGGATATTACCACTGCTTTCCGTTTTCATTTCGGTGAATTTATTGGCTCCGTTATCTTTCGCGGAGCCGCTGTTCTTTTAATAGGCATTTCCCCTTTGATGGTACTTATATATGAAATTGCTTTTGATGCATCCAACCAGTTTCAACACAGCAACATGAAACTTCCGTTTCGTTTTGAAAAGGCTTTAAATAAAATTTTAGTTACACCAAGGATGCACGGCATTCATCACAGCATGAAAAAAAGAGAAACCGATAGTAATTATTCCATCATCTTTTCTTTTTGGGACAGGCTGCACAAGACTATAAAGTTGAATGTACCTCAAAATGAAATTGTGACGGGTGTGCCGGTTTATGCTGATGAAAAAGAACTGACCTCAGTATATTTGTTGAAATTACCTTTTACCAAAATTCGTAAATGGGTAGAAAAAATAAATCCTGAGGATGGGAATAGCGGTGAATTAAAAGAATAAAAGGGAAGCCAGGAGAAAGATCAATTCTTTTCGAAAATCTTAAAAAAATCACCGGAGCACTTCGAATTGCGTGAGAACTTCGAATAAAAAGTTTATTTCAACTCAGGATCAAATTGTCCGCTATTTTTTTTGTATTTACCTTCGCCCTTCATTAAATAATTGATCGCCAGGTTCAAAATGTACGAAAAGCTACTAAAACATATCTATCGTATCAATCAATGGCGCAAACAAAGAATCTCCAATTCTAATTTTTTAATTATTGGTGCCACAGTTGTGGGAATCTTGGGAGGAGTCACTTCTTCTGTATTGAAAGAGCTTACGCATGCTGTAGCTAATTTCCTTCAAAACGATTTACATTGGGAATATAAATTTTATCTCTACTTTTTTTTCCCACTTATTGGTATTTTTCTTACGGTACTTTATGTCCGTATTTTTATTCGCCATAGCAAATTTCAGCATGGAATTCCTGCAATTTTGTTCAACATTTCACGAAATTCCAGCAAGCTGGATTTCCATAATACTTATAGCCAGGTTATTTCCAGCGCACTCACTGTTGGACTCGGCGGTTCTGCCGGATTGGAAGCGCCTGCAGTAGCAAGCGGAGCTGCCATCGGTTCTAATTTCGGACGCTTTTTTGGGTTGAACTATCGCGAAACTACATTATTGTTGGGATGCGGAGCTGCAGCCGGTATATCAGGCGCCTTCAACAGTCCCATCGCAGGAATGATCTTCGCCATAGAAGTGATTTTGCCTGAATTTTCTATTCCTGCAGTCATCCCTTTATTGATCTCTTCTGCGATCTCGTCGGTCATATCACAGATCATCTACAAAGAACCCTTATTTGTTTTGGTAACCAAAGGCTGGGTTACGGACGCATTTTGGTATTATATAATTCTCGGCGCGATCATCGGTATCTATTCCATTTACTTTAGCCGTTTAAATTCTTATCTGTTTGCTGTGTTTGGCAAAATGAAGAATACATACAAGAAGGTTTGGATCGGTGGAATAACGTTAGGAATCATGATTGCATTTCTGCCCGCACTATACGGAGAAGGTTATATCACCATTCAAAATCTGTTAGATGGCAATTATCAATCGCTGCTCGCAAATAGTTTGTTTTCAAAATTCCAGGGCATTGGTTGGGCATTGTTGTTATTCGCAATTATTTCGTTCATCGGAAAAACGTTCGCCTGTATCATAACTATGGGCAGTGGTGGCAATGGCGGAATGTTTGGACCCAGTGTGGTGGTGGGAGGATTGTTCGGTTTTGCTTTTGCCTTCGGACTTAATCTAACAGGCATGGTACATCTGAACATTACCAATTTCATCATCGCCGGAATGGCTGCTTCAATAAGTGGTGTAATGCATGCCCCGTTAACCGGGGTTTTTCTTGCCGCGGAAATTACCGGTGGATACGTCTTAATGGTTCCGTTAATGATTGTATCGGCTATTTCATATTTTATCAATAAGACCGTCTTAAAATATTCTATTTACACAATGGGACTTGCCTCGCAGGGAAATCTAATCTCACAACAGGACAAAGACCACCGCGTTTTGAAAAGAATTAAATTGAAATATCTGCTGGAAAAAGATTTCGTGATTTTGCATCCGGATGATACGCCGCGTAGCAGAAGTACCGATATTATTCATACTACCAGAAATATATTTCCGTTGGTCACCCCCGAAGGTGAGCTCACCGGGATTTTACATAGCGATCAATTGCTCGATCTACTTTTAAGTAAAGATCCTGAAGATCAGAACCGCGCTTTGAAGGAAATTGCCCTGCCCCCGGACAAAATCGTCAATATAAATACTTCTATGTACGAGGTAATGCAAATAATGGACAGCCAGGACACCCGCATCTTGCCGGTAACCGATGAGAGGAATCGATACCTCGGTTTTGTTACTAAAAATGGCATCTTCAATAAATACCGACATATTTTAATTCGTGAAGAGACGACGACATAATCCCTCCAAATATGCTTTTGATCGAACAAATGTAGAATAAAAATTGCACTTCCGGTGTATACGCATTTTTTGTAAAAGGTCTTAATCGAACGACTGTGGAATTGAAATTGCCCTTTATTATAAAGGTCCTACATGGCATGAAAACTTAGGATTATTATAAAAGGAATATCAAGAATTGATTTATTTGAAATAAAGACTTGTAACGAACTTATCCGACTGGACAGTAATAAAACCTGAATATTTTTTGGATTTAAATTCACCAATAGTAACAATGCTATGCTGGAGCCCATCGCTGATTTCGAAATAATGATCACTTACTTTTTTTGTAATTTTAACTGAATCACTTTTACCATCGTGTTCCGTAATAAAAAGGCTGTCCTTTACGCTGATCCTCATTTTTGATTTGATAATTTTAAATGGAGAAATCAAATTTTGCATTGTAGAATTTACAGAGATGCCGATAATGTCGTAATCTTTTTGTGCAAAAGAAAATGCAGGCAATAATAATAAAAAGAGTATTTTTTTCATTTTTTTTAAAATTGAAATTTGATATTGGAATGATGACCACATCAAAAACTATAATTTATTTCACATCAAACGCAAAAAGATTTCCGGGATTACCCTTTTTCCCTTCTGAGGAAATGTATAGTTTCCCTTCAGGTGAAAAACAAATTCCTTCAGGTTGGGGCATCAACTCTGCATCAATAAATTGAAAAGAAACCAGTTGTCCATTTCTGTTGTAAACCGCCATGCACTTATTATCCAGGGTTGACAGCAGATAAATTTCATGAGTAATCGGATGGACTGCTATTGCAGAAGGATTGAAACTGATTTTATCATTCGCCAGTTTCTCAAAATCTTTTTTATTTATAACCAGGAAAGGTTTTTGGTCTAGTTTTTTTGTAATAGGATCAAATTTATACACCGCTTTTGTAGATTTTTTTGCATCCGCAATGCCCGATTCGCCTTTGCATGCAATTAGTAAATTTTTAGTGACCGGATCATAACAAACGCCTTCCGTATTATTTGCTTTCGATAATGAAGTAGGCATCTCTTCAACATCGGGTTTCGTGTTCCAGTCATTTATTCTAAACAAAGTCCCATGGCTCCATAAGGCGTAAACAACCTGTCCTATCATGGTGACGTCTTCTATATCGAATTTATCTTTTTGGTCTTTTTGAAATGAGATAGTTTTTTCTAAAGTTGCGGTTTTATCATCCGTTTTTATCAAATACAGATTTGGATGTAAGTCTTCAATCAGGATCAAATGATTCTGGTCTACCCAGGCGTTTCCTGAAACTTCTGCCAATTCTTTCGGTAATTTCCAGGACTGATCCGGGCTTTTGAGATCATAAACGAATTTGGAAACAACCGTATTTTCGTTTACTGTGACGCCTGATTCTATGGGAGGCAATTGCACAATAACCGGATCTTTTGCTTTGTTTCCGGTTTTATTATTGCACGAAAAAAGTCCAACAAGTAAAAGGCATTTTATGAAAATATTCATGGATAAGTTTAAGTGATGTCATTAATAAAAGAGATTGTTTTCATGAAAATATTTCATAATCATATCTTCTGATCCAGGTATAATAATTTGAAAAAGTTTGTCTGAAAATTTTCTTAAAATTCTAATAACATATTTCGTTCCCATTTTCAGGAAACGCTTCTTTCATAATAAATCATAACCTAAATCTCATGATTTATTACGAAACGGGACTTCTAAATTTTTGTTATTCAAAAAAGATACTATCTCAACCAAACAAATAAATCTTTCTCTAAGAACGATTGCAACCAATATATCCCAATCAGTAAATTAACTTTTAGCGGGATTTTTATTCCAACCCACTGACAAAAAAATCAGGCGTTGAGTTT
>JBDTKF010000022.1:0-9073 GCA_039935455.1 Ginsengibacter sp.
AAGAGATGGTTTCCGAGCCCGGTGAAAAGAGAAGATGTAGTGGTTTTTAATTTCCCGGTAAATGATACATTGATCAACGATTATCAACATGGTTCGCAGATTACTTATTATCAGGAAATCCAGGGCAGGATGCTGGCAGACCATGTTTCTGAGCCAGAAGCCAGGCAACGTGTATTGGATCAATATGGCGATCTGATAATAACCCGGCCTGTAGATAAACGGGAAAATTTTATAAAAAGATGTGTGGCTATTGCCGGCGATACCTTGCAAATAAAAAACCGCGTTGTTTATATTGATGGAGTTGCCCAAAACTTACCGGAATATCACGAGTTCAATTACATAGTAAACACTTCAGCTCCGTTGGACCCAGAACAATTGAGTACTATTGGAATTCAGGATTCGGAAGATCCTAACAAAAACCAGGTTATGATGCTTGGAACTAATTCATACCAGATAGGAATGAGCGATGCAGAGCGGGTACAATTAAAAATGTTTCCAACAGTAAAAAATATTGAGCAAATGCCACTTGCCAATTATGATAGAAGTCCTTTTGTTTTTCCTTATGAAGCTGGTAATGGCTGGTCTGTAGATGATTATGGTCCGATCTGGATTCCTAAAAAAGGTGCTACCATCAAATTAACTGCTGAAAATATCCGGCGTTACCGTCGGTGTATCGATACGTATGAAGCAAATAAGTTTGAAGAAAAAAACGGTAAATATTTTATTAATGATCAACCCGCGACTACTTATACTTTCAAAATGAATTATTATTGGATGATGGGTGATAACCGCCATAACTCTTTGGACAGTCGCTATTGGGGATATGTTCCGGAAGACCACATTGTAGGTAAGGCATCTATGATTTGGTTTAGTTATGGTAATTCAGGAATAAGGTGGAGCCGCATATTCCAGAAAATCCAATAATTATTTTGTTAAGGAATAACTTTTTTACAAAAAGCGTCATTGGCAGTAAACGAACAATTAGTTAACTTTTTCTTTGTTCTTTTAGTCATTCTATACGATGCAATTTAACACCTCTTTTAAGTCATAAGAATTCCACAATAACAATTTTAGAATCTTTATAACGTTTTATATCAATTAAGGATTGTAACTTTTTGTGAGATATTTTTAAAAAGATAAAAGGCTCGAAAATTGTTGTTCAGTTTATATTAAATACTTTTGCAGCATTGAAAAGATTTTTATACATATTCTTAGTTCTTGCAGGCTTCCAATTTAACGCCAATGCGCAGGTCACGCCGGTCCATGTCGTGACGGATGCGGTAAAAACGATCAAATTTTACCCAAATCCAGCGGTTAATTTTATTAATTTTGAATTTTCTAAAAGTTATGATAATTCTTATACTTTAGTGATATTTAATTTCATCGGAAAGAAAATTGAAGATATCAAAGTAAACGATCAGAAAATAACCGTTTCACTATCTGGTTTTTACCGTGGTGTTTATGTTTTTCAGCTTCGTGATCAACAAGGTTCAATCGTTGAGTCTGGTAAATTTCAGGTGACTAAATAATCTTTTTAACGCCTTCCATTTTCTTTAATCTTTCGTGCCATTTTGTCCCAATTTTTAATGTTGGCAAAAAGTTTGTCTGTACTACCTTTGCAGCCAATTTTGTAACAGAAAAATTAATAAGACATGCAAGAAAATGAATCTAAAGAGCCTGTTGGTGCTGAAGATCTTTCAATTGATGAGAAGACTGAAAGTTTAGATCAGGATATTCCGAAAAAGGAGGATGAGGAAAGTAAAGAACTTGAGGAAACCCGAAAATTACAGCAGGAATTAGCAGAGCAAAAGGAAAAATATATCCGGCTTTTCGCAGAATTTGACAATTATAAGAGACGGACTTCGAAAGAAGCGATAGAACTTAGGCAGACAGCCGGAAAGGAAGTGATTGTTTCGATGCTGGATGTCTTAGATGATATGGACAGAGCGGAACTACAATTGAAAGAAAGCGAAGTGGAAAAGGCATTGAAAGAGGGCGTGTTGTTGGTGTTTGATAAATTTAGAAAAAATTTACAATCAAAAGGATTAAAAAGTATTGATACAATTCATACAGATTTTGATGTCGAAAAAGACGAAGCTGTTACCGAAATACATGTTGATGATAAAAAATTGAAAGGAAAAGTGGTTGCAGAATTACAAAAAGGATATTACCTGAACGATAAACTGATTCGGTTTGCCAAAGTTGTAGTAGGTAAATGATTTAACTGAAAATATAATTTTAAAAAAGTAACTGCAAATAGTTCAGAAAGCAGCTTGCAAAAAATATTATGGCCAATACAATGTCAACCAAAAGAGACTTCTACGAAATTCTCGGTGTTAGTAAAAATTCAACCGCAGATGAGATCAAAAAAGCATACAGAAAAGTAGCGATGAAATTTCATCCGGACAGAAACCCTGGAGATAAGTCTGCGGAAGATAAGTTCAAAGAAGCTGCTGAAGCATATGAAATTCTGAGTGATTCGGATAAACGGGCACAATATGACCGGTTTGGGCATAATGCATTCAGCCATGGGCGCGGAGGTGGCGGTTTTTCGGGACAGGGAATGAATATGGATGATATTTTTAGTCAGTTCGGAGATATTTTTGGCGATGATATGTTTGGGAGCTTTTTCAGTGGCGGTTCAAGAAGTGGCGGATCCAGAAGAAGTCGGGGAGTACGTGGAAATAATCTGAGGGTAAGAATTAAAGTGAATTATGAAGAGATTGCGAAAGGAGCTACTAAAACGATTAGAGTAAAAAAATATGTTTCCTGCAATACCTGTGGAGGTAGTGGCGCGAAAGACAAAAATAGTTCTCAAACCTGCAGAACATGCGGGGGGAATGGGCAAGTCCGCAGGGTTCAAAATACTTTTTTGGGTCAGATGCAGACGGTAACAACTTGTCCTGATTGTAATGGCGAAGGGACGGTTATCACCAATAAATGTACGGTTTGTAAAGGCGAAGGAAGGGTGTATGGAGAAGAAATGGTTACGCTGGAAATACCAGCTGGTGTGCAGGAGGGAATGCAATTAAGCATGACCGGAAAAGGGAACATGGGAGAACGCGGTGGTGGACCTGGCGACCTGGTAATCCTGATAGAAGAAGAAGCTCATGCATTTTTGCAGCGCGAAGGTTTAAATGTAGCTTTCGATCTTTATGTATCATTTCCGGATGCTGTTTTTGGAACACAAACAGAAGTTCCAACAATTGATGGCCGGGCCAAAATAAAAATTCCGGCAGGAACACAAAGTGGAAAAATCTTTAGGTTAAAAGGAAAAGGATTTCCTTCTATCAATACTCATGAGAGGGGTGATCAGTTGATTCAGATAAATGTTTGGACTCCACAAAACGTATCAGAATCAGAAAAAGCCACTTTGGAAAATTTGCAGGTAAGTGAAAATTTCAAACCGAAGCCCGATAAAAATGATAAAACATTTTGGGAAAAAATCAGGGAAACTTTCAGCTAAAATAGTTTTTGAACTGGTTTTGATTTTCTACAATTACAATCAAAAGTTTGACAGAAAGCCGTTCGTTATTCTTTTTTTAAAATGTTATAGAACGATACAGAAAGCCCAGGATTATTTAATTTCTAGAGAAAGTACTTGTTCTTTTTCAAAAAAACATTCGAGCAAATCTCCAACGATACATTCTCCTGTTCCGGCAGGAGTGCCAGTAAAAATAAGATCTCCAATGTTTATCGAAAAGTAATTGGAAATGCGGGAAATAATCTGATCAATGGAAAAAATCATTGAACTTGAGATTGCCTGTTGAACGACTTCCTTGTTTTTCGATAAAGAGAAATTAATTTTATTTTTATCCATCGCAGGGGTTATTTCAATGAATTTTCCAACGGCTGCTGAATTATCGAATGCTTTTGCTTTCTCCCATGGCAAGCCATTCTCTTTCAGATGTTGCTGAATATCTCGCGCAGTAAAGTCGATGCCAACTGAAACAGCATTGTAATAATTTGATGCGTGTTTTTCCTGGATGTATTTTCCATTTTTGCTAATCCGAATTACCAATTCTGCTTCATAATGAAGATCATTTGTAAATTCCGGATAATAAAATGGAGTATGACCTTGCAGTAGCGCACTCTTAGGCTTCATAAAAATGATTGGTTCATCAGGGATTGCATTACCTAATTCTTTAGCATGCTCAGCATAATTTCGTCCAATACAGAATATTTTCATTTTTATCAGTTTAATCAAAGCTATCTAAAGCGATTGCGAAAATATAAAAAACAAATTTAAAAAAGGATTTATCTATGAAAAAATTAGAATTTTAAATTATTTATAATATTCATAGTTCTGTCAATTCCAATGGTTGCAAAATCTTCTATCACCTCGATACTTTTCTCAATTTTCTTTTCAATGATGAGTGTCTCTTCCGGTAAAAAATGCTGCAATACGAAATCTATTTGCGCTCCTTTTGGATAATGGTTCCCAATTCCAAATCTTAGCTTCGGATATTCATCTGTTCCCAAAATATTTTGTATATCCCGTAGCCCGTTATGTCCTGCGTCGCTGCCTCCTTTTCGCAGCCTGAGTTTGTTGATAGGGAGCGCCAGGTCATCAACAATTGTTAATGAATTCTCTATGGATACTTTTTCTTTATCTAACCAATACTTTACAGCTCTTCCACTGAGGTTCATAAATGTTGATGGTTTAATACAAACGAATATTTTCCCTTTAAATTTTATTTCGGCAACTTCTGCCAATCTTGACGATTGAAAAAAAGCTTTGTGCTTCAAAGCGAACGCGGTGATAACATCAAATCCGATATTGTGTCTTGTATGTGCATATTCATTTCCCGGATTTCCTAAACCTGTGATTAAAAACTTCGACATATAAACGAAGATAAATTGAATCAGGTATTTTTAGAAGAAGATTTATTTTTTTTATCCTTCCTGTTTATAGTAAACCGACTTTTAATCTGGATTTACATTTGCATATTTCGTAATTATACGAGTCCTGTTATTCGTTTAATTACGGTCATGACCGTAATTACAATAGATGTAAAAAGAGGCAGTTTCGCTCTTGCACAACCTTTTACAGGAACCTATCTTTGTTCCAGAAGTTGATTGATGTTCAACAAACATTAATCAGAAATCCAAATCCATTGAAACATCATTTCCTTTAATCCGGGAAAAACCAATAATCCGATATCAATCAACTTCTTATTTTTTGATCTGAATCCTTTGAAGAATAATATCCAGGTGAAAACCTGCTCTGGGAAAACATAGAAATTCAAACTCTGAAAAACACAACCCAGGAATTAAATCGTTAAAGAAACTTCTGCAAATAATCCGCAGAAGTTTTTTTATTTATGAAACCAATTTTACTGATGGATTCAAGTATAGTTAACAAACAGAAAATGTTTGGTTCTATTTAGGAATACCGATAAATATAAAGAAAATTCGTAGATATACGTTTGATTCAAATCGTTATATTACGTAATAATCAGTAAATGCAACAACTGTAAAATTGAGCAGTTGCGCTCTTGTGCAAGGCTTCCAAGGTGTTTATCTTTGTTCCAGAAGTTGATTGATGTTCAACAAAACATTAATCAAAAATCCAAATCCTTGAAAAGATCTTTTTCCCAATCCAGGAAAACCAGTTACGATCCGATATCAATCAACTTCTTGTTTTTGATTCAATGCCTTGAAAAATTATAAATCCTAATGAAAGCCAGGCCATCGAAACGGCCTTGAAAGTTTAACCCTGAAATTTATAATCCCCAGGATTAAAAAGATTAAAACTTCTGCACAACATGTGGAAGTTTTTTATTTTATTTGAAGAAGATATTGTGAATTTAATGATTCAACGATGCTCTTATGATAGAATCTTTTTGAGACGTGCTGAGAGAATGTTGATATTGATACAAGGAAGATTCCCAATCTCCATAAACAGGATTTGGTAATACGATAAAATGATTTCCAAAATCAGTAGAAAAAGAATCAGCTATTTTGTTTCTTTCAGAAGAATTCTTTTTCTCAAAAAGAAAACTAAAGTCATTCAGGTTGTCGCCCAATAGTAAAACGATAGTGTGGGTTTCTGCGATAATGTTTTTTCTGTCTTCCTTCGAGGTAGTATTTCCTTTCAATAATAAATGTTCATTATTTGCATTGGGGAAATTGAACTTTTGTAAATTTTTTAAAGTCCCTTCTCTTTCATTCTCGCCCCGGTTGGTGACATAAAATATTTCTATTCCGGAGGCAGATGCAAATTGCAGAAAACGCAAAGCACCTGGAATGGTATCTGCTTCTCCTTTTGATGTCCATTCGTTCCATGAACCAGGATCATAATCTTTTCCCTGTAATAATTGCTGTGCCTGGTATGAACTGTTGTTAAGAATTGTTTCATCAATGTCGGTCATAATTGCTTTCGGCTTAGATGATCTTTGCCGGTTGAATTCATTAATTCTTTCGTGAGCAATATTAAAAGCCTGATAACAAAGTGCTCTATATTCTGCGGCTCTTTGCTGGTATACGGTTGAAAAAGTTTTTCCGTCAAATACCAAACTGTTTGATGGGTTTATTGTGCTGGTATTCAGACGTGGAGCAACACATGAAGTTGAAAAAGCAAGAATAATGAATGTAATCTTTTTCATAAAAATTTCTTTCAATTGGGGTATCAAATTTGATGATTAATATTTCTGATACAAGTGAGTGTGTATTATTTGAATGATTTATTTCAATAACGCTTAATTTTATCCGTAGTATTTCAAAGCTAAAATAAGAAAATGGATTTTGTTGATTATTATAAAACATTAGGTATAGAAAAAAATGCCACAGCAGATGATATAAAAAAAGCCTATCGCAAACTGGCAAGAAAACTTCATCCCGATGTGAATCCCAACGATAAAGAAGCGCATAAAAAATTTCAACAGATCAATGAAGCTCACGAAGTTTTGAGCGATGCTGAAAAAAGAAAAAAATATGATCAGTATGGTGAAAATTGGAAACACGCTGACCAATATGAGCAGGCTAGGCAACAGCAACAACGCGGTGGTAGCGGTTCTTCCGGATTTGGTGGCTCTGGATTTGGATCAGGTTTTGGTGGAGATGAATACACTTACTCAAGTGAAGGAGAGGGTGGTTTTTCTGATTTCTTCGAATCGCTTTTTGGTGGTGGTCGTGGAAGGAGAAGCCAGACAAAATATCGGGGCCAGGATTATAATGCAGAGTTACAACTTTCGTTAACGGATGCATACAAAACCCATAAACAAACACTTACGGTCAATGGGAAAAATGTACGCATAACTATTCCGGCAGGAATTGAAAATGGACAGCAAATAAAATTAAAAAGCTATGGAAGTCCCGGGTCAAACGGAGGGCCTAACGGTGATTTATTTATCACTTTTGTTATAAAAAATGATACTGACTTCAAAAGACAAGGCAATGATTTATATAAGACAGAGGACATCGATTTATACACTGCATTACTTGGCGGTGAAAAAACGATTGATACAATGGGCGGGAAAATAAAATTAAAAGTAAACCCTGAAACTCAAAATGGAACTAAGATACGATTGAAAGAGAAAGGATTTCCTGTATATAAAAAGGAAGGGGAATTTGGAGATTTATATATTACCTGGAATATAAAATTACCTGTTAATCTGACCCAGAAGCAGAAAGATTTGTTCAGTGAATTATCAAATTTATCCACATAAATTTTTTGATATGGAAAACGATGAATTAATACCAGCAGAAGAATTTTGTATGTATCATAATATTGAATATTCTTTCATTAGTTCCCTGGAAGATTCAGGATTGTTGAGGGTTACAGCTGTTGAACAACATACGTTTATTCCATCAGATGAACTTCAGAAACTGGAAAAGTTTGTTCGCCTGCATTATGATCTTGATATAAATTTAGAAGGGATTGAAACAATCAGCCATCTTCTCGAAAAGATTGATGAAATGAACAGGGAAATTATACAATTGAGAAACAAAATCAATTAGATTATTGGATCAGCGTTGTCTTATTTAGGAATGGCCATTCCTTTTGGACTTTGGCTTTAATAAAATAAACTATAGTACCCAGCAAAATTACAATTACTCCACTAAACATTAATTTGCTCCCGGTAGAAATTAATATGAAAAGCCACATGGCAATTGCAAGAATGACGGGGACAGGGAAAATTGGCATTTTGTATGGAAAGTTTATTTTATTTTTTTGTGTATGTAAAAGTAGTAGCCCAACAGCTTGTCCAATGAACTGGATCATAATCCGCATAGCAAGTATTGCGCTGATCGCTTCACTCAATTTAAAAAGCATGCTAAAAATGAAAGCGATGCTTCCCAAAAATAATAAAGAGATGTAAGGAAAGTTTTTAGTCGGATGAAGTTTTGCGAAGATCTTAAAAAATTCTCCGTCCGCGGCGGCGGCATACGGAATGCGGCTATAGCCAAGTGTTGCAGAGAAAACTGAAGCGAAAGCAACCCACAAAATAAGACAAGTAATAATAGTTGCAGCAGTGTGTCCCATTAGAACTTCCATAAATTCACTGATCACAAATTCACTGTCTTTTGCCTGCTGCCAGGGAATAACACTTACAACACTAATATTCATTAGTAAATATAAAACTGCAATTCCTGCAATAGAAATAAATATGCTTCGCGGAATGTTTATTGAAGGATTTTTTATTTCTCCTCCAAGGTGACAAACATTGTAATAGCCCAAATAACTATACACAGATTTTACGCTTGCAAAGCCAATCGCTGTAACAAACGCGTAATCCACTGATAACCCAGAGTTGATCTCTCTTACAGGAGCCAGAAAATTACCGTGAATAATTCCTCCACCGATGATCCAAAGCATAGTAATGATAACACCACTCCATAAAAAAATACTGATTTTGCCAATCGTTTCTATATTGCGATACAATAAAATGACGATAAAAATCACTACACTGCCGCTCACTAATTTTTCTGTAAAACCAGTAAGCGGCACAATAAAAGAAAAATATTTTGCAAAACCAATTGCGGCAGAAGCAATAACCAGCGGGGCTTGTATCATCGTTTGCCAGACAAATAAAAAACTCATCATTTTACCTGCGCCGTTTTTCCCATA
>JBDTKF010000023.1:0-18411 GCA_039935455.1 Ginsengibacter sp.
GAATAAGAACTTTGAATTTAGATCCCATGTCAACCATTAGTTTATTGACCTGGTGAATGAGGTCATTATTGGCATTGTCTTTATTTTCAATCTCTAATTTTCTCAAGTAATTCATGCATCCCAGTGAGCGTAAAAAATTTGCCTGCGAAGTGAAACCACAACAATCCAACCCGGATTTATTTCCCCAAAGTACAAGTGCTGAAAAATTTACATGAGCTGTAATGTCCTGCTGTCCTATGTTTTCGTAAGGACAATAATTGACATTATGTTCTTTATAACAAGCGAGGGTCCCTGAATTTCGTTTCTCGCTGTACATGACATTTGATGAAAAACCATAGTCAATAGTAATAACAAAACCCGTTTTTAGATTTTCTGCAATTTCTTTTATCCACTCGAGTGCCTGTAGATTTATTTCTGTACAATAATCTCTTGGTAAAATTAAGTTTTGATCGCTGAGGTAATTTGATAATTTTTCATTTGCTGGTTTCAAAATTTCAACAAAATCATTCTTGTAATCAACAAAAACTTCCATCAATTCTTCTTTCATGAATATTTTATGAACCGGGAAATTATCTATTAATTCATTTGATAAAATACAACCGTTGATATCGTCGATTTCCCGAATAGAGTGGTACCAGTGTACTTTTTCAGATAACAAATCTTTTTGCAACTTTTGCATGATTTCACCTTTTTCGATGATGCAATATTCGAGTCCATTATATAAGATGGGATTATTTTTTAGGTACCTTAAAATATCTAAACAGAGTGCACCGGTTCCGGCTCCATATTCAATAATGGTGAACGGCTTTTTGTCGAGAAAAAACCACATTTCTTCGATTTGTTTCCCAATCATTTCACCAAACACCGGACTTAAAACGGAGCTGGTATAATAATCACCATTTGTTCCAATTTTATTTTGAGGAGAGTTATAATAACCGAATGTTGGATAATAAAGTGCCATTTCCATAAAATCGTGGAAAGAAACAGGGCCTTCGTTTTTTATTTTCGATTGTATAATTTGTGTTAATGGCATATTGAAATCCTCTTAAAAAAGATAGCCCTCGAAAGGGCTACCCTGGTAAGATTGATTTCTTATTCCTTTCGTCAGCATTATCTGATTCAAGTTATATGGGTATAATCTCAGTCTTTTCAAACACCCCCGTAAGAAATAATTTCACCGAAGATTAACCTCTAATTTTCATGCCAGATTTATTTTGAATATTGAAAATTGCTGAATCTTTGTGGGCCCTTTTTGTGATTCAACGACGAATTCGATGTATGCAGCATCTAATTCTGGGAATGTGAGGATTCTCTTATGACCAATTGTTGTTCCTTCAATTTCTCTGATCAATTGATGACTGGTATCAAAAAATCTTATTTTGAATTTAGCACATTGTTGGCCTTGAGCCAGATTTTCTTTCAAGACAAGGCAATTAATTTTTTTTGGCTGAGTCAAATCAATGTGAATCGATTGTGTTTTAGGATTGGTGAAAGTTTCAAATCCGTTATTGTTATTGATCTTTTTAGTAATCCCTTTCTTGTTGTTGGAAATGAAACTGAAGGTGGCTTTTTTGGAAAGATCTTTCTCAAAATTCTCGTCAATGAATTTTTTGAACCCAACCAAAGAAGCTGAATCCGATTCATTGATTAAGCCTCTTCCATCGGGTGGAACATTCAAAATCAGATTGGCACCGCGACCAACGCTTTTCAGATAAATCTCAAAAAGTTCATCCTGAGTTTTCACTAACGAATCTTCTTTTTTGTGATAAAACCAACCAGGACGAATACTTACATCACATTCAGCCGGAATCCAGTTTTTCCCAAAAATATTTCCTGAGTTTAATGTATCAGTTGATGGTGCACCCATTCCTCTTTTGAAGCCCGCAGTATCCAAAGTATTCCAGTTTGTTTTTCCGGCATAACCTTTCTCGTTTCCACACCAACGTGCATCTGGACCGATGTCACTAAAAATGATGGTGTTGGGTGAAAGGGTTCGAACCACTTTCTCAAATCTTGCAAAATCGTAAACTTGCTTTTTCCCGTTAGGCCCTTCGCCGTTGGCGCCGTCCCACCACAATTCCCAGATCGGACCATAGTTTGCAAAAATTTCTTTCATCATGTTTACAAAAACATCATTGTATGCCGCAGTGCCATATTGCGGGTGATTTCGATCCCACGGAGAAAGATAAACCCCGAATTTTAAATCATATTTTTTGCATGCTTCAGATAATTCTTTCAAAATATCGCCTTTGCCATCTTTCCAGTTGCTTTCCTTTATAGTATGATTAGAATATTTGCTCGGCCACAAGCAAAAACCGTCATGATGTTTCGCGGTGATGATGATTCCTTTTGCACCGGAAGCCTTTGCGATGCGGCACCATTGCGAACAATCCAAATTCTTTGGATCAAATATTTCCTCTTTTTCAGTTCCTTTTCCCCATTCAAGATCTGTGAATGTGTTCGGCCCGAAGTGAATGAAAATGTAATATTCCATGTTCTGCCATAAAAGCTGGGATTGAGTGGGTACCGGATTTAGAATTGGGTATTGTTGTGGAAACCCCACTTTAAACATGAAAAGCAGGATAATTGAAATGACGTGTTTTTTCAACGATAATAATTTATAAGAGTTTCAATTGAATGAAAATACAAAAAATATTTCGTCAGTTCATTTGAAATTATAACACTAAAAAATGGTTTGTGATTTCCTGGTAACATTAAAATATTGGGGTGAAATAAGAAAATCATTTTTTTGTTTTTTTACTGTGAAAAACTTTTATATTTTCTTTTATTAAAAGACAGGGGTATGCTAAATAATTTAGTAATTTTATACCAAAATTATTAATAAAAATCCCAGGTTATGAAGCAAATCCCTTCTCTCCATCTATCAGGATATCAATACAATGAATACAAAATTGTCTTAGAGCCCAATAAAAATCTGAGTGATAAAATTCTTTTGTTGAAGAAAGAATTTTCCGAAAAGTATGGCTCTAAAGTTGAGTTTCAGGTTAAACCGCAAATTACAATCGTAAAATTCTTACAGTTTGAAATGATGGAAATAAGATTAATAAATCATTTGAAAAATATTGCATCTACATATGCTCCATTCAATATAGAATTGAAAGGATATGGAAATTATCCAAGCCACACTATCTATTTAAATATTGAATCCAAACAACAAATTCAAAACCTAACGAAGGGTTTAAAAAGTGCCCGCCAACTCATGAAAGTCGATAAAAATAATGAGGCACATTTTATAAATGATCCAAATATATTCATTGCTCAAAAATTATTACCCTGGCAATATGAAAAAGGATGGATGGGTTATGGTCATCGTTATTTTACGGGGCGTTTCATAGCGGAAAATATGCTTTTAATGAAAAAATCATTTTCACAAAAATACTATCGTTCAATGCAACGGTTTGAATTTTTGGATCAGCCAGTCGATAGCTCCCAGGGGCAATTGTTTTTGTAAAATAATGTACGATTCTAACTCACAAAAAATAAACAGATCCTTCGATATGAAAACACCATTAAAACAGGACCATTACAAAGTGTCTTCAAAAGAAAAAGAAAAACAACAGCAATATTTAGCTGGTCGTGGCGCACAATTTAATCCCAAGAATAAATTTCTAAAAAATCATCAGGTAAAAGAAGAAACTGAATCTATTGATGATTGGGAAGAGTCGAATGGGCGAACACAATACCTGGAGCAGCAATCAAAAAGTATTGTGAATAAAGTTGATAGCCCAGACCTTGGAATGACGTATAGCATGAATCCATATGCGGGTTGCGAACATGGTTGTATTTATTGTTATGCACGAAACGTGCATGAATACTGGGGCTACAGCGCCGGCCTTGATTTTGAAAGGAAAATTATTGTGAAAATAAATGCTCCACAAATGCTTCGCAAAACTTTGATGAATTCTAAATGGGAGCCCCACCCGATTATGTTAAGTGGCAACACAGATTGTTACCAGCCGGCAGAACAGAAATATCGATTGACACGGGGCTTACTAAAAGTTTGTAACGAATTCAATCAACCGGTCGGCATTTTGACCAAGAATTCATGGATCACCAGGGATAAAGATATTTTGAAGGAAATGTCTAAAAAAAAATTGGTATCTGCTATGGTTTCGATTACCTCTTTCAATGAAGATCTGCGAAGGTTGATGGAACCGAGGACGGCAACTGCAGTGCAACGTTTGAGAGTAATCGAAGAATTGGCTAATGAAGGCGTACATATGGGAGTGATGATGGGACCAATGATCCCGGGGTTGAATGAACATGAAATGCAGCGAATAATGAAAGAAGCGAGCGACGCTGGCGCGAAATTTACGGCCTATACTTTCATTCGTCTGAATGGCGCAGTCAAATTTTTGTTTCACGATTGGTTGTACAAAAATTTTCCGGACCGCGCAGATAAAGTGTGGCACCTGATCGAACAAAGCCATGATGGTAAAGTAAATGATACACGTTGGGGTTTGAGAATGCGTGGCGAAGGAAGTATTGCGGATCTTGTGAATCAACAATATAAAAAATATGGAAAGCTTTATGGCATGAATGCAAGCAGGTGGGAATTAAATACGGCTGATTTCAAAAGGCCCGGAGAACAAGGAAGCCTTTTTTGAAGAATTTGACCGATTTTCGGGATTTACTTTCTGCCTTTTTACACTAACAACCAAATTTCCTGCTTATCCAAATCAAATTCGCTCTCTTTCGAACTGCAAAGTTCAGTTCTTTGGCTACCCGGATGAGAAATTATTTGAATGAAAAGATTTTAAAGTGATTCATCTCTTTGAGAATGATAGATTTTTTCATATCAATTGTCGTGTCATAAAAATAATATTGGAAATACCATCTTCGGGAAAGTGCTGAAAATTTACAGGTTTACCAGTTCTTCGGATTGACCGAAAGTTCACTGCAGAAGCAGTTTTGTGGAAGAGTGATGATCGCTTTTACTAACCTTTTTACTAACATTAATAAAAGCTACAGCGCAAAAAAACCGTGAAAATCGATGAAAGCCTTGCCAAACAAGGCATTCATTTTGCTCCCCCCGCTGGACTTGAACCAGCGACCCTCTGATTAACAGTCAGATGCTCTAACCAACTGAGCTAGGGAGGAATAACATGTTTACTTTTGGGGTGCAAAAATAAAGATTTTTGATTTGAAATAAAAATTGATTTTGAACTGAATGATTTAGTAGTTTTTTATGTGCAAAACCGGGTATAAATCAGCCTGTTATTTTAGGAATTGCTCCTTATTTTTCGTACATTTGTGCCTAACAATTTTCACAACCAAATTTGTTTTTTATCCCACAAAAATATGGCAGAAGAAATCGTAGAGCTTATTAGCCCAAAAAAGAATGCTTATGGGGCTGATAGTATTCAGGTACTTGAAGGACTTGAAGCTGTAAGAAAACGTCCCGCAATGTATATTGGTGACGTTGGAACGAAAGGTTTTCATCACCTGGTGTATGAAGTCGTGGATAATTCTATTGATGAAGCACTCGCCGGTTATTGTGATCAGATCACGGTTTCGATAAATGAAGATAATTCGATAACTGTTGAAGACAATGGTCGTGGAATTCCAACCGGAATTATGAAGAAAGAAGGACGCAGTGCATTAGAAGTAGTAATGACTGTATTACATGCCGGTGGAAAATTTGATAAGAATACGTATAAAGTGAGTGGTGGCCTGCATGGTGTAGGGGTCAGTTGTGTAAACGCATTGAGCACCGAGTTTCATGTTACGGTAAATCGTGATGGAAAAACTTTTGAACAGGAATACTCAAAAGGTATTCCGCAATACCCGGTTCGCGAAACTGGTACCAGCGATAAAAGAGGAACGATGATACGATTCTTGCCAGATCCGTCTATTTTTATTGTTTCAGTTTACAATCGTGAGATACTTGAAGGAAGATTGAGAGAACTGTCTTTTTTGAATAAAAAAATAAGAATAATCCTGAATGATTTTCGTGAAAAAGATGATGAAGGAAAAAATTATATCAAAGAATTTTACAGCGAAGGAGGAATTGTTGAATTTGTAGAGTTAATTGACAAGAACGGAAACCGTCAGCCGCTTTTGCCGACTGTTATTTATTGCGATGGTTATGATGCTGCGAGCAATGTTACTGTCGACGTAGCGATGATGTATAATTCAGGTTACCAGGAACATCTGTTCAGTTATGTTAATAATATCAACACAATTGAAGGAGGCACACACGTTTCTGGATTTCGCCGTTCTATTACACGCGTGTTTAAGAGCTATGGTGAAAAGCAAGGAATGTTTGAAAAGGCAAAAGTAGAAATTGAAGGCGATGATTTCCGTGAAGGATTGACATCTGTTATTTCTGTAAAAGTTCCCGAGCCGCAATTTGAAGGTCAAACCAAGACAAAATTGGGTAATAATGAGGTGATGGGAGTTGTTGATTCAACTTTGAGCAAAGTGTTGACCGCCTATCTTGAAGAAAATCCGCGTGACGCAAAAACAATCATCCAAAAAGTGATTTTGGCTGCACAGGCAAGAGCTGCTGCGAAAAAAGCGCGTGAAATGGTACAACGTAAAAGTGTACTTTCTGGTGGTGGATTACCGGGAAAACTTGCTGATTGCAGTGATAAAGATCCATTCCGTTGTGAATTATTTTTGGTGGAAGGTGATTCGGCCGGCGGTACTGCGAAACAAGGTAGGGATCGGAGTTTCCAGGCGATTCTTCCTCTGAGAGGTAAGATTCTGAATGTGGAAAAAGCAATGGAACATAAAATTTATGATAATGAGGAAATCAGAAATATGTTCACCGCTCTTGGCGTAAAGATTGGAACCATAGAAGATCCCAAAGCACTGGATTTATCAAAACTTCGTTATCATAAACTCATTATTATGACGGATGCCGATGTAGACGGCAGCCACATTGCAACACTGATTCTTACGTTTGTATTTAGATATATGAAAGAATTGGTTGAACAGGGATTTGTATATCTCGCCCAACCACCCTTATACTTGTTGAAAAAAGGGAAAGAACAAGCTTATGCATTCAATGATGAAGATCGCAAAGCCTGGGTAGAAAAGGTGGCGAATGGAAAAGAAGATGCGGTACATATCCAACGTTATAAAGGTTTGGGAGAAATGAATAGTGAACAACTTTGGGAAACTACGATGAATCCGGCTACACGAACTTTGAAACAAGTGACGATAGATAATGCAGTTGACGCGGATGGCGTTTTTAGTATGTTGATGGGGGATGACGTTCCGCCTCGCCGGGAATTCATAGAAAGTCACGCGAAATATGCAAGGTTGGATGTTTGATCTGATTCTATCGATATAATTTCTGTAAAGCTTCTCAAAATTAAGAAGCTTTTTTTTATAAAAAAACGACTTTTTTTACGATTCTTATTTTTCTAATAACGAAGATGTTCTTAGACGCATGATGTAAATTGCATACAAAAAGTATCCATTCTACAATTATTATGACGAAATCAGCGGCTGTTTTATTTATATCAATTTTAGTTTCATACAATGTTTGCGCGCAGGTTGATTATCCTGTTTTTAAAAATAAAACCGTCATTATCCCATCGGACAGTCAGCAACTCTCCTTCAATTTATACAATCTTAATTATATCAATAATACTGAATGGTTTGGGAATATTCCACTCAGTGGTACGTTATTTGGCTATCAGATTATTCCTGAAATTGAATATCAGATTTCTCCAAAGTTGTTTGTAAAAGGGGGTATTTATTTGCAAAAGGAATTTGGACGACCGAACTACACAACAGTTGCACCAACTTTTGAAATAAAGTATCGCGCAAAACATTCATCATATATTATTGGAAATCTGGAAGGAAATCTCAATCATGGGTTCATTGAACCCATTTATGATTATAAACTCATTATAAAAGAAAGATTGGAAAACGGCTTCCAGTTTTTGGTTGATACGAAACCGTATAATCATGATCTGTTCATTAACTGGCGAAAGGCAATTCATCCTGGTGATAAATTCAAAGAAGAATTTGATATGGGGTATGTTTCCAATTTGAACGTGGTAAATGAAAAACGATGGGATATTCATATACCAATCCAATTAATCTATTCGCATAAAGGGGGCCAGTATGATAGTCTGAATACTCCGCTTACTTCATTGACTAATTTTGCCACAGGTGCTTCTATTACTTATAATGTTGGTACGAGACTTTTTCAAAAGATTGTTTTTGATAATTATTATGTGAATTATAAAGATGTATCTGGACAGAAACATCAACCATTTGAGGAGGGAAATGGATTTCTTTCACATCTCCTATTTCAATTCAAAAATATAGGAATTGATCTTAGATATTGGAATGCGAATGGGTTTATTGGTCCGCGTGGAATGGCCTTATTTCAATCGGTTTCCGAAAAATATCCCGGGCTGGTTGAAAAACATCGGGAATTGGTAATTGCAAGTTTCATATATGATAAAGAAATTTATAAGAATGTATTTTTTGATTTCAGAATCATTCCTTACAAAGACCTTGTAGAAAAAATTTCCAGTGGAACGGGGTTGGAATATTCATATGAAATGTACCTTAAGTATGTCCTCAAAGTAAACCTCAAGAAAATAAAAAATCACCTTTGATTTTGTGTTTTATGAATGTTTGTAAATATATAAGGCGAAATAAGTATAAATCCCTAAATTTGAAACTCTATAGTCTATTCAGTTATAGACTCAGTCACAAATTTTAAACTATAAAATCAATCACAATGTCAAAAATGTTAACAGCTTATTGCATGAAAACTAAAGAAAAAAATGTTCCAATGCAAAATGCAGTAATTACGAAAACTTCCCGCGGAGGCTACATGGCGCAGGGCGATGATGGAAAGGGTAATAAAATGACCACCATGCTTAGCGAAGCAAACGCACTGCAGGCTGTAAAAGACGGTGTAGCAAAAAAAAGTTGGTAATGAATTATTTAAACGAATAAAAGCGATGCGTAAAAATGGCATCGCTTTTTTTGTTTTTTTTAAAATCATTCACTGATGGAAATTGAATTTTGGACTTACAATTTGTTTCCACCTGCATCCATCTCTACGGTTTCATATCCCAGGCTTTTTAAACCAGGTAAAAACAAATCCATATCTCCAACTAATAAAATATTCATTTTATTAAGGTCAAAATATTTTTTTGCCAGCTTCTGGATCTCATCTACAGTAATTGAGTTTAAGATCTTTGTCTGCTGATCTACAAAATTTGCGGGTAAATTGTACCTCAAAATCCGGCTGACAAAAGCTGCTTTTTGAGATCCGGTTTCATATTTCCTGGCATCGCTCTGGCCAATGGAATTTTTCATAAAAGTTACTTCATTATGATCCGGTCCGTTTGCATAATAATTTTTCAATAGGCTGACTATTTCTGCCAGAGCACTGTCTGTAGCATTCGCACGGATGCCACTGCTAAAATAGAAAGTTCCTGAGTAATTATCACCGGTAAACCCTGAATGGGCACCGTAAGTCCAGCCTTTATCTTCTCTTAATCGAATATTGAATCTTGCATTGAAACCGCCGCCCAGATTATAATTTGATAGCGTTGCTTTATAAAAGTCGCCAGTTGCATCATATTTGATATTGGTTACATAACCTACGCGAAATTCTGTTTGCGCAGCATGAGGAATATTTACAATGTAGATTTTTGATTTTTCAACTTTAGGAGCAACCGGTAAAGGAGGTAAAGTGATTGATTTTTTTGGCAATTGGTTCAAAAATTTTAATTGCGGCAAAATATCCTTTTCTTTTACATTGCCCACAATCACTATATCTGCAGCATCAGAAGAAATAAAATTGTTATAATAATGTTGAATGTCTTGTAAAGAAATATTTTTTACAGTTTCTTCTGTTCCATAATCGGGAAATCCTAAAACACTGCCAGCGCCAAAAATAAGTTTATTAAAAACTACATTGGCTACTGAGGAGGCTTGGCTTTTTGAATTTTTTATATTGGCAATTAATTGTTTTTTCAATCTGTCAAATGCTTCTTCTGTAAATTTCGGTTTCAGGATCTTTTCCTGTAAAATGTCAATCGTTTTCTTTAGGTTTTTGGAAAGGGATTGTAGAGAAAAAACTATCGCATCTATTGTATTATCGACCCGGATTGTACTACCCAATTTGTCAAGCTCCAGACTAATCTCTTCACTGGTTTTGTCTTTCGTATCTTCATTCATCATCGAGGCAAAAAGTGCTGCTAATCCTGCTTTTGAGAGATCGTTTTGTTCAAGGATGGTTCCTCCTTTCAAATAGATATTCATATTGACCATCGGAATTTCATTGTTTTCAACTCCAATGGCAGTTGAATTATTACTCAAAGATTTTTTCCAGAAATCGGGGACTTTCACCACAGGATTTTCTCCGGAAGGAGGAGCCACACTTCTATCAAAATTGTCTTTTGCTTTATTATATGACAACTGGTTATATCCATAATTCGGCCTTTCATAATGTGTGGTGTCGATTGTAAAATTATCGGGGCCGGCAATCAATTTCTCCTGACCTTTTGGTAAAACACTTAATATTACCGCCGATTTATGCCTGATGTATTTGTTGTAAACCCGCATCACATCTTCCTTGGTAACTTTGTTATACAAGTCCAACAATTTGCCAATCATGTTTGGATTTCCTGTAAAAGTTTGAAATGCAGCCAGCTGCGAGGCTTTTCCTGCTACACTGGCTAAACGACTGATGGTGCGACTTTCGAAACCATTTTTGAATTTCAGAAGATCATCATCAGACACGCCTTTCTGCTCAAAATCTTTTAAAGATTTATTGACAAGCTTTTCCATTTCGGCAAGATCATGTCCGGGTAAGGCCGTTACAGAAAAAACAAAAATACCGGCCAGTTCATCCAGGCTACTATAAGCGCTGGCTCTTAATGCTTTTTGAGTTTTTATTAAGTTTTGATATAAAAAAGATGTTTTTCCCTGACCCAAAACTTCTGCAAGGCATGCGAGCGGTGCCATATCATCGCTAAAATCCGGCACGGTTGGATAAGTGATTTGAAGTAACGGTAGTTTGGCATAATTGTCTGTATAACTTATATATTCAGTATTGGAAAGATTAACCGGAGGCAATTGAACGGGGGTTACCTCTGGCCCTTTAGGAATGGGTCCAAAATATTTTTCTACTTTTTGCAAAACCTCTTTTGTATTTACATCACCCGCAATTGTGAGTGTTGCATTGTTTGGCCCATACCAGCGAAGAAAAAAGTTTTTGAGATCATTCACATTTACCCGGTTTAGGTCTTCCACATATCCGATTGTAAGCCATGAATATGGATGACCATACGGATAAAGAGCTTTCGAAGTTACTTCTCCGGCAAGTCCGTATGGCCTGTTGTCGTAATTCTGTCCTCTTTCATTTTTCACTGTTTCACGCTGGATTTCAAATTTCTGTTGGGTTACAGCATCCAATAAAAATCCCATGCGATCACTTTCGAGCCACAACATCTTTTCTAACTGATTGTTCGGAACTGTTTCGAAATAATTTGTTCGATCTCTGTTGGTGCTACCATTCAGCGTACCTCCGGATTCCGTAACAATCCTAAAATGTTCTTTGTCGGCAACATGATCACTTCCTTCAAACATCATGTGCTCAAAAAAATGAGCAAAGCCACTTTTGCCAATTTCTTCACGGGCAGAACCGACGTGATAAGTTACATCTACATGAACGACCGGATCACTGTGATCTTCTGAAATGATAACTGTAAGCCCGTTTGGCAAAACATATTTTTCAAATGGAATAACGATTTCATTTGATTTTTTTTCTACTTTTTGTACAAGTTTCGATTGTGAATAAGACATAGCATTCATTAAAAATATCAGTGAAGTTAAAGAGATGATTCCTCTTCATTATTAGTTTTTTGATAGATTGCAAGCTAACCTGTACCCGGTAAAAGAATCACGAAATTCGGATGAGCGGATCAAGAAGAGTTTGGGTAGTTGAAAGTCAAGAAAGTTGGAATAGATAATCCTTTTATTTGTTCGTTTACTACAGTGTTATCTTCCCAATCAATTACAACCTGAGAAGCAATCCTTAAAATTCATTGATTCCTGACTAAAACCTGCATTTTTCCGCTAAGCGCAAATAATAACTAAATTGAGACGTCTATATTTTTTAAATTTGCAAATCAATTTGAAAGATGGAAACAAAAGAAGAAGTTTTGCCGGAAGTGGTGATCAAGTTTGCCGGCGACAGTGGTGATGGAATGCAATTAACCGGAGCGCAATTTACCAATAATACAGCTTTGCTGGGAATTGATCTTTCTACGTTTCCTGATTTCCCGGCAGAAATCAGGGCACCACAGGGAACCATCCCTGGGGTTAGTGGATTTCAATTGAGATTTTCAAGCAACCGGATTTTTACTCCCGGTGACATGTGCGATGTATTAGTAGCTATGAATGCTGCTGCCTTGAAAACGAATTTGAAAGCATTGAAGAAAAGTGGAAAAATAATTGCCAATATTGAAGGCTTCGATGCGAAAAATTTAAGGTTGGCTAATTATCCTGCCGGTGTAAATCCTCTGGAGGATGGCAGCCTTGAAGGTTATGAAGTGATAAAGATAGACGTAACTAAAATTACAAGGGAATCTTTGAAAGATTTTTCGCTTGGCACCAAAGAAAAAGATCGTGCAAAAAACATGTTTGTCCTCGGTTTTTTATATTGGATGTATAACCGAAACCTGGAAAATACGCTTACCTTTTTGAAAGAAAAATTTGGAAAAAAACCTGACATTCTTGAAAGCAATATCAAAGTTTTGCGGGCAGGTTACAATTATGGGGATACGACAGAAACCTTTACCACCAGGTATTCAGTTAAAAAAGCCAAGATGCCGCCCGGAAATTATCGGGGCATCAAAGGGAATGAGGCTTTAGCGTATGGCTTAATCGCTGCTTCTCAAAAAAGCGGATTACAATTATTTTTCGGATCTTATCCAATTACACCGGCAAGTGATATTTTGCACGAATTAAGCCGGCATAAAAACTTTGGAGTTAAAACATTTCAAGCGGAAGATGAAATAGCAGCTGTCAGTTCTGCTATCGGCGCTTCTTATGGAGGAAGTTTGGGAGTAACCACGACGAGTGGACCAGGGATGGCATTGAAATCAGAAGCAATGGGACTTGCCGTCATGTTGGAAATACCTTTGGTTATATGTGATATTCAGCGTGGAGGACCGTCAACCGGATTGCCTACAAAAACAGAACAAAGCGATTTATTGCAAGCTTATTATGGAAGAAATGGCGAAAGCCCTATGCCGGTAATTGCTGCATCTACGCCAAGTGATTGTTTTTATGCTGTATACGAAGCAGTCAGAATCGCTGTTCAACACATGACACCTGTTATCCTTTTAAGCGATGGTTATATTGCAAATGGTTCTGAACCCTGGAAATACCCGGAAAGCAAAGATCTTCCTACAATTAAGGTAAACTTCAAAAAGGAACTCAACGAGGATGAAGAAACTTTTCAACCTTACCTGAGAGACGAAAAATTAGTTCGCGCTTGGGCAGTCCCCGGTTTTGCAGGCCTGGAACACCGCGTAGGTGGACTTGAAAAGCAAAATATTACCGGGAATGTAAGTTATGACCCGGAGAACCATCATTTGATGGTAAAGATCCGGCAACAAAAAATTGATAATATTGCAGATTATATTCCTGAACAAAAATTAGATAACGGTCCTGAAAATGGTAAGGTTCTGGTAATTGGCTGGGGAAGCACTTATGGTGCTATAAAAAGCGCTGTGGTCGAGTTGATTTCTGAAGGTCATGCAGTTTCGCATACCCATCTTCGTTATGTCCGACCTTTCCCCAAAAATCTTGGAAATTTGATCAAGAATTTTGACCAGGTTTTGATTCCTGAGCTAAATAACGGGCAATTGATAAAAATTATCCGCGATAAATATTTGGTAGATGCAAAAGGGCTTAATAAAATTATGGGCATCCCTTTTACAAAAAAAGAAATAGTAGAGCAAATTAAAAAAATGCTTTAAGTGCTTTTCGACACGGATTGATAATATTTGCAAACATCCTTCAATCCGCAGATTGGGCATTTCGGTTTTCTTGCTACGCAAATATATCTTCCATGTAATATTAGCCAGTGATGTGCAAGATGGATCAGGTCTTTTGGAAAGTTTTTTACCAATTGTTTTTCGGCTTCGAGTGGTGTTTTTGCTTTTACTAAACCAATCCGGTTAGCAACTCTAAAAACATGCGTATCTACCGCCATGTTTGGTTGTTTATCGACCACAGATGTAATTACATTTGCCGTTTTTCTTCCAACCCCCGGCAGTTTCATCAGTTCGCTGACTGTCATTGGAATTTTACCCTCAAAATCTTTCATGACCATTTGTGCCATTCCGATTAAATGATTGGTCTTATTATTCGGGTACGAAATGCTTTTGATGAAAGGGAAAAGTTCGTTAGAAGTTGTTTTACTAAGAGATTCAATGTCCGGAAAGCTGGTAAAGATAGCCGGGGTAGTTAGATTCACTCTCTTGTCCGTGCATTGTGCGGATAATATTACAGCAACCAATAATTGATAAGGACTGTCATATATTAATTCTGTTTTTGCATCGGGGCTGTTTAAAACGAAGTAATTGATTACATACTGGTATCTCTCTTGTTTGGTCATAAAAAAATCCCGCCGTTTTGGGCGGGATAAAAGTAAGTTTTTAATTATTAATATTAGGTTGAAGCCAGAGATGAACGGCTTTTAGATGCATATTCTAATATCTTTTTAATTGATTCGGGTCTGGGAGAAAAATTAATTCCATTCAGGCTTTCTAATGAACTTAACAATTTCTCATAGGATTTTTTTAAATTCCAGTCAGTTTGCAACGCATTCTGAATCAAAACTGTTTTGCGTTGGGAAGCCTCGTTATACGCATATCTAACCAGATCTTCCGGAGTAATTTTAGTCATAAATTTTTTTGTGGCTTTAATAAAATTTAATATCCTATCCGATTATCAAACGCTTTTTGATCAGAAATATTGTTGCAAATAAAACGCTATCTTATTGCTGATGAGTCAAATGTGATAATGTAAAGGTCTTCATTATCCTTTTTCATCAAATATTTTTCCCTGGCATACTTTTCCAAAGTTTCGGGGTTGGTTTTTAGCAATCCTAATTCTTTTTGTGCCTCAGAGATTTGAATAGCCATATTTTTTTCGTTGTGTTCAATCTTGTTCAAATCCCTTATCCTGGTTATTTGCGACGGTATATCATTTCTGTCAAAGAACATCATCCATATTGCAAAAGCTATGCCTGTTATTAAATACTTATTAGTAAAGATGAAACGAAGCCTTTTCATATTTGAGCATTAAAAATCCTGCTGTTATTATGTAGGATTACTATTTATTTACCAAATTTAATTTTTCCATTTGGAAAAACCGCACTTTCACCCAGATTTTCTTCTATACGAAGTAACTGATTATATTTTGCAATCCGATCAGTGCGGCTTGCTGAACCTGTTTTAATTTGTCCACAATTTAATGCAACGGCAAGATCAGCAATTGTTGTATCTTCTGTTTCCCCACTGCGATGACTCATGATCGTATTATAACCATTATTCTGTGCCAGTGATACTGCGTTGATTGTTTCTGTAAGCGAACCAATCTGGTTTACTTTAACTAATAATGCATTCGCTATTTTTTTGTCGATACCTTCTTCCAATCGCTTTACGTTTGTTACGAAAAGATCGTCGCCTACCATTTGTATTTTACTACCCAGTCGTTCCGTCATCAATTTCCAACCTTCCCAATCATCTTCCGCCATTCCATCTTCGATCGAAATAATTGGATATTTATTCACCCAATCTTCCCAATATTCAACCATTTTTTCTCTGCTTAATTCTTTGCCGTCGGATTTATGAAAGTGATATAATTTTTTATCAGTATTGTACATTTCAGAGACAGCAGGATCCATAGCAATTGCCACATCTTTTCCTGCCCGAAAACCGGCCTTCTCAATTGCTTTCAATACGGTTTCAATCGCTTCTTCATTACTTTGAATATTTGGAGCAAACCCGCCTTCGTCACCTACGTTTGTACTGAATCCGTTTTTTTTCAAAACTGATTTCAAGGTGTGAAAAATTTCTACGCCCCAACGTAAAGCTTCACTAAAAGACGAAGCGCCGATGGGCATGACCATAAATTCCTGGAAATCAATTTTGTTATCAGCATGAGCGCCTCCATTCAAAATATTCATCATCGGAATAGGAAGCGTTTTTGCATTTGTGCCGCCGATATATCTATACAAAGGTAAGTTTGCTTCGAGAGCCGCTGCCTTTGCAACAGCCAGGCTGACGGCTAATATTGCATTTGCCCCCAGTTTACTTTTATTTTCTGTACCGTCAATCGAAATCATTTTTTGATCAATCCCGGTCTGATCTGCTATATCCCAGCCGATTAGTGCATCACCAATGGTAGTATTCACATTGTCTACCGCTTTCAAAACGCCTTTGCCATCGTATATTTTTTTATCATTATCACGAATTTCTACTGCTTCATGAATGCCTGTGCTGGCTCCGGAAGGGACCGCTGCTCTCCCGAGATATTCATTCTCAGTAAGAACTTCTACTTCTACAGTGGGATTTCCGCGACTATCTAAAATTTGTCTTGCATGGATGTTTGCGATGTAACTCATTTCTATTTTTATTGATTTATAAACTTATTTATTTCCGATTCTTTAGGGTATTACTTTCTAAAAGCAATTGGATGCAAATTTAATTTTTATTGTAAGAAAAGATGCATGAAGAAAAAGATAATCGGTCTCAAACAAAATTGATAAATTATTATTGCTGCTTCTTAAAATATTAAATCAGTATGTAGTTGAATGATTTTAGTTTTTTCCAGTAAACAAATAAAAACTCCAGATTTCTATTTCGTTATTCCAGCATCCTTTATACTACTTTCAATAGATAATAGTTCTTCTTTCCTTTTTGAATTAATAAATATTTCTCATTCAAAAGGCGATCCTGCTTTATTTTTTCATCTGCAGAAATTACTTTCTCTTTATTGATAAAAATTCCGCCACCGGCAAGCATTTTTTTTGCTTCACCTTTGCTGGGTAAAATTTTTGTTTCTGTTAATAAACTGATCAGATCCAAACCTGCTAATTTTTCCTTTTCTATTTCTACCGTTGGAACGCCTTCCATCACCTGCAAAAGTTGTTCTTCATTCAGTTCTTTTAAGATTTCCGCAGTATCATTATTAAATAAAATAGAAGAAGCTTTTACGGCAAATTCATAATCATTTTTTGAGTGTACGAAACAGGTAATTTCTTCCGCTAATTTTTTCTGAAGGATGCGTTGGTGTTCATTTCCTTTATGTTGCGCTACAAGTTCACTGATTTCTTTTTCAGATAAAAAGGTAAATACTTTTAGAAACCTTTCTGCGTCTGCGTCTGCGGTGTTCAGCCAAAATTGATAAAAAGTATATGGAGAAGTTTTTTCCGGATCGAGCCAGATATTTCCTTTCTCACTTTTGCCAAATTTACTTCCGTCAGATTTGGTTAATAATGGGCAGGTAAACGCGAACGCTTCGCCACCGGTTTTTCTGCGGATGAGTTCTGTTCCGGTTACAATATTTCCCCACTGATCGCTGCCTCCAAATTGTAGTTTGCAGTTTTTATTTTTGTACAACCAATAAAAATCATAACCCTGTACGAGCTGATAAGTAAACTCTGTAAAGCTCATTCCATTCTCACCTTCAAGGCGTTTTTTTACACTGTCTTTCGACATCATGTAATTCACAGAAATGTGTTTTCCGGTGTCGCGGATAAAATCTAAAAACGAAATATTCTGAAACCAATCGTAATTATTCACCATTTCAGCCGCGTTGGTTTTATCAGAATTAAAATCAAGAAACTTCGATAATTGTTGCTTTACTGCGGCAACATTTTTATCTAAGATTTCTTTGCTTAATAAGTTTCTTTCAGCGCTTTTTCCTGATGGATCGCCGACCATTCCTGTTGCGCCGCCAACCAAAGCAATTGGTTTGTGGCCATAATTTTGTAAATGAACCAACACGATTATTGGAATCAAACTTCCGATGTGAAGGCTGTCCGCCGTTGGATCAAAACCTACATAACCTGAAGTCGGTTCTTTCAAAAGTTGTTCTTCCGTTCCGGGAATGATATCATGAATAAGGCCGCGCCATTTCAATTCTGCGATTACATTTTCCATATCGTGCAAAAATAGTTAACAGAAAGTCCTTGCAAATAAATTTTTGTGGAGATTTTATTTTCCAGTAAAACCATGATTACAAAATGTTAGAAAATGATTTTCCCGTTACTCTAACTTTTACTTAATTTTATCGCTAAATAAATCAGAGAATACAATATAATTACCGTAGTCTCCGTTTTAATTTTCCGGAATCATTCACTGAATATTTCAAATAACTGAT
>JBDTKF010000024.1:0-3935 GCA_039935455.1 Ginsengibacter sp.
GGCATTAGTTATAATCTGGCCAAAGCAAACCCACGCAATCCAAAACTGATCACGAACCTAACAATAAATTTCGAAGAGTCAGGAATATTATGGGATCTGTTGAAAGAGAAAAATAAAAATTCTCAGAATGGAAATTTTTTCAATAAATATTTGAAAGAATTTATAAAAACAGATATTAAATATGTTTTCACCATCAAACATCCAAAATCTGCCATCGCATTTTCGGCTTTTGCAGGCGTAGGGATTCCGTTATCAAAAGGCGATACAACGCTTCCTTTTTTTAAACAGTATTTCGGTGGAGGCCCCAACAGTATGCGTGGCTGGCCCGTCCGCGGCATCGGTGTTGGCGGTCAGCAACTCGCGCCTTATCAATCATCAGGAATCAGGTTTAATGATCGCACTGGCGACATTCAATTGGAAGGAAATGCAGAGTATCGTTTTAATGTTGCTCCTCTCTTCTCAAATGCGGTCTTGTTTCAGATGGCCCTTTTCACAGATGTTGGCAATATCTGGAATTTAAAAAATACGCGTACCGATGGTGCCAATGACACAACTCAATTCAAATTCAAAAATCTCTACAAACAGCTGGGAGTCTCTTCAGGTGTGGGTTTCAGATTTGATTTTAATTATTTTTTAATAAGGTTTGATGTAGCGTTCCGGTTTAAACGGCCGGACGTTTTGGAAAATGACGGGTGGCAATTTCCAGATATCAATTTAAAAAATCTTTTCGGATCCAATTATGAAAACCGTCTCTGGCGTTACGAGAACTTTAATGCAACTATTGGAATCGGATTCCCATTCTAATTTTGGTTCAAATAAAATAGAAAATCAGCTTACCAATATTTTTTTTTAGGAATAATTGTTTAGCCACTATTCCGACATCTCTGAGTTACTTACAAATGCAATCTTCTTACTATCCGGTGACCACGATGGCGTATTTATCGTTCCTTGCCCTCCATACAAATAAGCAATCACTTGCAGCGGACCACCTGTTACCGGCATCATCCGCAGATAAACGTGTTTATAAAACGGATGATCGTCTGGCGCTACTTCATCTTTCAAAAAAGTTATACAAACAATCCATTTTCCATCCGGCGAAATGTGTGCAAACCAATTGTTGTAGTTATCATTGGTCAATTGTTCCGGATCGCTTCCATCTGTTTTCATGCGCCACAATTGCATCAGGCCACTTCTTACCGAATTGAAATAAATATATTTTCCATCGGGGCTGTATTCAGGACCATCGTCAAGGCCGGTTACATTGGTGAGTTGTATTTCTTTTCCCCCCTTTGATGGAATTTTATAAATGTCAAAACCCGCCGGTGTTGGATCATTATTTCTTTTAGCCGTATACGTTAGCCACTTGCCATCGGGGGACCAGCCATGCAAATAAGAAAGTCCTGAGAGTGGTGTAACCAGTTTGGGTTCACCGCCAGTAATGGGAACAGTATAAATGGTAGAACCTATTTTACCATCAGGACTTGAAGCGCTTATCCCCAACATTTTCCCATCGAAAGAAATAACATGGTCGTTATTAATGTCTTTCAATTTTCGGATAGGAAGTAATGTCGGGTTCAGGCTTTTAAGATCGAAGCGATACAGTGAACCCTCCGAATTATAGATCAGGCTTTTGCCATCTTTTGTCCAATTGGGCGCCTGCAAAGAAACATTTTCAGAATACAATATTTTCCTTCTCCCAGTCATGACGTCCATCGTTTCCAGATGACTTCCCAAATATTTCTGATAAGAGATTAAATTTTTCGATGCAGGAACCACGATCCTTACATTTTCAAAATTTGCTGTAGCGATTTCCTTATTATGCGAGCAAACATACAAGCCCACATACACATCACCATTGAAATCGACGCTATTAATTTCCTGTGAAACAAATGTATCTCCGAAATGTGCCACTGACATGATAAACACGTTTCCCTTTCTCTCGAGCTGAATAACATCCGGTCCTTTTAAAGCAAACTGTTTTTCATCCACATTGACGTGAGACGCTGTTCTGTATTGCAGTGAAGTAAGGCCATCCCCATGAATGGAAGCTGCGATCATTGTTGAACCCGTATCCAGATCTTGCCTGATCATCCAGCCAAATTTCCGATGCGCTTCTGCACTCTTTCCTGAAAATTTTCCACGAGCAGTTAAAATAAAATCGCCTCTCATCTTTTTCCATACAAAGTGAAACTCATCACTGGTAAACCAAACATTACTTCCTGAACCCGAAACGGAGTATTCATCTGTATTTGAGTGATAAATGGCGTTTCCAGATTGAACCACATTACCCACATCCGACTGAGATTCAAAAATTCCAATCTTCTGTGAAAAACTATTCACAGATAACATCAGAAAGCAACTGATGACCGTAAACTTTGAAATGAATAAAATAGGTGCGTTCATTTTATTTTTTTAATAATCAGAATAACTGGTAGCATGCATCATGATGCTATCAATGTGTGTAACAGAAACTTTATTTTCGTTCGCCGGATCGACAGATATTTTTTTCCATTTTGCATCATCGACAAACGCTTTCCATTGAGCATTACGATCATCTACACTTTTGAAAATCGGCATGTACATCAGGTTAGGCATATGGCTTCCTGAAACCACCGCTCCGTAAAACACAGGATCAAAGCCAAGCCGCGAAAAGATTTCCATTTCATCATTATTGAACATGGCTCTTTTCTTATCTGCCAAATGAGAAGTTGGGCTTTCGTAACTTCTTAATTCAAAAATTCTTTCGGGGTCTTTTTGTTTGGGCAACTTCATACCCGGCTGTCCATCAAACGCATTTAATAAAATAGATTCCATTCTTTGAAATGCAGGCATTTTAGCATCCGCATGTAAAAAATCTTTTCCCGCATTTTTGAACGTAGCATCTGTATGAAGCCGCTCAGTAATTTTCATCCATTGATCCAAAGATGAATACGGAATCAACACATAAATCAGTTTATCAGATGCAGTATCATTCGTCAGTGGTTTGAACACGCCGATATTTTTCAACCCAAAACGGTGCAACGCAGGCAGGAAAGCATTTTGAAGAAAATTATCTGTCATGCTTACTTGTTGATCATCTTTCAAATGATATACCCTGATTTGAAAAACATCCTTATTTGTTGGTTTACTATAACTGCTTTGAGAGATAATAAGAAAAGAAAAAATTACTACTGTCTTTAATACTTTGTTCATTATTTATTGTTTAAAAATTGTTTATAGAATTGATGCATCATAAAATCAACAAAAAACTGATCTATTAACCGATCACAATCATCGGTTTTTTAAATCAAATCCTTTTTGATATAATCTATGCTTTCCTTGATGCTTACAAACGGATCGCCGGGAGTTTTGTCTTGTTCCACATAAAAATATTTCATACCGGCCTCATTTTTATGCTCAAAAATTTCTTTGAAATTTATGGTTCCGTTTCCTACCTCTGTAAATGAATGCTCCGGTGTGTTGTCCATATCTTTTACATGCCATAAGGGGAATCTTCCGGGATGTTTTTTGAATAATTCCATTGGGTTCATACCTGCTTTTTTGATCCAATAAAGATCCATTTCCATCTTCACCAAATCTTTATCAGCGGTCAATAAAATATCATACGGATATTGGTTGTCTTGTTTTATAAATTCAAAATCATGGTTGTGATAACATAACTGGATTCCCGATTTTTTACATCTCTCGCCGGCTTTGTTCAAATGATCAGCGATCCTTTTATATTGATCCAGATCACCGCGCTCAGATTCCATCAGGAAAGCACAAACCATATATTTCAACCCAACTTCTGCGGCATCATCCACGGCTTTATCCCAATCATTTAATATGGTTCCTTTCAGCGCATTTCCATTAAACTTTTGTTCACCAAGCATGTAGTGACTGCTGTACATAACCAGCCCGGATCGTTTTAAAAATCCTTTAAATTCCTTCGGCGA
>JBDTKF010000025.1:0-46779 GCA_039935455.1 Ginsengibacter sp.
AAACCCAATTTCATGGAAGAGTATTCTGCATGATAGCCACCCATCAATTCATTTTCTGCCTCTGGCAAATCAAAAGGTGTACGATTGGTTTCAGCAAAAGCACAAATAAGAAATATCAAAAATCCCAAAGGTTGCAAAAGGATATTCCAGGTTTGATCTTTCTGTTGGTCGACCATCTCATTCAAACTGAGTGTTCCTGTCACCATCAACAAACCAATCAATGCAATTCCCAGTGCCAGTTCATAGCTAATTATCTGGGAAGCAGCACGCATCGCACCAAGCAAAGAAAATTTGTTGTTACTCGCCCAGCCGCCAATCATTATTCCATAAACACCTAAACTTACCACACCAAAAATGTATAAAATCCCGATGTTTATATCCGCTATCTGCAACGTAACATCTCTGCCAAAAACATGTAAAGTGTCACCCCATGGAATTACCGCACTTACCATAATAGCGGTTAGCATGGCGAGGATTGGCCCCAGGATAAATAAAAACTTAGAAGAAAATTCCGGAACAATTTCTTCTTTAAAAAATAATTTTAACCCATCTGCCATTGGTTGTAGAATTCCAAAAGGGCCAGCACGATTTGGGCCCCGCCGATCCTGCATAAATGCAGCCACTTTCCGCTCAACATAAGTTGAATACATGGCCACAAATAAAGACACCATGACGACAGCAATAATTAAGACAAGCTTTTCTGTCATTAAAGCCCAGTCAATGGTTAAAAGAATTTGGTTTTGATACATAGTGAACAAACTAAAATATTAATTAGGGTTTTTTGTGGTCATTAATGGATAATCTTTCTGCCTGGGTTTCTTCAATTTCTTTTTTTTCATCCCGCTCCTTAAAAGTAGTAGATGTAGCAGGACCTGGTAAAATACTCAAGTCAATGTCCTCCGTATTTACCTCACTGATTTCATTGATATCCATCAACAATTTGGGCTGTCGGCCAAAGAGCACTTTATTTAAAGGATCTGGCGGAACTACTTTCTTCAAATAATGGTTAGTAGAAATTACAGAATGTCTGTTGATTTTCGTTGGACCCTCAATAACCCAATCGGAAGTATTTTTCTTTTCAAACCGGCAAGTGTTGCAAATCCAGGCAGCTTTCCCATCAATATCCTGGACCTCGCCCCAGGGATCTTTCCTGGAAGTAACACGAAAGACTTCCTCACCCCGATTCCATAATGTTACTTTTCCGCAACATTTATCGCAATCTCTGTGCGCATCTACCGGTTTTAAAAACCAAACCCTGTTTTTGAATCTGTAAGTACGATCCGTAAGCGCTCCTACCGGGCAAACATCAATCATATTTCCACTGAAATCATTATCAATTGCTTTAGAGATATAAGTAGAAATTTCTGATTTATCTCCACGTAATAATATGCCTTGAGTTCTAGAATCTGTCAACTGATCAGCGACCATTAAGCAACGATAGCATAAGATGCATCTAGTCATATGGAGCTGGATATAAGGGCCAATATCTTCTCTCACAAAAGTTCTTCGCTTAAATTCATACCGGGTTCCTTCCGTACCATGATCGTAACTGAGATCCTGCAAATAACATTCTCCCGCCTGATCACAGATCGGACAATCTAACGGATGATTTATCAATAAATACTCAACCACTCCTTTTCTTGCATCTAGCACTCTTTCACTGGTAATATTTCTTACGATCATTCCGTCCATCACTTCTGTTCTGCAGGAAACAACCAACTTTGGCATTGGGCGAGGATCCCTTGTAGAACCAGCTGCAACTTCTACGAGGCATGTTCTGCATTTCCCGCCACTGCCTTTTAATTTACTGTAGTAGCACATCGTCGGCGGAGCCACATTTGGACCAATCATTCTCGCAGCATTTAAGATAGTAGTTCCTTGCGGCACTTCTATCGTAATATCATCTATGGTTACTTTAAATAATTTTTGTTCTTCCGGCATCTCGATTATTTTTTTCAAGCTTCAAATTTTTTTTCAGGAAGCAACCACTTCCAGAGGATCTGCGTAATGTGCCAATCCATAATTTCTTACAAGGCATTCTTCAGGATTCAAAATATGCCATTCAAATTCGTCTCTGAAATGCCGGATCGCCGCGGCAACAGGCCAGGCTGAAGCATCCCCAAAGGGGCAAATCGTATTTCCTTCAATCCGCCTCTGCACATCCCAAAGAAGATCTATATCTTTCATTTTACCTCTACCATTCTCAATATTATAAAATATTTTTTCCATCCATCCGGTTCCTTCACGACAAGGAGAACATTGGCCACAACTTTCATGATGATAGAAACGGGAAATAGTATACGTGTGTTTTACAATACATTGATCTTCATCCAAAACAATAAATCCGCCGGACCCCATTGAACTTCCTGTGATAAATCCGCCATCTGCCAGGCTTTCATAATTCATCATTCTTGGTTCTCCTTTGGCTGTTTTTAGTAACAGATTGGCAGGCAGGATAGGAACTGAAGAACCTCCGGGAATACAAGCTTTCAATTTTTTACCGTTTGCAATTCCGCCACAATATTCATCACTATATATGAAATCTTCCACACTAACCGTCATATCAATTTCATACACGCCCGGCTTATTAATGTTTCCACAAGCAGAAATTAATTTAGTTCCTGTGGATCTTCCAATTCCGATTTTCGAATATGCTTCACCACCACCATTGATGATTGGAACGATCGCAGAAATCGTTTCAACGTTATTCACTACAGTCGGGCAACCCCAAACTCCTTTGATTGCGGGAAATGGAGGCTTAATCCGGGGCAATCCCCTTTTGCCTTCAAGGCTTTCCAATAGCGCAGTTTCTTCACCGCAAATATAGGCCCCTGCACCTCTGTATAGATATATTTCACAATCAAATCCACTACCCAAAACATCTTTTCCTAAAAAACCATTTTTTCTGGCTTCATCAATAGCTTGCTGAAGAATATCAGCAACCCAGTCATATTCACCGCGGATATAAATGTAAGAAACATTACTTCCCAGTGCATATGACGCCACAATCATCCCCTCTACTAAAAGATGAGGAATAGTTTCCATTAAATAACGGTCTTTAAAAGTTCCCGGCTCACTTTCATCCGCATTGCAAACAAGATAACGGGCAACTCCTTCAGGTTTTGCCAGGAAACTCCATTTCAACCCAGTAGGGAAACCCGCACCACCACGACCTCTCAAACCACTTTTCTTTACCTCTTCCACAATATCCACGGTTTGCATTTTCAAAGCTTTTTCCACGGCCTGATAACCGCCCTCACGACGATAAACTTCAAAGCTTTTTATGCCCGGAATATTTACATTATTTAATAATAGCTTCTTTGTCATAACTTCTCTCTAAAAAAAATTTAGTTCTATAATCATAAAAGAATATTGCAAAATCATATCGAACCATAACATTTCAGAATTCCAGATTCTGAATTATGGTTTTCACCTTCGCCGCTTCAACCCTTGACAGGGAAACCATTTCTACAAAACCAGCAATATTTGTTTGTTTACTGTTAGTTATTAATCGCACTGTTTTTTCTACATTCTTCAATAATCTGATCTACTCTTTCAGGAGTTAAATGCTCTTTATAATATTTTCCCATTTGCATCATCGGAGCATAACCACAGGCACCAAGGCATTCCACGGTTTTCAACGTAAACATCCCATCTGCCGTTGTTTCACCTACCCCAATGTTTAATTTTTTTTGAATATAATTAATTATATCATCACATCCTCTCAACATGCATGGGCCTGTATGGCAAACTTCAAAGACATATTTACCCACGGGTTTCATATTAAACATGGTATAAAAAGTAGCCACTTCATACACTTCAATCGGCTGAAGATTTAATAAGGAAGCCACATAATCCATGGTGTTCACACTCAGCCATCCATATTCTTCCTGAGCCAAATGTAATACCCCGAGTAAAGCACTTTTACTTTTTCCTTCAGGATATTGCTTTATTAGTTCGCTTACTTTATCTAGTTTTTCCTGTGAAAATTGTACACTCATTTATTTTTATTTCTTTTTTAAGAGTATTCATATTCGTGTTTCCATTCAGTTAAATACTACTTTTTAAACGACTTTATTTATTGTAACAATGATGTCATTTTAAACAATTTGTCCCGTTCCACTTTATCTAAAAGTGCTAAGCATCCAATTCTCCAGCAATCAGGTTCAAGCTACTCATTGTAATAATTGCGTCACTCAATAATCCCCCCTTTGTTAATTCAGAATAGGCCTGGTAATAAATAAAACAAGGTCGTCTGAAATGTAAGCGATAAGGTGATCTTCCTCCATCCGTTATTAAATAAAACCCAAGCTCGCCATTGGCTCCTTCTATTGAAGAATAGATTTCACCCACAGGCAACCCGGTTTCACCCATGATTATTTTGAAATGGTAAATCAGCGCTTCCATTTTTGTATAAACATCTTTTTTATCCGGCAAATAGAAATCAGGAACATCTGCATGATAAACTTCTGCTTCTGCACCTTTAAATTCCTGCACTTTCTGATAAGCCTGTTTGATAATTTCCAGGCTCTGCCACATTTCCTGATCACGCACTAAAAACCGATCATAACAATCTCCGGTAGAACCAACAGGAATCGTAAAATTAAAATCTTCGTAACTGCTATAAGGCGCGTGTATCCGAACATCATAATCTACTCCTGCAGCTCTCAAATTTGGACCGGTAAATCCATAATTCAATGCACGTTCAGATGAAATGGCGCCAACGCCAATTGTGCGATCCATAAATATTCTATTGCGAATAAAAAGATCATTAAATTCTTTCAATACCGGCGGCCATTCTTTTATGAATTTTTCTAATTTTTCAAAAGCCTGGTTGGTAAAATTTCTTTCAAAACCACCAATTCTTCCCATATTAGTTGTAAGACGCGATCCGCATATTTCCTCATAAATTTCATAAATAAGTTCGCGATACTGCATCAAATAAAGGAACCCCGAAAAAGCGCCTGTATCAACACCCACAATTGAATTACAAATCAGGTGATCAGAAATCCTGGATAATTCCATGATAATGACACGTAGATAATCCACTCTTTTCGGCGTTTTTATCCCAATCAATCTTTCACAGGCAATGTGCCATCCAAAGTTATTTAATGGAGCGGAACAATAGTTCAGCCGGTCGGTAAGAGTTGTAATTTGATAAGGAGTCCGGTGTTCGGCAATTTTTTCAAAGGCCCGATGAATGTAACCAACGGTTTGATCAGCGCTTACGACTGTTTCACCATCCAGTTCGACAACGTTTTGAAATACACCATGTGTTGCAGGATGTGTAGGTCCAAGATTTATTGTTGTAGTTTGTTTCTCAACATTTCCTTCCGGTAAAGTTACATGTTCACTCATTTTTTATTCTTTCTCAGTTTATTAAATCTATTCATCACAGATAGCAGTAAACAAACAAATATGCAGAATTCCTATTTTTTTTGATTTATTGGAAATATTCTACTTTATCTTCCAAACATTTCATCATCTTTATCTGTCCGCTTTTGATCTTCCAACGGATATTCTTTTCGCAAAGGAAAATATTCCATGTCCTCGACGTTCAAAATCCTTTTTAAATTTGGATGCCCTACAAAATTCACCCCATAAAAATCATAAGTTTCCCTTTCCATCCAATTGGCGGCGGAATACAATGCAGTTGCGCTGAAAACATCCGGCTTCTTTATGTCAGTAAAAACTTTGTAACGAATTCGTATATTTTCTTTCAGGTTATGTAAATGATAAACAACCGCTAATTCTTTCCCTTCCTTTTCCGGATAATGAACCGCACACAAATCTGTCATGAAACGAAAGCCCAAAGTAGGTTCGTCAAAAAGATATTGAAGTACCTTGAGATTTAAATCTTTGTCAGAAGTAAAAGTGAGCATACCATATGGCTCTTCCCAATCCGTAATTTGCTCACCAAATTTTTCGATTAAATTTTGTCTGATTATTTCATTCGTTAAAGCCATGTCTCAATTTGAAAATTACACAATCTAAAAATTTGAAAACCATTACAAACCAATTTATTGAATCCCGTATGTTTCCATCAATTCTTTATACCTTGGAGAATTACGTCTTCTCAAATCTTCATCTCCTACTAAATCCTGTATCCGCAAAAACCCATCAATTACTGCTTCAGGACGTGGTGGGCATCCCGGAACGTATACGTCCACAGGAATAATCTGATCAATTCCCTGGAGAACAGAATAAGTATCAAAAATTCCGCCACTGCTTGCGCAGGCTCCCATCGCCAAAACCCAGCGTGGTTCTGCCATTTGCAAATAAACTTGTTTCACTACAGGTGCCATTTTTTTTGCAATAGTACCCATAACCATCAGAAGATCACATTGACGTGGAGTAAAACTTACTCTTTCCGAACCAAACCTTGCAAGGTCATAATGAGATGCCATCAATGCCATGAATTCTATTCCACAACAACTGGTTGCAAAAGGTAAAGGCCAGATTGAATTTTTTCTTGCCAATCCAACTACATCGCTCAATTTGGCTGCGAAAAAACCCTGACCTTCAAAACCATCAGGCCCAGATACAAGTGAATACGGTTTTTCTAAAGGTTTATCATTAATATTATATTGAACAGGACGTGCCATTTCTTTAATTTTTAAAATTCTGAATCAGCATTTGCCAATTAAGCCTTCATTTATCAATTCATTTTCCATTTCAAACATCTCCATTCTTACCCGGGTATTACTTTTCTCCTTCCCAGTTTAATCCGCCTTTTTTCAGGATATAAATAAATCCCGCAAGAAAAAATCCAACAAACATGCATATTGCGCCGAATCCCTCCCATCCCAGTTCTCTGAAATTAACGGCATATGGATAAAAGAAAATAACCTCCACATCAAACAACACAAACAATATTGCCACCAAAAAATATTTGACAGCAATTGGCTTTCTCGCATTACCCTGAATTTCAATACCACCCTCAAAATTTTCCAATTTGTCAGCAGTCTTTCTTTTTGGGCCCAAAACACTGGTGCCATAAATCATCAAAGACAACAATATTGCAGCGAAAATCAGTTGAATGCCAATCGGTAAATAATTGGAGGTACTATTTACAGCTTGAACTTGTAAAAATGTGTATATCAAAATTGGAAGTTATTTTGCAAAAATAAGGCAGCAACGTCAATTATCCATGAGAGAAATCAGTGTTGCTTCATTTTAATTCTCGTTTGAACAAAAATTAAACCTCTCATAAAAAAAAATCAATAAATAAAAACTCCTCGCATGGAGGAGCTTTTATTTATTGATTTTTATATAAAACCCAGTTATTATTTCTTCGGCGATGAAGTACCGGAAGTCTTATCTGCAGCGTGTCCCTGCTGTTTGATCACTGCTTCTAAAGCATCTTTCGTCTTCAAAGCGGTTGCATCAGTGGGATCCACTTCCAAAATTTTATTATTGAAAGTGGTTGCAGAATCTGCCTGATTCTTTATGTTATAGAAATAAGCAACCATATACCTATATGCCGGGATAACAAAACTTTTAACTGATTCTTTGTCCTTAGTTGTATCACTGATAGCGATTACTTTTTCATAGTAAGGTCTTGCTAATCCTAACTGATAGGTAGTATCCATTCCTTCTTTGGAGCGGGCTCCTAAATACCAACCATATACATCAGAAGGGAATCTTTCCTGGTAAATATGGAAGATTGAATCAGCGGTCTTATAATTTCCACCACGATAATCATTATAGCCTGCATAAAATAAGTCAGTCTTTCCAAAGCTGGAATCAATTTTCAATATTTTACCGTACCATTTTCCCGCTTCTGCAAAATTATTCTGACTTGAATAGCCTTTGGCGATATCCGTAATAGTTTTTACTTTATTTGCAATTATTGTATCCATCTCAATTGCTTTTTCGATAAATGACATACCCTGTGCTTCACTTCCCGGAAATTTCATTAATATCTTTCCGTAAGTAGCATAATCGGTTGGCCCAATATTATCAGGATTAACAACGGAGAAGAATTTTTCGAAAGATTGTTTTGCTTTCAGCGAATCGCCCATTTTATCATAAGCATATGCTTTCAAACCGTACAGGTTTGGAAATGTTTTCTGACCAGCTGATGAAATACATGCATCTGCCTGGGTAAGTGTTTCAGCATATTTTTTTGAAACATAGAAAAGAGAAGCTTTTGCGTAACAGTTTTTTGAATCATTATCAGCAACGGCCACATATTTGTTTAAATATTCAGCAGCTTTGTTTACATCACGCTGGTAATAATAAGTATAAAGCCAATAATACACGGGGGCGAATTTTGGATCCTCACGGATCGCATCTTCGTAATATTTCATATAAACTGATTCCTGGCCATACCCCTGTGTTTCGAATATTCTACCGATCATAAAACTGGCCCTTGCATCCCCGGGATTAAGTGACAAAGCAGTTTGATAATTGGATGTAGAATTTCCTCCATCATGTAATTTCCAATAGCCATACCCAATCATATCATAGATTTCAGCATTCTTTTTATCTTTGTCAGCAGCTTGTTTTAATTTCTCAATACCATAAAGGATATCTCCGTTTTTCGGGTTAATATTTGCCCTGCCAACGGCGTATAGAACACCAGCTAAATCTCTTTTTTTTGTGTTATTGATCGCTGTTTCAAACCGGTTCCTGGCATCCGCTTTATTTCCCTGCATTAATTCTATTTCGCCCATTCCGATTATTATCAATGCATCATTTGGATTAGCCTGTAAGGTTTTTTGATACAAAGCCTTAGCTTCCGCGGTATCTATAGGCTCCCTGTTTGGATAAAGATAAGTCTGTCCAAGCCAATAAGCCGCTTCGGTATTATTGGGATTGGCAGTTAATAGCTGTTTGAATACTCCTTCAGCGCTTTCATATCTTTCATAATCCAAAAACTGTTTTCCATCTTTGATGTTTTGAGCAAATAATACGCTGCCCGTTAAAATAAAAGAAGCGACGAGTCCGATTTTTTTCATGTTTTCAATTTTTTATTTTTATTAATAACTGGTTTTTTTCTTTATTAATTGGTGGTTGCCTTGCGAATACTGAAATTCATTTTTGCCGGTCCCAAATAAGCCCTTCTGAATATCAACTGTCCTTTTTCATACTCCATGAAAGTGGCAAATCCACTTGCAATGCCGTCATAATTTTCCTTAATAATGTAATATAAACCGCGTATCATAGGATAGCGTTTCAACATGATATTTGCCTGGTATGGCTTTATATAACTTTGTTCGGGACAGTTGCATTGAATAGAAGCAATTTTCACTTTCGTTAAAAAACTTGTTTGAGTAGTGTCTTCAGGATTCCCAATCCAACTGACACCAACGAAACCAAGTACATTATTATGTGTCGCTACATAATTTATGACTCCCTCGCTATTACTTTCAGCAAATACTTTTTTCGGATCCAACGGTTTGCCTTTTAAAATAGAATCTACGGCATAACGTATAGTACTCGTTTCTTTCAAGCCATCAAAAACCGCCACTTGTTTATCACCTGTGGAGCCTTCCAGTATGCCGCGAATCTCACTCATAGTAAAAAGCGAATCAGTTGAGTTTTTATTTACAATAACAGCAATTCCATCATTAGCTACCCTGGACCAGGTTGGTGAAAAAGATAATTTATCTTTATAATACTTTTCTTCCTGCGGTGTGAGTCCACGCGTTACGATGATCATCTTCGTACTATCTTTCATCAAATCTTTGAAACATTCCGCCTCCGGTTTATATTCTGCAATAATCTTTGTATTAGGGTATAAAGCTTCAAATACCTGAATCTCTGAATCAATCACCGGTTTGAAAGTTTCATCCACGCTTATATGTAATGTTCCCCGTTCCGGTGTATCTATATCAGTCCGCACATTCTGATGGCAACTTGTAAAAAAAATCCACAAGAGCACCATCATCAAACTCACGCTTGCAGGATTAGCAATTTTATCGTTCTGGTACATCATTCTTTGATATAATTTTTTTTAATGCCCCTATATACCCTCCATGATCCATAAACAATTACCAGAACTGCAAAAAGTTTTGCCAGGGTGCCTGTAAAACCTATTGAGAAGTTGAATTGTTTGGCAAATAAAATAACAATTCCAACAGCAAGATAAATAAAACCCATACCAAAATCAGTGATACTGCGCATCAAAATATATCTTTTGGTCTTACTGTCGGGAGTATTTTCAAATTCTTCTAAGCTCATCTTTATCGTTTTTTACATGAGTGGCAAGATAAAATAAAATAGAGAAAAATCAATCATTTGCTCTTTTATGATCATAATCAGTCTTCAATTTTCACCAAATGCAAACATTTAAATATAAGATGCATGAGTGATTGTATTTGATGTATAAAAACTGTTAAAAGCTTCCTATTTTTTTTATACTAAATTAAGGATGCACAAAAAGTATTATTCCACAAAGAACCCACATCAAATCAAACACAAAACAGCAAACAATAAACATTCCAACAATTAAATAATAGTTTTGCCTTTCAAAAATATAAATGTTGAAGGTGAAAATCATGAAACCATCACTACCACAGGGCACCCGCGACTTTGATGCCGCAACGTTACGACGGAGAAAATATATTATTGATTCGATCAAAGAAATTTTTGAGCTCTATGGTTTTGAACCTCTTGAGACCCCGTCGATGGAAAATCTCGAAACATTGATGGGAAAATATGGCGAAGAAGGTGATAAATTAATTTTTAAAATTTTAAACAATGGCCTTGACAACCCTGTAAAAAAAGAAAATGCCAGAAAAGATTTTGAAAACATTCTTTCCGGAAAAAATGAAAAAAGCATTACGGAAAGAGCATTGCGGTATGATCTGACCATCCCGTTTGCAAGATATATGGCAATGAATATGGGCAAACTAACCCTGCCGTATAAGCGCTATCAAATTCAACCGGTATGGCGCGCTGACAGGCCACAGAAAGGGCGTTACAGGGAATTTCTACAATGTGATGCTGATATTGCAGGAACTTATTCCTTAATTGCGGATGTAGAACTCGCAGAAATATATGCCGCTGTTTTTAAAAATTTAAAAATAGATGTTGACTTAAAAATTAACAGTCGGAAAATACTTTATGCATTGGCTGAAGCTTGCGGAAGCGTCAATAATATGAATCTGATTACCATTGCAATTGACAAGCTCGAAAAAATTGGTATTGAAAAAGTAAAAGACGAACTAAAAGTAAACGGACTTTCAGATTTAAACATCTCGCTAATAGAAAAATATATTCGCATTGAAGGTTCTAATTCAGAAAAATTAGAAAAGATAGAATCCATTGTTGGCATGTCTCAAACCGGAAAAAAAGGGATCGAAGAGCTGAAATACATTTTACAATACTTAAATAATAAGGACAGTAAACAAACAATTAATCTGGATTTTACTTTAGCACGCGGATTGAATTATTATACCGGAACGATTTATGAAGTGAAAGCAAAAAATGTTCGTATGGGAAGCATCGGCGGCGGCGGCCGTTATGATGATCTTACGGGTTTATTCGGCGTACCAGACCTACCTGGAGTTGGCATCAGCTTTGGATTAGATCGGATTTATGATGTCATGGAAGAACTAAATCTTTTTCCCGAAAGTATCAATCGTTCAACAAAGATTTTGTTTTTTAATTTGGGGGAAAAAGAAAGTGCTCATTCTTTTCGGTTGATGCAAAAATTGAGGTCTGAAAAAATAAGTTGCGAACTGTTTTATGAAAATTTGAAACTGGAAAAACAATTCAAATACGCAACAAAGAAAAGCATTTCATACGCGATCATTATTGGTTCAAAAGAAATAGCAGAACAAACTTGTGTGATAAAAAATTTGGTAACCGGCGAACAAAAAACAATCTCCGAAAATGAGATTGCCACTTTTTTTGAAGTATAAACAGGACGATCTCTTTTCAGTTTTACAAAATTTTATAAATTAATTACACTTACTTTTAAGGATCAATTTCGCTGAAAAATATTCATTCAACTTAAAAAACTTTTTATGAAATCTCTTATTAAACTTAGTGTTTTGTTAAGTGTGTTCATACTTTTATTTTCTTCCTGCGGGAAAAATAATGAGGCTGGAAAAATGATTCCTTCCGATGCTCTTTTCGTTGCGCAGGTAAATATGAAATCACTCGGCAATAAATTATCGTGGGAGGATATAAAAAAAACAAGTTGGTATCAAAAGGCATATTCCGATTCTACAACACCGGACTGGAGAAGAAAGATTTTTGATAATCCATCAGCGAGTGGAATTGATTTTGAAGAAGGAATCACCTTTTTCATTGCAAAGAATTTGGGAACCGAATATTTTGCCGTGGAAGGGGATTTAAAAAGTGTAAAAGATTTTGAGCAATTCAATAAAAATTTCAATCCTTCACGAACTCCTTCTAAACAAGGAAAAATAAATGTGATGGTATTGAAAGACAACAATGTGGTAGGCTGGAACGATGATCACTTTGTTTATGTAATGAGTCCTCAAACAACTTTCACCCGGTTATACAAAGACAACGATAGTTCTAATATTCAAAACAATAATTCACCAGCTGATAAGAGCACAGAATTATCATCTATTTGTGCAAATTTATTTTCATTAAAATCAGATAGTTCGCTGACAAGAAATGATCGGTTCGCGACGTTATTAAAAGAAACCGGTGATGTTCATCTCTGGCAAAATACGGAAGCTATCATAAAAAGTTCTTCTGCAATGGGCATGTTAGGAATGATGAAACTGGATGCATTTACAAAAAATAATGTGAGTACTTATACAATAAATTTTGACAAGGGTAGAATTGATGTAGATCAAAAAACATACGCCAGCAAAGATCTTACAGATATCGTAAAAAAATACATGAGCAATTCGATCAACATGGATATGATCAAAAATATTCCATCTCAAAATGTGTTGGGAGTTTTGGCGTTTAACTTCAAACCCGAAGGCATTATTGAATTAATCAAACTAACGGGTGCAGACGGCATCTTAAATAGTTATGCGCAACAGATGGGTTTCACACTAGACGATTTTTCAAAAGCCACGAATGGTGATTGGGTGCTGGCTTTCAGCGATTTAAAAATGAATCCGGATATGAGCAAACCCGAAATTAATTATATTTTCTCTGCAGGAATTGGTAATAAAGCGAATCTTCAAAAAATTATGGAAGTAATCAAGAAAACGACTTCAGAAATGGGGAAAGATTCCGCGATAAATTACGTTATGAACGATAAACTAATTGCACTCGGCAGTTCTAATTCCTTTGCGAAACAATACCTTTCGGGTGGTAACTATAAATACGATTTCTCTGATAAAATTTCCGGTCATCCGGTAGGATTTTTCTTCGATATTCACAGGCTTCTCACTGAATTTTCAACCATCAAGATGGACCGTCCCGATAAGAAAGAAATTTTAGATAAAAGCTTGAATACATGGAACAATATAATTGCCTCAGGCGGTGAATTTAAAAAAGACGCTTTTACCTTCCACGCAGAAATCAATCTCATCAATAAAGATTCTAACAGTTTGAAACTACTCAGCAATTATATGGATGACATATACAGAATAAATGAAGCAAAAAAAGAACGGAGCACCGCAAAACTAGACTCTCTCCTGGTTCCGCCGCCCATTGATACAGTGAATGTTAAATAAAACGTTTTGGATAATGCAAATACGATTGCAGGAAGTAACACCTGATTATATTGAAAAAGAAAAGAGAATTGAATCGCAACTATGGGAACAAAATATCTCGATAAATAAAGGTGAACATCTGCATATAGTAGCACCTTCAGGAAGTGGAAAAACTTCATTGATCCATTTTATATATGGTTTAAGAAAAGATTATCGTGGGTCTATTTTTTATGATAATACAGAAATCAAAAAGCTTTCTACAGAAAGCTTTTCTGCATTCCGAAAGGATAAAATAAGTATCATTTTCCAGGATCTGCGGTTGTTTGAAAACCAAACAGCAAAAAGAAATATTGAGATAAAAAGGATGCTTAATCCGTATCATAAAGCTGAAGAAATTATGATAATGGCCAAAAGGCTTGGCATCGGAAATAAATTAGATCAACCGGTCAAGACATGTAGTTACGGCGAACAACAACGTATCGCTATTATTCGCGCATTGATGCAACCTTTTGACTTTTTGTTACTAGATGAACCCTACAGCCATCTCGATGAAGCAAATAAAAAGAAATCAATGGAATTAATCTATGATGAGTGTTCGAAACGTAACGCAGCCATGATTTTTGCAGATTTGAAACCATTGGATTTTTTTAAGAATGAAAAAATTATTTATCTATAAACAAGATGGACTTATCTTATAAAAATATTGAGTCTTTGATTGTTTCCGGAGAGAATCGTCTTTCAAAATGGCTCGGCTACTTTGGTTTGGGAGTCGGCGTTTTACTTCTATTAGTTTCTATGCAAATGTTTGTAAATATTGGACAATTACTGAAAGAAAATACTCCAAGAAAAAGTGGTGGATTTGATTTCATCTCCATTTCAAAAACGATCACAAATGAAAATATGGGCAAGGACAATAGTTTCACAAATAAAGATCTGGCGATGTTAAAAGCCGAACCCTCAATTGCAGAAGTAGCGCCTTTGATTTCTAATAAATTCAGGGTACGGGCCACAGCGGGTGATATTATTCCTTTCAGCACAGATCTTTTCCTGGAAAGCATTGACAATAATTTCATTGACACAGTTCCACCAACATTTACGTGGCAGCCGGGGCAAATGGTAGTGCCCGTTATTTTCTCTTCGGACTTTCTGGAGATGTATAATGTATTTGCACCGGCACAAGGTTTACCACAACTCTCTGAAAAAACTATTTCATCCGTAAATATCATTTTAGAATGTTCCGGTCCATACGGGACACAGAATTTCAAAGGGAATATTGTTGCATTAAGCGATCGTATCAACTCACTTTTAGTACCTCAGTCTTTCATGAACTGGAGTAATTTCCTTTTGATGAAAGACACAGCAGTACATGCTTCCAGGGTATATATCAAGACAAAAGATGCAAATGATCCAAAGTTGATTTCTTATCTTGATCAACAAAATTATCATCTCAATAAAGACAAAGTGAAGTTCAGTCGTGTCAAAAGTCTTTTACAAAATATTGTCAGCGCCCTCGGGGTTTTCGGTATTTTAGTCATCATACTCGCATTGATGTTATTTTCATTTTACCTGCAATTGATGATCGCAAAAAGCAAAGACAATCTGCGATTATTACTTACGTTAGGCTATTCTCCGCAATGGCTTACAAAAAGTGTTGCCAGGACCTGGCTTCCAGTTTATTTAACGATCATCCTCGTTGCCTTAATTCTTACTGAGATTCTTCATCTCTTATTCAGGCAACTTGCTTTTGTGAAATCATCCGATCTATCTTATTTCCCTGATTGGAGTGTGTTGTTTGCTGCGATATTCCTATTTTCACTAACCATTTTTATCAATGTAAAATTGGTAAAAAAAGAGCTGGTAAAAATTTTATAACATAAGATTTTACAGAATTATATTTAGTATTATTTGTTCTTTTACTACAATTGCACACACAGATAAAGTTTATTTCGCTTAATCCTGGTAAATAGATCCTCCATCCACATGAATGATCTGTCCAGTAGTATGACCCGATCTTTCTGATAATAAAAAGACAACCATCGCAGCAATTTCTTCAATTTTAGCCATGCGCTGTTCCAATGGAATTTGATCCGTAATTGATTTCAATTTCTCTCCGGAGTTTTCAAAAATTTCGGTTCTTTTATTATGCATATGCGTATAACATTTTGCAACAATGACAGCGTTTACACGTATCCGGTAGTCAAGCAATTCAACAGCCCATTCTCTTGTCAAACCATTTCTTCCTCCGTTAGACTCAGAATAGCCCGAAGTGTTCACCTGCCCGGTTTCTACAGTCTTTGATCCTATATTTACAATAGCACCTTTCGATAGTTTCAAATAAGGAACCGCATAATGAGCTACTAAATAACACTGCACCAGGTTTCTTCGAAGAGTAGAAATATAATTTTCATAATTGCCATTTTCCAAGTCAACAGCATCATTGATACCTTCATTATTCACTAGCCCATCTATACAATTATATCTTTCGATAATCTTCTTAATTGCGTTCCTGCATTCTTCAGGTTTGGATATATCAGCAACAAGCTGAAATCCTTTGTTGTCAATAGTTTCAAGCGCTTTCTTATTATCGATTTCGCTTTTTCCAATGATTACCGGTATTGCATTTTCAACTGCAAGCGCTTTTACAATCCCACGTCCAATTCCTTTGTCTCCTCCTGTTACAAGAAATATTTTATTAGTAAGATTGAGATTCATTTCTGTAATTATTATTCAAATTTTACCGGATCCAGGTCGTAAAATTTTATAGCATTTCCACCAAATACTTTTTGTTTTTCTTCATCTGAAAAATTATTAAAATAATTTTCTAATAATCTTTTCCATTTCACGTATGCACCACTAAGTAATATCACCGGCCAATCACTTCCAAATAACAACCTGTTCGTTCCAAAGCATTCTACTACAATATCAAGATATGGGTAAAAATCCTTCTCTCTCCATTGGTTCCAACGTGCTTCTGTGAGTAATCCCGAGAGTTTACAGAATATATTTTCATCTTGGGAAATTTCTTTCATCAAACTTTTCCATTCATTAATCTTTTTATCTTTTATTGCAGGTTTCGCACAGTGATTTAAAATGAATTTTTGATTCGGAAACTTATTTATAAATATAATTGCTTCTCTCAACTGCTTTTCATAAATAAGAATATCATAAGTAAGCCCATAATGTTGTAATGCTTTGATTCCGTTTAAGAATTTTTCATTGCGTAAAAATCCATCGGGCTCCCCCTGCACAATATGTCTGAATCCCTTTATAATATTAAACCCGGAATAGTAAAGCAACTTTTTGTCGATATTTTCATTCTGAAAATCTGTCCATCCTATAACTCCTCTAATTGAAGGATTTTGGTTTGCAAGACTTATCAAAAATTCGGTTTCTTTCTCATTCTGATCTGCTTGTACAGCGACGACTCCTTCTACCTTATTTTTGTCAAGCGCCGGTTTCAAATCGTCAGGAAGAAAATCCCGTTGCAACAATTTCATTTCGTCCGTGATCCACGCATCTTTTACTTGATTGTATTTCCAAAAATGAACATGCGCATCTATCATCGCGTAAACATTATCTGGTATAATTTATTACGTGCTGCCTCTGTGTTCCCAAACCGTCAATTCCTAATTCTACTACATCTCCTTCTTTTAAATAAACAGGAGGATTCATTCCAAGACCAACACCAGCAGGAGTGCCTGTAGAAATAATATCTCCCGGCAATAAAGTCATAAACTGACTGATATAAGAAACTAAGTAAGGAACTTTAAATATCATGTCATCGGTATTTCCATCCTGCATTTTTTTATCATTAACGGTAAGCCATAAACGCATTTTATCTACCTGTGCAATTTCATCTTTTGTCGCAAGCCACGGACCAAGTGGTGCGAAGGAATCACAACTTTTTCCTTTAACCCATTGGCCACCCCGCTCTATTTGAAATTCTCTTTCGCTCAGATCATTATGTAAACAATATCCGGCGACATAATCCATTGCATCACGTTCTTCGACATAACTTACCCGTTTCCCTATAACTACCGCCAGCTCCACCTCCCAGTCAGTTTTTACCGATTTTTTTGGAATAATAACATCGTCATTTGGTCCCGAAATAGCCGTCGTTGATTTAAAAAATATAATCGGTTCTTTGGGAATTGGTGCGTTCGTTTCTTTAGCATGTTTGGCATAATTCAAACCAATACAAATAATTTTTGAAGGACTCATAACCGGGCAACCTAATCTTTCACCCGATGATATTTCGGTTAATTGATTTTGTGAAATGATCTTTTTCAATTTTTCAACGCCGTCATTCGCAAAAAAATCTCCATCATAATCTTTTACAAATTGTGAGACATCAAACAGTTTCTCATCAACCATAACTCCTGACTTTTCTTTCCCTTTTTCTCCAAAACGAATTAATTTCATTGGTGCATGTATTTTATGTTTTTAAAAATTTAATTCCATCACAGGAATTATTTGGTTTCAATTTTAACGATCAGATCAACTTCATGTAAAGCATCTTCATTAAGATAAATAGTAACTCCTTTCTTATTCTGCACATAGTTCACTTTCTGATGTGTTCCCATTATTTCACAATTTTTGATTTTATTTTTTATTCCATCAATCAAAACTGACTGCATCGAATCCTTTAGCACATGAACATAAATGAATTTATCTTTTGCAGTAACTACACCCCAATCGCTCGGCAACATGATGTTTCCGCGTGTACCATAAATACTCTCTCCATATTTATGCATCCATTCTCCGACTTTTTTCAATGTGTCTGTGAATTCGTCCTGGATAACTCCGTTCGGCATCGGCCCCACATTCAATAAAAAATTAGCATTACGTCCCGCAGCATTTACGATATAGTGTACAATTTCAGGAACCGATTTGTATTTATTGTCTTTGATATTAAAACCCCAGGATCCATTCATCGTTTCGCAAGTTTCTAAAGGTAAATTTTCAGAAGCCTTTTGAAAGCTCATGCCTGCTTTATTTTGGCCCGGAAGATCTCTTTCAAACATTTGGAAATCTTCTCCGGGAAGCGGTGAAAGGTGGTGGTTGTTACCAACCAAACATTGCGGCTGTAATTTATGAATCAGTTCATAGATCTCCGGCAAATGCCAATCTACCAGTGGAGTGCGATCTGTGGATCCTTCAGGCGAAGTTTGATCCCAATATCCATCAAACCAAATACCATCAATTTCTCCATAGTTGGATAATAATTCAGTCAATTGGTTTTTCATGAAAGAAATATATTCATTCCAATCACCATGAACTGTCCGGCCGGTTCCCTGGCCGGTTCTGCCCGTCCACCATGAATAATCGTCACGTCGCCAATCTAATAAGGAATAGTATAGAAAAAGTTTGATGTTTTGTTTATGACATTCGTCCGCAATCATTTTTACCACATCTTTTTTGTAAGGCGTATTCATGATATTAAAATCAGAATACTTCGTGTCCCACATGCTGAAACCATCATGGTGCCTGGTGATTAAAGTGATGTATTTCATGCCCGCATTCTTTGCCATACTTACCCAGGCATGTGCATCAAATTGAGTAGGATTAAAAAAATGCATCAGACGCGTATAATCTTTTACCGGAATATTTTCATTTTGCATTACCCATTCTGCATCACCAAGAATACTAAAGACACCCCAATGAATAAATAGTCCAAAACGTGCGTCCTCAAATGAACTTCTGGAAACTTTATTTTCAGGCGTTGGAGCATAGGTTTGCGCATCAACATTTGTAAGAAACAATAGAGTAAACAAACAAAAAATCAGCTTTCTCATTTTAATAGTTTAAGTGTTTAATTTTAGAAATCCTCCATCAATCGGATAATCTATACCCGTTAGAAAAGAAGCCTCTTCGCTGCATAAATATAAAGCCAAAGCGGCAATTTCTTCTGGTTTTGCCATTCTGCCAATTGGTTGTGTTTTGGATAATTTGTCAAACATCTCACGTTCTTCTCCGGGATAATTTTGCTTCAAGAATCCATCTACAAATGGCGTATGAACTCTTGCTGGTGAAATAGAAACACACCGGATCTTTTCATGAATATAATCTTTAGCAACAGAAAAGGTCATCGCTGCTACCGCTCCTTTAGCTGCTGAATAGGCAAAACGATCCTGAAGTCCGCACAAGGCTGCTATTGACGCCATATTTACAATCACACCACCCCCGTTTTTTCTCATAAATGGAATCGAACTATATAAACAATTGTAGACGCCTTTTATATTCACATTTACAACCCGATCAAAATCCTTTTCTGACGTCGTATCTGCTTTTCCAATGTGCGCAATGCCAGCGTTGTTTATCAAAATATCATGTAATCCAATTACTTCAAATGTTTCAATAACTTCCTTTTGATTGGATACATCGCACAAATGCGTGTGTACACTACCGTTAGTATCCTTGATTTCATTGACGGTAGATTCTGCATTTTTTTCACTGAGCTCAATAATGTGCACATCTGCACCCTGTTGGGCAAAAAGAAGGGCTATTGCTTTTCCGATCCCGCTGCCAGCGCCCGTGATAACCGCTTTTTTATTTTTTAAAGAAAACATTGTTTTTTAGGTTTGGTTAATTTAACTGTTAATATAATTATTCAATTCCGGATTGGTTTCTAAAGAAGGGTGCTTGCATGTTGTCAGGTTTTCACTTCTAAAGCAAAGATGACCGGAATCAATATACTTCAAAAAAAGATTCAATCATTTTTTTGGCCTTTCGAAATTATTTGTGAAGCAGTACAGGCGTTGGTCATTAGTTCGATTAATTCAGTTCAAAAATTTTATTCATGAGCATCCATTTCTCTCCTGGTTTTGCAACAGGAAGCGCCTGCTGATATTTCCACATTATAGTTTCCCATTCCTGTACTTTCGGATTTGTTTGATCCATTATGTTTTTTTTACTCAAAGAAAAGTTTTGATCCGTTTCCATAATCATAAAAAGATGATTGGAAACACGATATATTTCAAGATCATTAACACCGGCATTTTTTATAGAATCAATGATTTCGGGCCATATATGGCGATGATAATTTTCATACTCTTTGATCAACTGTTCATCATCTTTCAGATCAACAGCAAAGCAATATCTCATATTGACTATTTATTAAAAATTTCGTACAAAATAGTACTTTCTATTTAATCTGGTATCTATTTTCAAAATATCAACGAGCTTTAGAATAGCAACCGGATCATCTTATTTTAAAATAATTTTATACGGGTATGGCTACAAATAAAAATACTGATCATTAAACAACAATCAGTATCATTTGAGGTCCCGAGCGGATTCGAACCGCTGTAGAAGCTTTTGCAGAGCTTTGCCTAAGCCACTCGGCCACAGGACCCTGTTTTTGAAAGTCGACAAAAGTAAGTATTTTTTAGTTAGAATGAGGTATTTCGGGATCCAAAATTCTTATTCATTTGTATTGAAGTATTTTTGTAAAAATTATTTACTCAATCATCACAAACTATGCAGCGTATTGCTGAATCTGAACTGATTCTTAATTCCCGTGGAGCGATTTACCATCTGGATTTAAAACCGGAAGAACTTGCTGAAAATATCATTACAGTAGGCGATCCGGAAAGGGTAAAAGAAATCAGTAAACATTTTGACAAAATTGAAATAATAAAGCAGCATCGTGAATTTGTTACACATACCGGGAATATTGGCAATAAACGAATCTCCATTGTAAGTACCGGTATCGGGCCTGATAATATAGATATTGTTTTGAATGAGTTAGATGCTTTGGTCAACATAGATTTTGAAACGAGAACGATCAACAACGAACTAAAACAGTTGAATATTATTCGCATCGGCACTTCTGGATCGCTTCAGGCAGACGTACCTGTTGATAGTTTTGTTGTCAGCACTCATGGAATCGGGATTGATAATTTAATGAATTTTTATTCACAGAAAAATAATGAAGAAGAAAAACAATTACTTCATTCTTTCATAACACAAACGCAACTGCACAATGGTTTTGGAAGTCCTTACATTTCTGCAGCGTCTATGCATTTACTGAAATATTTTGTTGATGATTATCATCATGGAATCACAGTAACATGCCCGGGATTTTATGGGCCACAAGGAAGAGTTTTGAGGCTGGGAATCTCTAACCCTGAATTAATAGATCATCTTGCATCTTTTGAGTTTGGGCAATACAGGATTACGAATTTTGAAATGGAGACCTCTGCGATATATGGTCTGGGCAAGGCATTGAATCATCGCTGCCTCTCACTAAGCGCAATAATTGCCAATCGTATACATAAAAATTTTAGTAAGGATCCACTTTCACTAATAGAAAAGTTGATTGTAAAATCTTTGGAAATCATAATAGAAAAATTATAAAAAATGAAAATCAAATTTGAAAAATATCAGGGTGCAGGGAATGACTTTATTCTGCTTGATAACAGTGATAATGCTTACACAAAAATAACAACTGAGCAGGTAAAAAGAATGTGTAACAGGCACTTTGGAATTGGCGCAGATGGCTTGATGCTATTGAATAAAAAAGATGGAGTTGATTTTGAAATGGTCTATTTTAATGCAGACGGTAATGAAGGCTCTATGTGCGGAAATGGGGGAAGATGCATCGTCCAATTTGCTTCCATGCTTGGAATTAAAAAGAACGAATATGTATTCTCCGCAACAGATGGAATTCACAAAGCAGAAATAGATCTCGATAAAGAAGTGAGTTTAAAAATGAATGATGTCAATAAAGTTCAGTTCTCACTTGATCATTATATTTTGAATACCGGCTCGCCTCATTATGTACAATTTGTAAAAGGACTCGAAAACTTTGATGTAGTTGAAGAAGGCCGTAAAATCCGTTATAGCAAACAATTTGCTGAAAAAGGCATCAATGTTAATTTTGTTGAAACACTTCATGATGACGAAATTTTTGTTCGTACTTACGAGCGTGGCGTCGAAAATGAAACATTGAGTTGCGGCACGGGAGTCACTGCTTCAGCGCTTATTGCAGCACATAATGACAATGGTTTTAATCGTGTAGAAGTGAAAACGATAGGTGGAAATCTTAGTGTCGAATTTGACAAAAAAAGTGAAACAGAGTTCAAAAACATCTGGCTGTGTGGACCGGCAACTTTTGTATTTTCCGGCGAAATCTCTCTAAAGAATTAGCCATGTTTAATGTTCGGGTTTATGGAATTCTGATCAATGAGAATAACCAGGTTTTAATCAGCGACGAGCATATTCGTGGAAAGTATTATAGTAAATTTCCTGGCGGAGGTCTCGAAAAAGGAGAAGGCACCCGTGATTGTTTAAAAAGAGAATTCAAAGAAGAGATGAACCTGGCAATTGAAGTCGCCGAGCATTTTTATACAACTGATTATTATCAGCAAAGCGCTTTCGATCCGAATGATCAAATCATTTCCATTTATTACTTTGTAAAACCACGTGAACCAATCTTATTCCATCTTACACACAACAAAAACGATTTCACCCAAAATCAGATAAAGATTTATGAGACAAAATCAAAAATTGAAACTTTCCGCTTCATTGATTTAAGAAATTTTTCTGAAGAAGAAGTGACATTGCCAATTGATAAAACTGTGGCCAGGCTTCTACTTCAACATTACTCGCCCAATAATCAATAGCCAATCGGACAGCCTTTTTATCAAAATAGAAATTGCAATTATTTATTGATTCACTGCATTCAAAACTTTTGAACATAAAGATTTATACACAGAATATTAACCTGCTGCAGGAATATTCTCAAATGCTGTTCTATCACCCATAGCATCGCTTTTCATCTTTCTGGCAGTTTCAGATCCCACATATTTCTCAATCTTTTTTTCAATAACGTAAATAAGTGGCGTCAAAACAATTGCCACAATAAATTTGTATAAATAATTCATGATACCAACTGCAAGAATCAATTGCCACGAGAATAACCCGGTAAAGGCTATGAATAAAACGATATAACTATCTACCAGCTGTGAAACCAAAGTTGAACCCGTTGCACGCAACCAGAGATGTTTATCACCGGTAACCTTTTTTATTTTCTGAAAAACAAAAACATCCACGCCCTGGCTCACAAGAAAAGCAACAAGGCTACCGAGAATGATCCGCATATTTTGTCCGAAAATTGCACTGAACGCAGTCTGAATATTTTCTACTCCTTGTTCATGACTACTACTAAGCCAAACTTTTGCAGGAGGCAAATCAATGGCAATAAAATACATCAGGAATGCATAAGTAATCAATATGACGGCAGTTATTGAGATCCGCCTAACAGCTTTTGGACCGTAATATTCATTAATAATATCGGTAATGATAAATTCAAACGGCCAAAGAATTACACCACAGGTAAGTGTAAATGCCATTCCGCTTTGACCAAAAAGAGTAAAATTAACCGGCTTCATTCCCAACAAACCTTCGAGAGAGAATAATTTCATTCCGATTGCTTCAGCTATCAACGCATTCGCAACAAAAAATGCCGTGAAGCCAATAAAAATTTTAGTAGGCTTATCATTTAAAATTCTGTGTATCATCCAAAAGTTAAATTAAAAAGAAAAAATAAAGTTGAATTAATAGGAAAATAAAATTTACTACAGCAATCCACTTCGTTAAACTGAAAGGTTTTTTAATGAAAATTATTATTAAATAACCTATACACATAATGATGTTGAATACGATGGCAGAAAATCCTAAAATTATGACGATATCTTTGAAGAATGGAATCCGCAAAGCCACGTCATCACCAGAAAATGCCGGCCCATTCGATTCCAGTTTGTTTAGTAAAAGAAATAATAAAAAACAAATATTACAAATGAAAGTGAACCGTGAAAAAAATGAAATTAATTTCATTGAAATAAAGGATTTGAAAATACTGTCACCAAAATAATATTAATTTGTTGGAATAATTAATTTTTTAAATGGCAAATGTACTCAGCATCGTTACTTATAAAATTTTCCCCGCAAAATTAGGAGGACAAAAAGGAATTGCCTTTTTCAATCAACATCTATCAGAGCTGGAAAATCTCTTTTGTTTCACCGTCGAAAACAATGATCCTTCATACGCTACTTACAAAATTTATAACCGGCTTGATAATAACAGTTTCCGCTACATAAATATTTTTTATTTTGGAATCATAAAAAAAATTATCAGGGAGAACAACATTACACACATTATTTGTGAGCATCCCTATTATGGTTGGATGGCGCTCTTGTTGAAATATTTTTGTAATGTAAAAGTGATTATTCATTCCCATAATATAGAATCAGAACGGTTTAAAACAATTGGAAAATGGTGGTGGAAAATTCTCTGGCATTATGAAAAATTTGTTCACAGAAAAGCAGATTTTACTTTTTGCATCACAGAAAAAGACAGGGATTTTTTTTATAAAAATTATAAAATTCCTTTTGAAAAAACAACCGTAATCACTTATGGGATTTCCTGGAACTCAATACCCGAGCCATTCGATATAAAAGAGGCAAAATATTTTTTGCTCAAAAAATATAATTTACCAGTAAATACAAAGTTGTTCCTTTTCAATGGCACACTTAATTATGAACCAAATCTCGAAGCCGTAAAAAATATTATTGAGAAAATAAATCCTTTGTTTATCCAAAAAAATCTTTGCTATAAAATTATTATTTGCGGTAAAGGACTTCCGGATGAAATGAACGAGTTGAAAAATTTTGCAGATCAACATATCATTTATGCCGGCTTTGTAGATGATATTTCATTATATTTCAAAGGAGCAGACATTTTTATAAACCCGGTTACTGATGGAGGTGGCATAAAAACAAAACTGGTAGAAGCTTTAGGTTATAACATGAATGCAGTTTCCACGTACAATGGAGCAATCGGTGTGAATACTGATATTTGTAATGGCAAATTACTATTGTCCGAAAACACCAACTGGCAAAGCTTTGCTGATAATATGGAAGTTGCTGTCTCCATTGATCAATCTATTTCTTCCCGTTTTTTCGACAATTTTTATTGGAAAAATATTTCTGCAAAAGCTGCGGAGGTCATCAAAAACCTGGAATAAAAAATCTACATGTTGCAACGGAATTTCCGAAGCTGATTGATATGACTAAATCGCAAGTTGTCTTCAATCCGCCGGCCTCAAACAAATATGATCTTGCATTTTCGAATCTGGATAACCGTTAAAAGATTAAATTTTTTCTATTCCATCAGTTGTTCGACATGTGCCAATTTCCCTTCTTTTGTCATTCCTTCTATTATGACGCGGAATGAATTGGTTACATCGTTATTGTAAAATTTCAGTATTACTTTATTTCGCCCCGGAGAAGTAATGACAGATGGATTCCAATAAAGCGTCGTACGTAAATCTTTACTTTCATTCTTTTCATTGAACGTTTCATAATTCGGCGAGTAGAATTGTCTTATCGCAGTATATCCGCTCACAGAATTATTAGATAAACCCTTACCAGGTTCTTGATGCCGGTCACCACCTTTTCGGGTATAAATTGCGATAGCTCCCCCGCTTCCGCCACCGGTTCCACCCATAAATGGAGGAGGGAAAACTTTTATAAATGCTACATCGGTAACCGGAACAGTCGACATCATATCTGTGCTTGTAGACATCTCATCAAGATACAATTGAGGAGTACCACCGCGCCATGAAAGGGTTGGCGGATTGCTAGTGGCATTAATTTGTAAACCGGCAACTTTGCCTTGCAAATATTGAAATATGTCCATTGCAGAGGCTGAAAAAGGATCGTTCAACACATCAAATTCCCGGGCATCACCACCAGAAAACAAACCGGAGGTGTATTTTTTATCCAATTCAGCAGTAGTAGATTTTGCTCTTGCGTTTATAGTTACCGTGGCCAGTACTTTTCCTTTTAGGAAATTCAATTCCCGTTCTGCAGCACTGTTCAGTTGAATGTGATATCGGTTTCCGGAAGTGTCAGCCAGCCGATTATAAAAATATCCGGTGGCCTTTGCATTGGTAGAAAAAGGAGTCAATTTATTTTGCATGAATTGTACGCTTACATCTCCAAGCCCTTTTGATTTCGGAAGTTGATAATAAACAAGTGCGGTATCAAATAGAACAAATGAAGGATCATTGAAAGATCCATCAGGATTTATCGGCGTATTAAAAACCTGCACTCCCGTCTCTTTTTGATTTATCATCAAAACAATTTCTCCTGCACTCCTTAGTTGTGAAGGAGTAGCACCATAAATCCTCCCCGATAAAGTCAGATAGGAAGTATCTATAGGGTAAATAATTTTCGGAAATTGTCCATTCAATACCTTCTCCCAGTCAAACCTGCGCCAGCCGTGGGTAAGCATTACAAGATCTAATTGCCGCGTAATAGAATCACTTTTATTTAGAAAATAATGTGCGGGATTATTTATTTTCCCTTTCAATTCTCCCGATAATAAAAGATGAGAGATAATATTATCGCTGGAATCATAATCAATTCCAGCATCTGTTATCGAAACAGATAAATTAGCATACAGGTTGTCAGGAACAGAGATTTCAATTTCATTTCTTGCCCGTTTATTCAGGCCCCAATGCTGGACAGTCATCTCAGGCCGAAAAATATACTCTTCGTTATTTACGTAGGTAATCCTTTCTGCTAAAGGTTTCCAGTCATTATCGAACACAGTTATCGTCAATATTCCTGACGGTAAAGACTCTGTTGGAATAATCCCTTCTGACTTTCCGTCTTTAATTTCTTTCGTGATATTGAATACCGGTTGCTGATACATTGTACCAATGATGTGAACTGATTTTAATGTTGAGGTAGATGCGGGAGCAGAACTGATCGAAAAAATTCTCTTTGTCCCAGAAACTGTGATCTGTATTGAAATACCCGAGTTTCTTATAGCAGGCAAATCCGTTTTATGTTTGATGCCTTTTTCATCTTCCCATGTAGCTTTGAATGTTTCTCCGGGTTGAGGCTTGATAAAAAAATATCCCATTCCATCATGAATAACTTCCAGTTTATCTACCACATCGCCTTTGCCATTTCTAACTTCCCCTTTTATTTTTACAGGCCTTCCATACTGGTCATTCGCTTTGAAAGCAATTTTATTCGAAACACCTGTAATTGCGTCACCTCCTTCAGGAAAAAATGATAGATCAGTTTGAATCACATTTTTAAGATCGGAAGAATAATTTGTTTCTGAAAGGATTCTGAAATCTTTGTTATATAAAAAAACAGAATCAAAATTAAGCATCCATTTTGTGTAAGCTTTCGCGTGAATGAATTGCCCCTTGTAAGTTTCGGGAATATCAAACTGGCCAAATGCTGTTCCATTTTGAATGGGACTAACACAGTGCAATAGCAATTTCCCATTTTCATCAGTCCAGTCAACATAAACTGTTTTGCTTTCTTCAACAGGAAAAATCGTCTGCATGAGGTATGCTTTAAACCAGATTGTTTCTCCACGTGCGTAAGTAGATTTGTCATAGTGAATATAAATCCGTTCCTGAGTGAAATTTTTGGAATAAACGTTTAAATTTTCATCGATATTTTGGGCGCCGGCTAGTAAAATAGAAAGAAAAAAAACAGGAATACTACATATCAGTCGTTTCATTTGCGAAAACTTTTCATCTTGAAAATAAAAGTGTAAATTAATATAAGAACAGAATCAGACCAAAGATGAATATACTTTTAACATTAATTACCACATAAATACGTTGTAAAAAAATAGTTTTTAATAATTTAATTTTGCACAAAAACCATGGCCCCTACTAAAGTTACTGAACAATCTTCCAGATATCGCCACCTTGAAGATATGACGGTCGGAGAAATAATTAAAAACATCAACAAAGAAGATTATTTAGTAGCTGTTGCAGTTGAAAAAGCATTGCCACAAATTGAAAAATTGATTAATGTGGTTTCTGAAAAAATGACTGATGGAGGTCGGTTATTTTACATTGGAGCTGGGACCAGTGGTCGTTTAGGCATACTCGATGCCAGCGAATGTGTACCAACTTATGGCGTTCCAAAAGGTTTGGTGACAGGTATTATTGCAGGCGGAGAAAAGGCACTTGTAGACCCCATTGAAAATGCTGAAGATAATACAACCCAGGGCTGGAAAGACTTACAGGTTTATAATGTTTGTAGTGCAGATATCGTTATTGGAATCGCTTCAAGCGGAACCACGCCGTACGTAATCAGTGCATTGCAAAAATGTAAAGAGAATAATATTTTAACCGGAAGCATTGCATGTAATCCCGAATCTCCAATTAGTCTTGTCGCTGATTTCCCGGTTGAAGTGATTGTGGGGCCGGAATTTATTACCGGTAGCACCCGAATGAAAAGCGGCACAGCCCAAAAAATGATTTTGAATATGATTTCTACAACTGCCATGATTCAATTAGGAAGAGTGGAAGACAATAAAATGGTGAACATGAAACTAACAAATCAAAAAATTGTTAGAAGAGGGACACAAATGCTCATGGAAAAAACAGGTATGAAAGATGAAGCAGCAGCAGAGGCTTTGCTCCGAAAATATGATAGTGTAAAAAAGGCGATGGAACATTATAAATAAGGCCTGCAACATCTATTACATTTACATCACTTAAACTTACTTTTTAACAAAATACAAATCCGGCTTATTTGTTGATCTACTGAAAATTATTTTTGTAAACTTTGCTAAATAATCATTTTATCTATCGAGATAAGATTCCAAGCTCAAATAAATTTCAATAGACGATCGGTCTAAGTCAGTATTAACTCACGAATTCAAGAACCTTACAAAATGTCATTTATTTTTTCTATCCAATCTTCGGCAATAAAAAGTTTGTTTCAATTATATGGAATGGAGTTTACTGAAAATGATTTTCAGGTAAATGAAACAAAACCTGACTTTGAGGGTGATTATACTATTGTACTTTTTACCCTCCTGAAAGCCTTAAAAAAATCACCCGAAATTTTGGGAAAAGAATTAGGTGATTACCTGATAAAATCGAATCCCGATTTCTTTTCATCCTATAATGTGATCAAAGGATTTTTGAATCTCCAAATCACCGATGTGTGTCTAATCGGGCTTTTGAATGAAAATTACTCGAATGAGAATTTTGGAAAGAACATCATAAAACATCAGAAAATAATGGTGGAATATTCTTCTCCAAATACAAATAAACCTCTACACCTCGGGCATCTGAGAAATAATTTTTTGGGATGGAGTGTTGCGGAAATTTTGAAAGCCAATGGAAACGAAGTCATAAAGACTTCTATCATTAATGATCGTGGAATTCATATTTGTAAAAGTATGATCGCATGGCAAATGTTTGCCAATGGCGCTACTCCCGATTCTGCGAATGAAAAAGGAGATCATCTCGTTGGTAATTATTACGTAAAATTCAATGAAGAATACAAAAAAGAAATTTCTGAATTAATTCAATCCGGAAAATCAAAAGAAGCAGCTGAAAAAGAAGCGCCGATTATGAAGAAGACCCAGGAGATGCTTTTAGATTGGGAAAAAGGTGTACCAGAAGTTAGAGCGCTCTGGAGCAAAATGAATGGCTGGGTTTACAAAGGGTTTGAGGAAACATATCATACGATAGGAAGTGATTTTGACCACACTTTTTATGAAAGCAATACGTACCTTTTAGGAAAGGATTTTGTGCAGGAAGGTTTGCAAAAAAATATCCTATTCAGGAAAGAAGATGGTAGCGTCTGGATTGATTTATCTGATAAAAATCTGGATGAAAAATTAGTACTGCGTGGCGACGGAACTTCGGTCTACATTACCCAGGACATTGGTTTAGCCATACAAAAATTCAAAGACTTCAAACTGGATAAAAGCATTTATGTGATCGGCGATGAACAATTGTATCACATGAAAGTTTTAAAAGAAATCATTCGAAGGCTGGGGATGCCTTTTGCAGACAAGATCTTACATTTAAGTTACGGCATGGTTGAATTAACAACGGGAAAGATGAAAAGCCGTGAAGGCACTGTAGTTGACGCCGATGATCTTGTTAATGAAATGATCTTAACCGCAGAGAAACATACCAAAGAATTGGGTAAAGTAAATAATTTTTCAAATGAAGAATTAAAGGATTTGTATGAAATCCTTGCTCTTGGCGCTATGAAGTTTTATTTACTAAGAATTGATCCAAAGAAGAGAATGATCTTTAATCCTGCTGAGAGCATAGATTTTCATGGATTTACAGGGCCGTTCATCCAATATACTTATGCAAGAATTCAATCAATTCTGCGAAAAATCGAAAATGAACAAGCTCCGGTATTAACTAATTTGCCGTCGAATGCTAATCTTCTTCCATTAGAAAGGCAATTAATAATCACGCTTGAAAAGTTTGGCAAAATCATCTCAGATGCAGCCGAAGAACTGAATCCAGCAGTGATCGCTAATTATATTTTTAATCTTGCCAAATTATTCAATTCATTTTACACCGAACATTCAGTCGTCAACGCGGAAAACAGTGAAAAGAAAAAATTGCGTTTGTGCATCAGCGTTATGACCGCAACTGTTATCAAAAGTGGTTTACAATTGTTGGGAATAAAAGTACCTGACAGAATGTGATCTTGATTGTTTTAAGAAAAGACTTGTTTATCAATCAATTGTTTAAGGAACATTTTAAATTAATGTAACAAAGTCGTGTACTTTCATTCATGTATCCAAATGATTCATTTATAAAATAAACACTATGGAAAATTCTTCAAAGCAAGATCAATCTGAGTCTGATTCTATGGAACCAGAATTTTGGAACAACCGTTATTTATCCAATCAAACCGGTTGGGATATGCAACAGGTTTCTCCACCTTTGAAAGGCTACATCGATAGTCTGAATAACAAAGATTTGAAGGTTCTAATTCCAGGGTGCGGGAATGCTTACGAGGCAGAATATTTGTTAACCAAAGGTTTTAAGACAGTTACTCTAATTGACTTTTCTTCTGTTGTCACCAAAAAATTGAAAGAAAAATATAAGGGCAAACCAATCAATATTGTAAACGAAAATTTTTTTGATCACACAGGTAAATATGATCTCATTCTTGAACAAACATTTTTTTGTGCTTTACAACCTTCTCAACGAAATGATTATGTAAGAAAATGTGGTGAACTTTTAAAAGATGGCGGAAAAATCGCCGGAGTCTTGTTCAATAAAGCATTTGCGCCTGTAGAGCCTCCGTTTATCGCAAATGATGAAGAATATCGAAGACTTTTTAAACCAACTTTTCATTTTTTAAAGTTTGAAAGTTGTACAAATTCCATAGGACCAAGGATGGGTTATGAAATATTTTTTGAGTTCGAAAAGAAACATACACACAAATAATAAGCAATAAAAACTGGCTTCGATTTTTGAAGACCAACCAGTAAACGAAGAAATAATCGCTTTTCCCTCTTCAATGAATTGAATAAAATCAGGAACATGCAAACAATCATTCGAGAGCTTTTTATCTCCTTAGCATTTTGCTTTTGATTTTATCCCAAACTGGCATGACATCGGGAGAAAGATCAAAATAAACAATTGCTCCACCGTATAACGCAGTAAAGGCAGCCGTTCTAAGAAATATTGCCCAAAAGCCCTGCATAGAAACAAATACAGCATAACAAATAAAATAGCACACAAAAGCCAATATAATTGCGTACACTGTTTTCATACTGAAAGGATGCATGTTGAATTTTCTCTTTAAAAAAACAATGCGGATCACATTATAAACGCTAAGCGAAATCAGATTGGAATAACCCGCACCTATGATACCAAAGTTTTTTACCAGGTAATAATTTAACGGAACGGCAAGAGACAATAAAATCATACCACTTACGAATTCAAATCGCCAAAAGGTAGAGGTGCCAATAATCTGAGAATTCACGCCTGTACCCAGATCCACCACTCTCGCAAAACCTAAAAAGAAAAATATCCATTGCGACTCAAAATATGCGGGTTTCAATTTGAAAGTAACAACTGCGTCATAATAACTAAGCCATACGATGAAGAAAATTCCCAACGAAGCGATCAATAAATTAATTCCTGAGCGCTGATAAATCAGGTTGATTTTGGAAAAATCTTTGTCCTTCCAGGCCTTCGACAAAACCGGTATAGATGCAGCGATAGCTCCTCTTTGCGGCGCCTGAACCAAACCTGCGACAACAAATCCTAACGTAAAAACTCCTACAGAATCAGTACCCAAAAGTGACATAATTATGATTGTATCAATGAAGGCCGCAATGGTATAAATGGTGCTTCCAACATAAATCAACGATGCCATCGAAATCATCTTCTTATAAAATTTCCTGGTAACACGGCTAATCGAAAAAGTAATGTAAAACTCCTTCTTCCAAATTAAATAAAACAGAAGAACCAACGCAACAATACCATAACTAAACGCATACATTTTTATGAATGAATCAAAATTGCGGATCAAATTAAAACTCATTAGAAAAATGAGGATCAATGTCAGCAACCTGAAAAAGAGTTCACGTAAAAAAGTAGTAAATATGGATTTACGGATATTCCACGCAAAAACTTCCAGCATAGAATAAACCAACAAAGAAAATCCAAACGGGAAAACCCAAAAATAATAGTGAATAAACTCCGGTGAATTACCGCCAAATTTTCGGATCACAAAATCTTTAAAAACAATACCAACAAGTATTACACAGCAAAATCCAATCATGCTGATTAATAAAGTCCATGTTAAAAGATCATTTTTTCTTTTAGGTAAATTATCATTGTAGTAAGGGTAAAACTTGTACACAACAGACACCATACCCAGGTTTGCAAATGCAAACATCAGGTTGCCTACTGCGATAAAAATATTTGTCAATCCATATTCTGTAGGAGTAAAAACAGAATCTTGCCTGGTAAATAAATAAGTGCTGATAAATCCGATAACAAATCCTGCATATACAAAAACCGTTGAAATAATACTTTGTTTCCTTACCTGCGACATAAAAAGTTTTAAGAGCTCTAAATTAGCGCAAAAAATTCGGTGGTATAGAATTACAGATTACTCTGCGCTCCATTTGAAAATTAATTCTTATTAATTTTGAATCATTAATCCGTTTCAAACTTCTTAATATCCACATAAAAGTTATCATCCACTTTTATTTTCTTGATGTTTGCTGGAGCTTTTTGAAAAATCGGTGTAGGATGAATGAAGATCAATTTGCCGTTATTATCATAGATTTTCAAAGGCATATTAAAATGCTCAACACAATTCGCCCAACGGTAATAAATTTGTCCATTTACTTTTTTATATTCAAGGGTTGGAATTTTCACGGTCCTCAAATATTGATCAAAAACTTTCGAAAAATTAATTCCTGATTTTTGATTAATAAAATCTTCCACTTGATTGGTCGTAACAGTTTGATGATAAAAGAATTTATTTAAACCTCTCAAAATATCTCTGAATCTTTTATCATTATTGATAATCTGCCGGATGGCATGAATCATATTTCCACCTTTGTAATACATGTCGCCACTACCCTCTTCGTTCACGCCATAATGCGCAATAATTGGTTTATCATTCCGGATTTTCTTTCTCACTCCAATTACATATTCATCAGCCGCTTTTTCGCCATAATAATATTCCGTAAAAAGAGCTTCCGCATAATTAGCAAACGATTCATGAATCCACATATCAGCCAAATCTTTGGAAGTAATGTTATTTCCAAACCACTCATGTGCACTTTCATGCACGATGATAAAATCCCACTTCAAGCCCCAGCCTGTTTCGGAAAGGTCTTTCCCACTATAGCCCATTTCATAATGATTCCCATACGCAACGGCACTCTGGTGCTCCATTCCAAGATATGGAGCATCAACCAATTTATAACCATCTTCATAAAAAGGATACGGGCCAAACCAATATTCAAACGCTTTCATTACTTTCGGAGCATCCTCAAAGTGCACTTTCGCCTTCACAAGATTGGAATCAAGGACCCAATAATCCATTGTGAGATTTCCTTTTTCGCCTTTATATACTTCATCAAAATGAACGTACTTCCCCAAATAAAAAGAGATGCCATAATTATTAATAGGATTCACTACGGCCCAGTCATATGTTGTTGTTCCATCAGCATTGGTTTTTTTATTTCTCATCCTTCCATTACTTACAGTAACTAAATCAGAAGGAGCAGTTAAATGCATTTCAGCACTGTCTGGTTCGTCGGCTAAATAATCTTTACAAGGATACCATAAACTTGCACCTGATCCCTGACAAGCAACGGCTACCCAGGGATTTCCTGACTTATCTCTTTTCCAAATAAAACCACCATCCCAAGGCGCTCTTTTTGCAATTCGTGGTTTGCCATGATAATAAACAATGAGGTTTGAAAGTTCATTCACCTCACTTGCAGGGCTTTTGTTTATATTTTTAGATGTCATCATGATCTGATTGATATCATGTTTTGTGGTCGGTCTCAAAGCCTGATTTTTTAAATAAACAAACCACGCATTTCCTTCGTTTGTAAAAGACAGTTTTTCATTTTTGAGATGAGGCATTTTCGATCCTGTTTCCAATACGACCGAATCAATGACCATGGGATGCTGCAGATCTATCTGGAAAAAATCAGGATGCCTCTTTTCAATTACATTATAACTAATAACGTTATAGCCGCTGATGCTACTGTCGTCAAAATTAAATTTAAGATGCAGATCATACTTTGTTACATTCCACCACAATCTTCCGGGCCCATTACTTCCTCTCAATGTGTCTGCGCGGGTAAAGGTTTGTGCCAAAGAGAAATTAAATACGAATGACAATAAACTAAAAACAGATATTATCTTTTTCATTCACTAAATTTATTTTTTTATAAACAAAGATGAAGTTAAAAAATCAAAATTCTGCATCGTCGGTAATCCCACTGAAACAGATGATTTTTCTTTACCCGATCATTTTTTCTTTTCTTTCAATTTCATGCTCTCATCAGGAAAAAGTGAAAAACGTTTTTCATTACAATGAGCAATCTGGTATTGCTACTCTAGATCCTGCATTTGCAAAAAATCAGTCCATTATGTGGGCTACACACCAATTGTACAATACATTGGTTCAAACTGATAACGACTTAAATCTTATCCCTTCACTTGCAAAAAGTTGGGACATTTCTTCCGACAATCTCACTTTCACTTTTCATTTGCGCGATGATGTTTTTTTTCAGAATAATGAAGCATTCGTTGATGGCAAAGGAAGAAAAATGACTGCAAGTGATGTTGTATTTAGTTTTCAGCGGATCCTTAATAAAAGTACAGCCAGCAGCGGCGCGTGGATTTTCAATGGAAGAGTAGATACCATTGAGCCTTTCAAAGCAATTGATGACACTACATTTCAACTAAAATTATTGAAGCCATTTCATCCGATCCTCGGAGTGATGAGCATGCAATATTGTTCTATTATACCCAAAGAAGTTGTAGAAAAATATGGCACAGATTTTAGACGTCATCCATGTGGTACCGGGCCCTTCGAGCTTGTCGCGTGGGAAGAAGACCAGGCTCTTGTGATGAAAAAAAATCCGAACTATTTTGAAAAAGACAGTACTGGTACAAGACTTCCATATCTTGACGGGATCAAAATTACTTTCCTTCAAAATAAAGCAACAGAGTTTTTAGAGTTTCAACAAAAACGTCTTGACTTTATAAATGAGATTGATCCGTCTTTTAAAGATGAGGTGCTTACAAAAACCGGTAATCTTCGCAAAGACTGGGAGGGAAAAATCATCTTAAAGAAACACCCTGCATTAACCATTGAATATCTTGGGTTTTTGAATGATACCAATTTGGTTGTCGTAAAAAATTCTCCACTCCATGATGTAAGAATCCGAAAGGCAATCAACTATGGGTTTGATCGGCGAAAAATGATGTTATATATCAGAAATTCAATTGGAATTCCTGCAGAAAATGGGTTTATCCCAGCCGCTTTTCCTTCATTCGATTCCTCAAAAGTAAAAGGATATTATTATAATCCGACATTGGCATTGCAGTTATTAAAGGATGCCGGATATCCTAATGGCACTGGTTTACAGCCCTTGAAATTATTGACCGTTCCTCTCTATGCAGACCTTGCAAGTTATATTGCCAACGAATTGCAGCAGATTGGAATAAAAGTTAATGTTGAAGTTGTTCAAAAGAGTTTGCTACTTGAGCAAACCGCAAAGTCAGAAGCGTTATTTTTTCGGGGAAGCTGGATTGCTGATTATCCGGATGCCGAAAATTTTCTCAGTGTTTTTTATGGAAAACATCCGGCGCCACCGAATTATACGAGATATAACAATTCAAAATTTAATAAATTATACGAACTGGCTTTATCAGAAAAAAATGATTCAATCAGATTTTCATTATATACACAAGCAGACCAATTAATGATGAAAGATTCACCAGTCGTGCCTTTATGGTACGATATGGTCATTTGGATGGTACAACCTTATGTGAAAAACTTTATTCCGAATGGTTTGAATTTACTGGAATTAAGAAAAGTCAAATTGAGTGAATAATGAATTACGAAAAAGTTATTTCAATAATCCCATGATACTTACAATAATTCCTGCAACCGTCTATCGTAATATTTTCAAGGCTGATAAAAAACGGATCCTCGTTTGTTAAAAGCGACAACAATTTAATTTATAGCATGGAAATTGTCTATTAGGTAATGAAATCGATTTGCAATGAATAATCCACACCTCATTCCTATACAGTTTGATAATGTGAATCCGCAGAATACAACTTCTCCGGCGTCAATCGAACAAGAGAAACCAGATTCCATTTCCAATGTAGAATTATATAATGCAATTTTTGAAAACGCATTTCATCCAATGTATGTTGCCAGTGAAGAAGAAAATTTATTAAAGTTCAATGAAAAATTATGCCTGTTATTCGAGTTTTCAAAACATGAATTGTTACAAAAAAAATCTTTAGCTCTTTTTAATATCAATGAAAATAATTTTATTGATTTTCTCGGACAAAGAAATCTAAACGGAATTGCAAAGGCAGAAATTACCGGAATAAAAAAGTCCGGTCAAACATTCCCTTGTAGAATCTCTTCAGTGATTTATGAATCAGAAGAAGGTAAAAGATCGATGAATACAATCGTGGATATTTCTAAAGAGTTTACCCTGGCGAAATTTTAGTGGACAGAGTTTTCCTTCCAAAAAATATTCTAATCCTTCAATTTTTCGGCGAATAATTTTTTCAATTTTTCCATTTTCGGTCTGATTACATAATAGCAATAAGGCTGTGACGGATTATTCTGGTAATAATTATTATGGTAGATTTCCGCCGGATAGAAAACAGTTAAAGGTTCAATAGCTGTTACGATTGGTTTATCAAAAATTCCACTCTCATCCAATGACTTCTTGTATTTTTCAGCTTTTTGTTGTTGTTCTTTGTTATGAAAAAAAATGACACTGCGGTATTGAGGACCAATGTCATTGCCCTGTTTGTTTATTGTTGTGGGATCATGAGTTTTCCAAAAAACTTCTAATAATTCATCGAAAGAAATTTTTTCGGAATCATAATCTATTTGCAAACATTCCGCATGGCCGGTTTTTTTATTACAGACTTCTTCATAAGTTGGATTTTCAACATTTCCCCCACTATATCCACTGGTCACTTTCTCAACTCCCTCTAATTGTTGAAAAACTGCTTCAGTGCACCAAAAACATCCATTTGCAAATGTAGCCGTTTCTAATTTTTTCTCTTCGTTCATTTCTCCTTTTTTAATCTTTATGTAAAGAAGCCTATTTGATTTTGCAAGTCCACAAAAAACAATATTCAGTAAACAAACAAAAAAACGATATTCGATTTCTTATGTCAAAAAAAAAGAAACCATTGGTTTCTCATCTAATCCATTTTGAATAATATTTGAATCCAATTATTTAATCATCTTCACATTTACAGCGTTGGCACCTTTTGGTCCCATTTCCACTTCGAAGCTAACCTTATTATTTTCCTTTATCGGTTCTGATAAAGAGTTTATATGAACAAATACACTTTCATGCGTTTCAAGATCCTTGATAAAACCATATCCTTTTTCATTATTAAAAAATGTTACAATTCCTTTACGAATCAAATCTTCGGGATTTATCTCTTGTCTTTTGGGAACTCCAATTTCAATGTCTTCAACATTCACTATGACTTTTTTGCGCGGGTCAGGTGGAACGGAAGAAAGATTTCCATTTTCGTCCAGATAAGCAATCATACTTTCAGGGTGAATCTTACTGTTTTCCCTGCGTTCTTGTTTCTTTTCTGCTTTGTCTCTTTTATTCTGTCTCTTTTTCTTTTCTCTTTCCTTTTTATTCCATGTTTCTGCCATTATACTCGCTAATTTTTTTATGATCCAATGGATCGGTTGATGAATGTATTCCTGTAAAAATCTTGACGGGAGCGTTCAAAGATACGTGATTATTTTCGTTCAATCATAAAACACCCGATTGGGAAAAGAGCAACCTCAGAAAGAACGGTAAAGATTATTATTTTGGAGGCTTGAAATCCGGGTTATTGTACATCGCTTTGTCAAACAAATAATATTTCCCGTCATTGAAATTCTTCCAATATCTGTGTCCAAGAACATCATAAAACAAACGTCCGTCAACACTTTTACTGGCAGCATCGTCATTTACACTAATAACCTTTGGAAAGTCTGCTTTCGGTTTTTCCTTTACAACAGGTGGTTCAGGTTTTTCGGTTATTACTTCTAATGAATCTGCAACGTCTGTTTGTTTGATCATCGGTTTAACCGGAGCCGGTTTATTAGAAACTTCAGAAGTATTTTTTTCACTGGGAATTACGCTTGCTGATTTGGAAGGAATCGTTTTCCTGCTGCAACTCATCAAAACACCGATAAATAAAAAAAATAGAATGAACCAGTTCTTAACCATTTAAAGAAAATTTCTATATAGTATTCAAAAATTATGCCGTGGTAAAATGGATATTATAACTACTACAAAACCTTTATTTTATTTGATAAATCACTTTATTTAAAATCGATATTTCATTTATTTATTGCTTTACTGTTTCCAATGTGACAAATTAGTTTCAGGTTTAATGAAAAACACTTGTGCATTCATAGAAATTCCATTCTTAATATTATAACTTTAATTCCTTTGATTTAATTTTTGGCCTTTATTTTTAAGAACTTAATTTTGATGAATAATTCTTTCCAATGAAGTAGGTAGAAAGATTTGTTTCGAAATATTTACATCTGGAATTAGACAATCCGGACAGCACGAAAATTGATTATTAATTTATAAAAAAAAAGAATGAAATTATTAAAAGCTTGTCTCGTCATTTTTATTGTTGCAGGATTTTCAGCCTGTGAAGTTCAGGGAAACGTTCATGAAATTGTAAAAGGAACACCAACCAAAGCAGACACGGTCCTACCAGTAAAGTTCATGAATCATCAACACATTACTTCTCCGGAAAAAGGACATGAAACCGTTCCGAGAGTGTTTGAACGATAAATTATTGCATTAAAAAACCGTCCTTGAAAAGGACGGTTATAAAGTTTTATTTAAAATTATTTATCCTAAATAAGCTTTGAGAGCACTACTATAACGCGCTTTTTGAAGTCGTTTAATGGCTCTTTCTTTAATCTGACGGATACGTTCTTTTGTAAGATCATATTTTTGACCGATCTGCTCTATGGTAACACCATTTTCACCATCAAGCCCAAAGTATGCGTTCACAATTTCTGCTTCACGCGGACTAAGAGATTTCAAAACACGACGAATTTCATTTTTCAATGAATCGTGCATTACATCCTCGTCAGTTTCACCACCGCCTTTCAAAAGATCGCCCATCGCTACATCTTCTGCTTCATGCACCGGCGCATCCAAAGATGTATGCCGGGTATTACTCTGAAAAATGTTGTTGATTTCTGTTTCACTCATTTCCAGAATTTCAGAAAGTTCTTCAGTAGATGGTTCTCTTTCATGTTCCTGCTCAAAAGCCATGTAGGCTTTGTTTGCTTTGTTGTAAGTGCCAATCTTGTTTTGAGGCAAGCGGACTAATCTGCCCTGCTCTGCCAACGCCTGTAGTATAGACTGGCGAATCCACCACACAGCGTATGAAATAAATTTGAAACCTTTGGTTTCATCAAAGCGTTGTGCCGCTTTAATTAAGCCGAGGTTGCCCTCGTTAATAAGATCGCTCAATGATAAACCCTGGTGCTGATACTGTTTTGCAACTGAAACCACGAAACGCAAATTGGCTGTCGTAAGACGCTCTAACGCTCTCTGGTCGCCCATTTTTATTTTTTGTGCTAAAATAGTTTCCTCTTCAGGAGTGATCATTCCAATCTTCGAAATTTCCTGCAAATACTTTTCAACCGCTTGTGAATCACGATTAGTAATTTGCGTAGCAATTTTAAGTTGCCTCATATTTGTATAGAATTAATAATTATTAGACAATTTTAAACGGGGAAACGTTACAAAAGATTTGTTAAGTACAGTCATCTTTGAAATGTTTGCAAATTTACAACGTAGAATTGGAATTTCATAACGTATTAGTTAAATGAATTTTTTTGATAAATTATTTTAGAACAAAACACTCTTTTTTAACATTCTTTTACTAAACTCATTTTAGCAAAAAGATGGGAAATTGATCTATTCAACTATTCCTTAAGATGCATGTTAACACTACTCTTTAATTACCCCACAAATAGTACCACGTTTTATGATAAAACTAGAACAGTCAACCAGTGGTGGTTTCGCTATTTTTGCAGTTATGAAAAAGAAAGAGTACTCGTTAGAGAATATATTGAACAATTTAAAAATAGAAACGCTCAATGGAATGCAGCAGGCATTTTTAGAAGCCCTCAAACTATCTAATGATCTCATTTTACTTTCAGCGACTGGAACCGGAAAAACTTTGGCTTTTCTTCTGGGCATACTGGAGAATATCGAATCAGATAATAAAAACACCCAGGCGTTAATCGTGGTTCCTACACGGGAACTGGCTATACAAATAGAACACGTTTTCAAAATGATGGGTACCGGAAATAAAATTACTGCTACTTACGGGGGACACAAAAGAGAAATTGAAGAAAATAATTTGACCCAACCTCCTGCACTCATTGTTGGAACTCCCGGCAGAATTGGCGATCATATCCGTCGTAAAAACATTTCAGTAGATTTCATCACAACAATTGTTTTGGATGAGTTTGATAAATCACTGGAATTGGGCTTTTTGGATGAAATAAAATTTATTATTGAATCTTTGAAACATGTTCAGAAGAAGATGCTCACTTCAGCAACCCATTCAGTCGAAATACCTTCTTTCATAGAATTAAATAACCCTGAAAAAATAAATTTTTTGAACCCGGGTGATGAAACGGAAGGTCTTGTTATCAAATCTGTTTTTTCTCCAGATAAGGATAAATCCGAAACATTATTCAAATTGATTTGTCACCTTGGAAACCGGTCAACGATCGTATTTTGCAATCATCGTGAATCGGTTGAGCGAACCAGTGAATTTCTTTCTAAAAAAGGAATTTACAACGAGTTTTATCATGGCGGTATGGAACAACAACAAAGAGACGTTGCTTTAATTAAGTTCAGAAACGGAACTACTCATGTATTAATCACAACAGATCTTGCATCCCGCGGATTGGATATTGCTAATATTCGTTACATCGTACATTACCATTTGCCTCATACAGAAGATGCATTCACGCATCGTAACGGTCGTACAGCAAGAATGGATGCAAGCGGAACTGCAATTCTTATTTTGAGTGAAGAAGAAAATCTTCCTACTTATGTGAAAAAGGATATAGAAAAAATTAGTCTTACAGAAGAAAGCGTATTGCCCGAAAAACCAAAATGGGCAACACTTTTTATAGCAGCAGGCAAAAAAAATAAAATTAATAAAGTAGATGTTGTCGGATTCCTGACAAACGTAGGAGAACTAAAAAAAGAAGATGTCGGTTTAATAGAAATAAAAGATTTTATTTCTTTTGCAGCAATAAGAAAAGTAAAAATGAACAATCTAATTCATGTAATAAAGGATCAGAAGATTAAGAATAAAAAAATTAAGATGGAAGTAGCAAAATAAAGTTTAAGAAATAGATTTTATTCATTTAGTTCAAATAGATAAAATCCTTTTTAAAAGACTTTTCTTTTTTATAGGATTACCATTTTGACCTTGTTCGTTTTTGTTATCTTTTTTTGCGATGAAATTAGTAATCCCATACTGGATCGCTGTTCCTAACGCTTTTTTAACGACACCGGCAGATTTACCAATCATTATTTTTCTTGAAAAATAACCTGCGCCAAGTCCAAGAACTACTTTCAAAAGATTGTTCTTTAGCGAGGTAGATTGCTGCACTTCCTGCAAAGTATTTTTTAAAATATTAGTAGGTTTTAGATCTTCGAGAAGAAGATGAAAATGATCCTTTAGACCTTCCTCCATCACCATTTTTCTTCTTTCCAATCTTTTTATTGCCGTAGCAAGATCGTCGGTATTTGCAATAATTTCAAGCTTTCCTTCTGCTGTTTCTTTATTAGTCATTTCTTTCATTTAATCCAATAACTCTTTGATCAGCTTGTCGCTTATGGGTTGTTTCAAAACTTTTTTTCTTGTAGAATAAAGGATAAATCCGATGATAATATAAATCCCAGCCATTATAAAAAATCCCAAAAATGCATTGCCGAGCCAATTACCGGCTAAAAGGGCAAACCCAACGGAAATACAGATCAGAACTAAAAGTAGAAGAACAATTAATATAACAGAGACGATTAAAGTGGACAAAAAAGAAGAGACCTTTTGGATCGCTTTTAACTTAAATAAATCAAGTCTCGTGTCACCATAATCTTTTAGTTTATAAAAGAGCTCTTCTACAGTAGTAGTTTCCTTTTCCATGTTTATTATTTTATCACCGGATATTCCCTTCAGACTAATTGAAGAAACGAATCATCAAGAGTTAATGGGGTTAGGATTTCTAACATCATTTCTCATGGCATTCGCTTTTTCTTTTGCCTGGTTAACCATGTCCTTTCCCATATCTGATCCCTCAGAAACAAGATTTGACAATTTTTGTTTTGCGGCGTCATACTTTTCAGAAACCGTGCTGGATATATCATTGTATTTATCCTTAACACTGTCTGCCATATCCGAGCCTTTTTCAGCAATTTTTCGTCTGGTCTCTGTACCTTTTTCAGGTGCGAATAAAATGCCTAAGATTGCCCCTGCTGCCGCACCGGCTAATACGCTTGCTAATACTTTTCCTGCGCCCATAGTTGTAAGTTTAAATTATTATAAATATTGTTTGAGCGTGTAAAGATAAAATACATTGCCAAGAAATAATAAAACAAATACAAATGTCTGGAAGCCTTTATTGATAGGGCTTCACAAAATATAAAAAAAATCAGCTGATAATAATAACGCTTTGCTATTCAATCCGCTTTGAGTAAAATTTTTCCCATTATGAGAAAGGTTTTAGGACTTTTTTCCAAGATAAGTTTGAACCTAAACGGTAGAAATATTTGATGCTGTTATCATATAAAAATGCTCCTTTAGTTATAACTGTTTTGGCATAATATTTTAGTTGATTAAAATTCAGAATTATTGATACCTAAAATTTTAACGTGAAAACCCTGAAAATAGAGAAATCTGAAAATGGAAATGTAAAAGAAAATAAAAATAAATTTTCTCTTTTTTTCAATCGCTTTTCCTTATTTATTACAAAAATTACGGGCAGTGGATATGCATTTATCGGTGCATTCCTGATCATAATTGTATGGGGATTAACGGGGCCGATCTTTCACTTTTCTGACACATGGCAATTGGTAATCAATACCGGAACAACAATCATTACTTTTCTGATGGTATTCATTATACAACATTCTCAAAATAGAGATACAATTGCCCTCCAGTTAAAATTAAATGAATTAATTGCTGCAAGCAACGCGAGTAATAAATTGATCAATGTAGAGGATTTGAGCGATGAAGAAATGGAACTCATGAAAAAATTTTATGTCCATTTGTCTGGTCTATCAAAAAAAGAAAAAGAAAATAAAATGCATTCTTCAACGGACGAAAATAAATCGAAACAGAAAGCAAAAAAACATTCCTGATATGAAAATTTCCTAATTATGAATAGATACACATTAAACACTTTACTCTCTGTATGTTTTATTCTTATGCTAACCTTAAGCAGTTGCGAAGCAATCGGCGCTATTTTTAAAGCCGGGGTATGGATGGGAATTGTTATAATTGTTGTAATCATAATAGTTATTTTCTGGTTAATAAATAAATTTTCCAGGAAGTAATTCAGTGAGATTACTTATTTAAATTATAATTTCGGAGTTGAAATGATAAAACATTTTTTCAATAAAATAGCTACGCGTACGAGGATCGGTTTCCTGGCTGCTTTTTTTCTATTATTCGTTTCCTACATTCTTACTTTTATCTCTACACGAAAAGTAAAAACTCAGGATTATTGGATGGCTCATACAAGCGAAGTGGTTCATGATCTTGATAATATTCTTGCATTTATTACAAAAGCCGAATCAGAATTCCGGGGTTATCTAATTACTGCGGATAATAGATTTATGGCAGATTACGACCAGAGTATCCGGAGTACTGACAGTACTTTTCTCAGGTTGAAAAATACAATAGCTAATGACACGGTCCAACGAAAAAACCTCGACGTCCTACATCTTTTAATCAAAAATAAATTTACAGAGATAAAGAAAATTGTTTACAACTTTCTTTCCACGAAGAAACTTTCTGCGGTTGTCTTAGAAGGGAATATAGAAGGTATCAATAAAACCAAAGAGATTCAAGACCAGATTTCAAAAATGAAGTATGAAGAAAATGCCCTGTGGAATGAGCGGTCTGAAAAAGTTTCTGAATATTCCGGCGTAATCCAGATCCTGAATATTCTCTCAATCATTGTTGCTGTTTTTCTAACCATTTATTCATTGCTTGTTTACAATAAAGAAAATAAAGGAAAACTAAAAGCATCAAAAAAAGCGGAAGTATATAAACTTCAATTGCAGGAAAGGGTAACCCAACTGGCAAAACTGAACACTGAATTGATTGAATTGAGGCGTTTAGAGAAGTACGTTGTCACAGGTCGCATTGCGCGGGTCATAGCGCACGAAGTTAGAAATCCACTAACCAATATCAACCTGGCCTGTGAACAATTACACTCAGAATTAAATGGCGATGAAAGCAATGAAATGCTTTTCAATATGATTAGTCGTAATTCAGAGCGTATCAATCAACTGGTAAGTGATTTGCTAAACACGACAAGAGTCGAGGAGTTTAATTTTTCAGAAGTTTCAATCAATAAGGTATTGGACGAAACGATAGAACAGGCATTAGACAGATTTAAATTGAATCAGATAAAACTGGTTAAAGATTACGCGGAAAATATGCCGCTCATTTCAGTCGATATTCAAAAAATAAAAATCGCTTTTTTAAATATAATTGTGAATGCGATCGAAGCAATTGAAAAAAATGGAGTGATACGCATTGAGACTCAATATTTGAATGGCAAATGTGTTGCAAAAATTTCTGACAATGGAAAAGGTATGACGCAGTCTGAAATGGATCGGTTATTTGAACCATATTTTACTACAAAAGAAAAGGGAAATGGGCTTGGTCTTGCCAACTCACAAAATATTATTTTAGGTCATGAAGGAAGGATTTCTGCAGAAAGTGAACATGGAAAAGGAACCACCTTTACGATTACGTTGAATAAATAGATTATTCATCGCGTTTATTAGAATTCCCTCGTTTACGAATTCGTTGAATACGCCTGAACAAAGTGTTTTTATCCTGGTAAGTTACATCATCCCCCATCAACATTCCCCAGGGTTTCAAGCTTTCAACCTGGTCACAAATTATTTTGATAAAAGCAATCGCCGGCACTGATAAAAACAATCCTGGGATACCTGCAAGCGTTCCGCCAATGACAACCCCAAGAATAGAAATAAGAGCGTTGATACGTAATCTTGAGGATACGATACGTGGAACTAAAAAATTCGTATCAACAATATGGATGGAATAAAAAATAACAATCACCCAAACAATATCACTTGTACTGTCCGAGGTAGTTAGCGTAACCAAAACCGTAAAAAGCGTTGCTGTAACCATTCCTATGTATGGGATAACATTTAAAACAGCGGAAAGGACGCCAAAAAAAATCGCATATTTTATGCCCAGCAAAACCAGCCCCAGTGAATTTGCGGCAGCTACTATTCCCATTTCTATTAATAATCCCACCATATAACTCCGGATCATTA
>JBDTKF010000026.1:0-17545 GCA_039935455.1 Ginsengibacter sp.
TAAAGAATTTAGAGGATGTCTGACAGGATATTTTCTAAACTGAAATTGAAACTTCCGGCGTGTGACTGTTCATGATTAATAGTGCGACTAGTTCCGCCGGAAGTTTTCTGTGAATGGCACTTTATCAGCAAAATAAAAATTACGGTTATTTCTTTATTTACTCAATAAAAATTGAGTTGATGACATTTTACGGAGCAAGCCTCTTAATGCTCCATACATTCTTTTTATTAAGCGAATATTGCAATCTGTCATGAAGTCTTCCTGGCCTGCCTTGCCAGAATTCAATTAAGTTAGGTTGTACGAGATAACCTCCCCAATGATTGGGTCGCGGAATGTTTCCTGATTGAAATTTGTTATTGAATTTTATCACATTTTTTTCGAGGATCAATCTGTCTTTGATGATTGAACTTTGCGGTGAGCTCCAGGCTCCAATTTGACTTTCGCGTGGGCGCAATGAAAAGTATTTTTCACTTTCAGCTTCACTAATTCTATTTATTTTGCCTTCAATTCTAATTTGTCTTTCCAGTTCTTTCCAGAAAAAGACCAGCGCCACAAATCCGTTTTCCCCAATTTCTTTTGCTTTTCGACTTTGATAATTCGTAAAGAAAACAAATCCCTGCTTCCTGATCTCTTTCAGTAAAACTATCCTTGCAGAAGGCCTTCCGGCAAGGTTGCATGTTGCCAGAGTCATAGCATTTGGTTCTTCAATTTTCGCCTCTATCGCATGTAACCACCAGTTTTCAAACTGCTTGATTGGATCCACATTCACATCTTTTTCTGAGAGAGATTGCAATTGATACACTTTTCTCATGTTCGCAATTGCATTAATTTCTGCCATACTTTTTTACCTACAAATTTACTGAAGAGTTATTATTACAGTCAAATAAAAAGCATCTCTACAAAAAATGCTTTATTTCAAAAATATTTGTATAAAAATTTACATACCAAAGCGGTCAAAACTGCCATAGCCAATCAGCCCTCCGAATATACCCATCAAAATTGCAGAAATTATAAAAACAATTGCAATCATAACAACGAAAGCAACAATCATATACACAATCTTTTTATCTTCCGGAGTTTTCTTCATTGGGCCAAGACCTATATAAAAAAGATAAACGGAATAAACCCATCCCGCTATAACAAGTAACCAGCCGATAATGGGAATAAATGAAAGTAATCCCGCAATCCAATTTGGAGTATTGGAATAAGCTACCAATTGTGAGGAATTGTTCAAATTTTTTTCAGAACCAAAACTTGGTGCAAGCATATCAATCACATAAATGGATATGTAAAATGAAATGACAATGGAAACAAAACCTATCAAAGCCGTCCAAATAAAATAAGTTCCGAAAGCTCCAGGCCAAACAAGACCACTTAAAATTTTTCCTATTGAAGCTATAACTGCCATTGGCAGAACATAACTAAGAAGTAAAGATTGTGGAGTTGCTGGTTCAGTTTGTGCCACCACCCATTCGGTTTTTGGAGTAATGAGCATGTTCTTTGCGCGTTCAATTAAATTCATAATTCGAAGTTTTAGGATTAATAAATATGATTGAGGTGAAGTAATGAGAAACTAAAATTCAATAACTACGGGAAAGAAAAATGCTTTTCGGGATATAACTATGATTCAAAGGATCAGGTAAAACCACAGGAGATTGAAATGATTATCATTTATCTATTTATGAAAAGATTTAAAGATTAAATGCTTCCTGAAAACCCAGGATAGCAACGTTTCATAAACTACAGATAATATTCAGATAGTAAATATAAAGTAAATTATTCCAATAATTTTATAGGGAATTTTTTGCAGAAAAAAATTTATTCTGATTGACCATTAATTCGAGGTCTGAAATCATTTTGGCTTTTTCTTCTTCATAAAGCGCCAGGCGGCTTTCCAAATCTTTCATTCGTAAAATACTATTTTCAAGTTCTTTTTCTTTAATGCTGATCTGAACAATCTCTCTTCTAAGGTCATCATTTTCAATTTTCAATCGTGTATTTTCGTTCTCGAATTGCGAATATTGTGTTTTTGCATTGATCTCTGCAGCAAGAGATAGTTCCAGCTCTTTTTCACGTGCAGCTGCCGCTTCCAACTGTCTTTGCAGCTCACCAATATTATTCTGCATTGAATGAAGGTCGTTCAGTCTCGCATCGTATTCACTTTTCAAACCGTCCCAATGAGTATTCTTCTCTTCTATTGAGTTCAGCTTCGCTTCAACTTCTTCCAGTTTTTGCCTGGTCGCGTCAAGCTCATTTTCTAATTTTTCTTTGGTCTGATTTTCCTCATAATACATTTCTTTCCAATCTTCTTCGTCTTCTTTTTTTGTCGATGTCATGGGCTGTTGCTGAAACTCATATTGAGCCTCGAGTGCTTTCAATCTCTGTTGCATTTTTGAAAATTGCAATTCATAGAAAGAGGAATTCTCTTCAACTTTCTGCAATTTATTTTTCAAATCCCACATTGATTCGCCACTTTCAGTGCTGGTTCTGGCGGGAAAACTTCTTTTGAAGCTGAGGAGCTTCTTTTTGTCAACAGGTAAAAAGTCATAACTGCTAATAATTACACGATAAGCAAAAATGAAGCAAGCAATTAAAACGACCAGAGATATAATCCACCAAATCCACATAGGGTGTCAATTAAAAAAGGTTACACAAAAATTCAATTCCGCGGACTATTTGTGGTTCTCTTTCAAAGGATAGATTAGCTTATTGTTATAGCAGGTTTGGATTTAATAAAAAGCCGTGGCGCAATTTAATACAAATTATCCGGTTACCAAAGTACCCACTTTTTCTCCCGTTACAACCCTTAGTAAAGTCCCGGGTGTGTCCATATCAAAAACGATTATAGGTAACTGATTTTCCATACACAGTGTGAAAGCAGTCATGTCCATTACTTTCAGATTTCCGGAGATACATTCCTTGAATGTGATTACATCAAACTTTTTCGCGGTTTTATCTTTCTCAGGATCAGCAGAATAAATTCCATCCACACGCGTTCCTTTTAAAATTGCGTCTGCTCCAATTTCTATTGCTCTCAACGAGCCAGCTGTATCAGTTGTGAAATAAGGGTTTCCGGTGCCAGCACCAAAAATAACCACTCTCCCTTTTTCCAGATGCCTGATGGCTCTTCTCCGGATATACGGTTCTGCGATTTGTTCCATTTTTATAGCACTTTGCAATCTGGTATATACACCAACTCTTTCAAGCGCACTTTGTAAAGCCATTCCATTGATAACAGTTGCTAGCATTCCCATATAATCACCCTGTGCCCTTTCAATACCCGTTTCGGCTTCATTCATGCCACGGTAAATATTCCCTCCACCAATTACAATCGCGACCTGAACGCCGAGTTCAGTAATTAATTTAATGTCCTGCGCGTATTGAGATAAAACTTCAGAATCAAGTCCAAAATTTTTGTCGCCCATTAAAGATTCACCGGAAAGTTTGAGTAGGATTCGTTTAAACTTAGGAAGCATAAGCTGATTGCGGATTGTATTAGAAACTTCTGCAAGGTAATGGATAAATTGTTATCTGGTTAATCCAATAATTTTTTTTTATTCAAATAAAATCAGTAAACAAATAAATAAAACGGATTCTTATTTTGGATTTTGATTGTAGACTTACCTCAAAATAAAGTTACAATAGCAAATAAGTTCATAAAAAAGAGCCACCATCCGGCAGCTCTTTTTAATAGTGTTTATGTAATGATTTTTACCCTAAGGCTACTCGTTTGAAAGCAACAACTTTCAAATCAGCATCCAAACTTTTCAGATAATCCTCTACAGATTTATTGTTATCTTTTACAAAAGCCTGTGCTAGCAAAGTACTTTCTTTAAAAAATTTATTGATTTTCCCTGCAGCAATTCTATCCGCCATTTCTGCCGGTTTGCCTTCTGCTTTAATTTGTTCAATCGCAATATTTCTTTCACGTTCAATTATTTCCGGTGATATCAATGAGGCATCAATTGCAATTGGATTCATTGCAGCAATTTGCATAGCCACATCTTTTCCAGCTTCTTCGTTTAACTTATTCAGCCCAACCAAAACACCCATACGATAGGAACCATGAATATAAGCTGCGACATAAGGTGCTTCCACTTTTTCAAATTTGGATACAGTTATTTTTTCTCCAATACGGGCAACTTGTTCGTTGAGTTTGTCAGCAATTGTTTCATTGCCAATTTTTGAATCCCTCAATTCCTCGATGCTATCCACATTATTAGCAATTGCAGCGTCCATAATTGATTGTGAGAAGGCAATGTATTCCTGATTTTTACTTACGAAATCAGTTTCACAACTTACATTAATAATAAATCCTTTTTTGTTATCGGAAGTAGTCTGCGCAATTATAACCCCTTCTTTTGATTCACGATCGCCTCTTAAAGCTGCAACCTTTTGTCCTTTCTTTCTTAAGTAATCAATAGCCGCTTCAAAATCACCATTTGATTCAATCAAAGCTTTCCGGCAATCCATCATTCCTGCACCCGTCTGCTGGCGCAATTTATTAATCTCTGATGCTGTTATTGTTGTTGTACTCATTTTTTCTTTGTTTTCATCTTTTCGAAAATATAGTCTGATCACATTTTCCAACTTATCTCCTTGCCCCGCCTGGTCCTCTGTTCCCTTGTCCAGGTCCGGAGACGCGGCGTTTTTGCAATCCGCCGGCAGCACGTCCTTTTCCACCAGCTGGTCCACCACTTCCACGGCGACGTTCTTTTCCATCTTCTGCACCTTCATCAAATTTTAATGAGCGCGCGCTGGTATCTTCAGTTTCCTCAGTTTCTTCTTCTTTTTCTGCTTGTCTTTCAGCCAAACCTTCTGCAATTGCAGCTACAATAAAATTAGTGATGATTGAGATAGATTTTGTTGCGTCATCGTTTGCTGGAATGGAAAATTCTACTTTATTAGGATCGCAATTGGTATCCACCATTCCAAAAGTGGTGATGTTGAGTCGTTTCGCTTCTGAAAGTGCAATGTGTTCGTGGCCAATATCTACCAGGAAAAGAGCCGCAGGAACACGGCTGATGGCAGCAATACCACCAAGAACTTTTTCCATTTTATCTCTGTCGCGGGTAAGTGTTAGACGTTCCTTTTTAGTAATGCTATCAAGTGTTCCATCATTTAACATTTTTTCAATTGCCTGCATTTTTTTAACACTCTTACGAACCGTGTTGAAATTTGTAAGCATTCCACCAAGCCAACGCTCAGTAACAAAAGGCATGTTCACTTTTCGTGCAGCTTCAGTAACTATTTCTTTCGCCTGTTTTTTGGTCGCAACAAACATGATCTTTTTACCACTTTTTGCGATTGATTTCAAAGCGGCTGCGGCTTCTTCAAGCCCTTCAACAGTTTTGTTGAGGTCAATAATATGAATACCTTTTTTCTCAGCAAAAATGTAAGGCAACATTTTGGGATTCCACTTTTTCTTTAAATGGCCGAAGTGTACGCCTGCTTCTAAAAGCTGCTGTTGTAAAGAAGTATTGTTTTCCATTTATTTTGTATTAATGTTATTTTATTTTTTAAAATATGGTAACTTGGTGAGAATAAAAGAAAGCGTCTTTCATGTCCACAGACGCTAATACCTACCTTCCTATCTCTTACTGAATTGGAAGCTCTTTCTTGCTTTTTTCTTACCTGGTTTTTTACGTTCAACAGAACGCGGATCCCGGGTAAGCAAGCCAGCTTCTTTCAATGCCGGACGGTAATCAGGATTCACCTGAAGCAATGCACGTGCAATTCCAAGTTTCACTGCTTCTGCCTGTCCTTTTACGCCACCGCCGGTAGCGTTCACGGTTACATCAAATTTATCGGCCGATTCAATCGTTTTGAAAGGTGCTTCCACCTGGTTTTGTAAATAGATAAGCGGGAAATACGTTTTATAATCTTTTCCATTGATAGTGATATTACCATCACCTTTAGTAAGAAAAACGCGTGTTACGGCTTCTTTTCTTCGGCCTACTGCATTTTTTTGTTTTTCCATTTTTGTAATTTTATTTTCCCCTTCAGGGGATAAAAGGGGTTAAAATTTTAAAGTCTGTGGATTTTGTGCTGTATGTGGATGTTCAGACCCGGCATACACAAATAATTTTTTATACATCTTGCGTCCAAGCCGGTTTTTGGGCAACATCCCTTTTATAGCTCTTTCAATAATTACATCAGGACGGCGTTTCAAAAGATCACCGGCTGCTTCTTTTCTTAAGCCACCAGGATAACCGCTGTAATTGATGTAAAGCTTTTCTTCCAACTTTTTGCCGGTAAATTTGACTTTATCGCAATTTGTAACGATCACATAATCTCCGCAGTCTACGTGTGGAGTGAAGTAGGCCTTGTTCTTACCACGAAGAACAGACGCAATTTTTGCGCACATGCGGCCTACGGTTTGATTAGTACCGTCAACAACGTACCAGTTACGCTGCACGGTAGCCTCGTTTGCATGTTTAGTGGTGAAATGTAATTTGCTCATTAATTTTTTTTATTGATTTCTTTTTTTTATTTTAAGAAACCGGTTAAATAATACGCCGCTATCCCGGCATTTTTTTAAGGAGGGCGAAGGTAGGATGAAATAGTAAAAACAAACTCGAATCTATCGCTTTTTTTGAAGGCACCTTCATAACTCATTGATTATCTATAAAAATTTTGCACAAAAAATATAGAACAACCATTTATATCACGTTCTTATCACAAAAATTGACCGATGCCGAAAAATTTTTGTATCTGAATCAAAAACAGCTTCGAAAAAGAAATAATCACAAGAAATCAAATTCGCTATAATAGGATTCCAGAAAAGGTAATATTGAATTGTAAAAATCGTTCAAAAAACAAAGTGACTTGTACGCTTCATTTTTCTTCCCGGTATTTCTATTTATAAACACTGAAATCTATTCTTAAAAAAAACCCTTGCAAATCATTTCCTGATTTTGCATTAATTTCACCACTTCAAATTAAAAAAAAATAGCAAAAAAATATTATGGCGGAAGCGATAAGAATGCCCAGGATGAGCGATACTATGACAGAAGGCGTGATAGTGGACTGGCACAAGAAAGTAGGTGACAAAATAAAACCCGGCGATTTGTTGGCCGACGTTGAAACCGATAAAGCAACCATGGAACTGGAAAGTTATAATGAGGGCACTCTGTTATATATTGGCGTAGAAAAAGGAAAATCTGTGCCTGTAGAAGGAATTCTTGCGATAGTAGGCAAGGACGGTGAAGATTATAAATCAATTCTGGAACAGGACAAAAAGAAACCATCGAGTGATTCTAAACCGAAAGCTGATCCTGAAAAGATTCCTGACAAAAACGAAAATGAAGATAAAGTGATCGCTGAAGTTAAAGAGAAACAAAGTGATTCTAAATCCGGTTCTACGAATGCAGAATTACCTTCTGATGCGAAAGTGATTCGGATGCCCTTAATGAGCGATACAATGACAGAAGGGAAAATTATTCAATGGAACAAAAAAGTAGGTGATAAGGTAAAATCAGATGATTCGCTCGCTGAAGTGGAAACCGATAAAGCAACAATGGATGTGGTAGGATATGAAGAAGGTACACTCTTATATATAGGTGTAGAAGCCGGGAAAGCAGCAAAAATCAATGAAATTATTGCGATTATTGGAAAGCCGGGAACAGATGTGAGTGCTTTTATAGAAGCAGAAAAAAATGGACAAAATAATCCGGTCGCAGAAAATAAAACAGAAGAACACAAAGAAGAACAAAAAGATACTACTCAGGCTCCAGTTCCAAATAATCAAGCTAACCAAACCGCTTCTGGAGATGCAAGCAGGTTAAAAGCTTCTCCACTGGCAAAGAGGTTAGCCGCCGATAAAGGAATCGATATTTCCCAAGTTCATGGTAGTGGTGATGGTGGAAGAATAGTAAAAAAAGATGTGGATTCTTTTGTTCCAACAACAGTTGCAAAGAAGGAAAGTAAAAAAGCTGATGATGCTAAACCGGTTCAGCCTTTTGAAGCAATCGGTCAGGAAAGTCATGAAGATATTCCTAATTCGCAGATGCGTAAAACGATTGCACGCCGTTTAGGAGAAAGCAAATTCCAGGCCCCCCATTTTTATCTGACAATGGAAATCAACATGGATAATTCCATTCGATCACGAAAAGCGATTAATGAAGTTAGTCCTGTAAAAGTTTCATTTAATGATTTGGTGATAAAAGCCTGTGCAATGGCGCTACGTCAGCATCCTGCAGTAAACAGCAGTTGGATGGGCGATTTCATTCGCAAAAACAAACACATTCACATTGGCTCGGCAGTAGCCGTTCCCGAAGGATTAATCGTTCCGGTAATTCGTTTTGCAGATCAAAAATCTCTTTCACAAATTGCTGCGGATTCAAGTCAGTTGTATGAAAAAGTGAGGAATAAAAAAATCCAACCTGAAGAATTTACCGGAAACACATTCACGATTTCTAATCTTGGAATGATGGATATTGATGAGTTCACAGCTATTATCAATCCACCGGATAGTGCAATCCTTGCAGTCGGTGCTATAAAAGAAAAAGTAGTGAAAAATGGCGAAGGATTTAAAGTAATCAACATTATGAAAGTCACCATGAGTTGCGATCACCGGAGTATTGACGGCGCAGTCGGTGCTGCTTTCCTTCAAACCCTAAAAAGGTTTTTGGAAAATCCAGTCACCATGCTTGTATAAATTATTTTGCCCAACGATTTTCAGAAAATGAAAATTCCAGAAATTCTTTTAAATAAATGGTTGCTGTTTCTTGCTCTTCCCACATTCCTTCGTGACCGGAATGTTGTAGAACATTAACGGTAGATATAGCAGGAAAGTAGCACTGTTCCAAAGAGGATTGTAGTGGAACCACCGGATCCGTTTTACCAATTATAAAAAGAACCGGTTTTTGGAATGTACGCAAAACCTCCGTCCTGTCTGGTCTCAAAATCATTGCTTCATAATATTGAATCAATGCTTCCCCGGAAATACTCTTTGCTATATCAAACAATCGTGGGAAAAATTCCGGCTTATTCTTTTTTGTCTCTTCAGAAAATAAATTGGGAATCGCCGTTTTCAGAAATGCTTCAGTTCCATTCTTTTTGATAAAAGCAATTCCTTTTTTACGATCTGCAATTTTCTCTTTCGTATCTTTTAAAGCAGAAGAATGAAACAATCCGATGGAGCTCAGAAGTTCAGGATATTTTTGTGCAAATGCCAGTGTAATATAACCGCCCATGCTGTGTCCGATCAGTGAAAATTTATTTTTTTCTCCAAGCTTAGAAATTTCTTGCTCTGCAATCATTTTGATCACTGCTGCATAATCTTCTAAACTACATTTACCATCCAGCATTTCTGATTGTCCACTTCCGGGAAGATCAGGAATGATCAAAAGAAAATTTTTTTGAAGCAATGAAACCTGGTTATCCCAAATGCGGCCATCTTCTCCAAATCCATGAAGCAACATAACCGGTTTCCCTTTCCCTTCTACCCGATAAAAAAATTTTTTATTTTGAAATAGAATTTGTGACATAATCTTTATTTTTTTTGAAGAAATAAACCCAACTTCTAAAAATCAAAATTGTCAGAACCGGTATCAATGAAAAATTAAGATGTTGAGGTATAAAGCTCCAGGAAAGAATCAGGAAAAGGATAAAAATGGAGTAGACCATAAAGTAGATTCTTGCCCAATTTCTTTTCGAATGAACATAAAATGCAGCAACAATATGTGTTGGCCATGCCCACAATAAATTATAATTATCGCGACACATAATATGGTCAGTTCCGAACCACATAAAAAGGATCAACATTCCGAGCAAGCCCAGAATAAAAAATAAAAACCCATCAAAAGACGCAAGAGATTTTTGTATGAGCGAACTTTTGGAAAAACTCAAAAAAGCAATAATCACCAAAAGGCAGAGAAACAAAAAGAAAGGATGGGTCAAATTATCTTTTATACTCAAAGATTGATTCATTCTAACTAATGACTCTTTTTCGCTGACCAACGGTTGTGAATTGATTGTAGAACTGTCCAGTGTTTTCATAAGATAATCGGGAAGAAACATTACCTGGTAAGAAGTCGCAATGGCATCAGTTTTTGAACCAAGCAAAATATCAATACCTAATTTGCTCCATTGTTTATCACCATTATTTAAATATTCATAAATGAGATCACGAAATGTAACTTGCCTAAGAAGTGCTTTTCCAAAAAGAACCGTTGAATCGGTTCCCTTTTTTATAAGATCGCGAAGGCGCGTTGTGCAATTATCGAAAAGAAAGTCATATTTATAAAACCGGTTCGCTGCCATCATATTTTGTTCAAGCAGCGAAATGATATTTATTTTTTGCTCACAGGAAAGATTTAAAATTTGTTCTGTAATCCCGCGATTTTCTTGTTGATTCTCTTCTACAAATGATTGAAAATTGTCTGTGGATAAATAATACATTAATTTTCCCCGAACGAATTTTGTATAAAAATCAGGATCGCCGAAATAAAACGTTCCATAATTGTAAACAATATCCTGATTAGTAACTGTGTCGGTTATTCGCAAAGCGCTGTGGCCGAATGTGGAATACAATTCCTGACCAGGTGTCACAGTTAAAAGACTTATTTGTAAGTGGCAGGAATCTTGCTGTGCTATGGTTTTAGAAGATAAGAAAATTATTAAAGTAAAGAATAGACAGAAGATTTTAAAAATCCGTTTTAAGGATTCTGGCTTGATAAATAGCAAAAGTTTTTTAAATTTAATAATTCAGAATTAAAGCGACGCGGTAAATTTATTCAATAAAAATGGATTATTTTATCAAAGAAAAAAGTGGTATTTTAGAAATAGAAATTAGAAATCAGATTTAAAAGTTCGTTTACTGTTCTATAAAGTGGTAAAATCAGATTAACGGATTAATCATTAGTGATGATGACTTTCACTTTTTTAGAAACATTTTTTCGTCTGTTTTTACAAAAATAAATTTTGCCGGATCCTCTTAATTTTGTATTTTTAATAAACATGCAAATAATCAAAAACATAAACGTTTTTTATTCCAGCAATGCAGTTTTTAAGACTGCAAGCGTTGGCATGTATATCAGCAAACCGTTTTGTTCGGGCATTCTTTTCTTTTCAAGGAATAAAGTCTTAGAACCGTTTGCCCCGTACGATCTTTAATAGTTACGGGGTTTTATCCACCTTCATTTATTTATTCAACAATTTCATCCAGTAAGGATTCTTATCGATTTAAAACTTTGATCCTTAATACATATTTCTTAACAATAAAATAAACAACTATGTCAACTGCAACACTAACACCAACAACACCTGTAATACTATTGAAAAATGATTTCGAAATCTTAAATGCGTATGTTAAGAATCTTCAGGGCATGCAGGTTAATGAAAAAGAAAACTTCGGTAAACTATTCCAGGAATTGAAAAAAGCGAAAGTCGTTAATGCAAAAAACTTTCCAATAGATGTAGTACGCCTCGATTCTACGGTAGTCATCCAGGACCTGCAAACAAAAAGGGAAATGACCTTGACAATTGTTTTGCCCCAAAAAGCGGATATAAAGCAAAAAAAGGTATCTGTTCTGGCACCGATTGGAACAGCATTGATTGGATTCAAAAAAGGCCACGAAGTAAGTTGGGAAGTACCTTCCGGCAAAAAAAACTTCAGGATTATTGATGTCAGTAATCTGAACCTTCCTGAAAAATAAATTTTAGATATTAAAAATTTTATCCCATGAACTCCACCATCTATATCGCCATTTTTATCCTCGTTTTTCTGATTCTATTTGGGTTTTCCATTTCGTGGTTCAATCATCATAAAAAGAAAAAGGATCATAAAATGTTATCGGAAAAATTTGATGATTTTGTCATAAAAAATCAACTTGCTATCGATAAGAAACAAGAAGTTCATCAAGGCATGATAGGAATTGACCGATTAAATTTGAAACTTGTTTTTTTGGACAACCGGTCCATTCCAGCATTATTTCATGTAACAAATCTTGAAGATATTGCAACCTGCCGTTTAATCAAACAAAAAAATGCAATTAACGGACATATCAGCAAGATCTCTTTGCAATATATTCTCAAAAATAAGAAAGAGGCCGACATCAATATCGTTTTTTATGATGCCCTTCACGATGATATATTTAAAATGATGCGTTTGTCAAAGGAGGCTTCATTTTGGGAAAAAAGAATTCATATTTTTCAACAGACAGCGGTTTTATCAGAGCAAAACATTTAAAGAAGTCTGTAAAATTTCCAGTAAACCAGTAAGAACCCCTTCTCGTATCTTTTATAAGTTTTGAAAAGTTAGGAGTAGTTTTGTTTTAGTTTTCTTTTTATTTCAAACCAAGTTTTAGTGAAGAAAGGATTTTTATTAATCTCTATTATTCTGTCAGCTTTATTTTCTTTCGCTCAACGTAAACACACGATCAGTGGAACAATTAAAGATCAAAAGACCGGTGAAACCTTGATTGGAGCCACTATTTCTATAATGGGAGATAGTGGCTCTGCTGTTTTTAGTAATAATTATGGCTTTTATTCCATAACAACTTCTGAAAATAATTTTACGTTAATCTCTAGTTTTTTGGGATACAAAAATGACACACTACCACTTTATTTAGCTAAAGATTTAATGAAACCAATTCTTCTAACTCCGCAAGGAGAGCAATTAGAAGAAATAATTATCACTGCAAAGAGACGAGACAATATAACCCAGACATTACCGGGAGTTCAAAAAATTACGATGAATGAAATCAAAGATGTTCCGGTTTTATTTGGGGAAAAAGATATTCTAAAAACCATTCAGTTATTGCCTGGAATAAAATCAGGGGGCGATGGTTCTGCCGGATTTTTTGTACGTGGTGGAGGCGCTGATCAGAATCTGATTTTGCTGGATGAAGCTACTGTTTATAACGCTTCACACTTGCTTGGTTTTTTTTCGACGTTCAATTCTGACGCTATCAAAGATATGACGATCTACAAAGGCGATATGCCCGCACAGTACGGCGGAAGATTATCTTCTTTGCTGGATATCAGAATGAATGACGGGAACTATAAGGATTATAAAGTAAGCGGTGGTATCGGGTTAATCTCCTCAAGACTGAATATTGAAGGTCCGATTGTAAAAGATAAAAGCTCTTTTATGATCAGTGCCCGTCGAACTTATGCTGACCTGTTTTTGAAATTATCAAAAGATAGCAACGTAAATCAAAGTGTTCTCTATTTTTATGATTTGAACATGAAAGCAAATTATCAATTTAATCAAAAAAATAAAATTTTTATATCTGGATATTTCGGAAAAGATGTGTTGGGCTTTAGCAACCAGTTTGGAATACAATGGGGAAATTCGACTGCAACTCTCAGATGGAATCATATTTTCAATAATAAATTATTTTCAAATACTTCGTTCATCTACAGCAACTACAAGTATAACATCGATATAAAGCAAACAACCAACGATTTGACGGTTCTCTCTAAAATTCAAGATTACACCCTTAAACAAGACCTGGAATATTTCGGAGGAAGTAAAAACAAAATCAACCTTGGCTTCAATTTAACCAAACATATTTTTACTCCAGGTGAATATCAAACTTCAGCAACCTCCTCCTACAATTCTTTGAAACTATCCGATAAATACGCATTCGACGGTGCAGTCTATATTTCTGATGAATGGAAATTGAACGAACGGCTAAAATTTAATTCAGGGTTACGGGTTTCCTCGTTCAACGTTTTAGGTCCAGGCACTTTTTATAGTTATGATACCACTGGTAAAATCAGTGCAACTACTTCTTATAATTCCGGAAAACTGGTAAAATCATATTTAAACCTACAACCGCGTTTGGCGGCTACTTTTCAATTGGATGAGAATAGTTCTATTAAATGGTCTTATTCACGTAATGTACAAAATCTTCATTTGCTCTCAAATAGTACGGGCAGCAATCCAACAGATCTTTGGATTCCGAGCAGCAACAATGTGAACCCAGAAATTGCTGATCAGCTATCTGCAGGATATTACCGAAATATCAGTCAAAACCTCTACGAATTCTCCGCAGAAGTTTATTACAAGTTTTTGCAAAACCAGATTGATTACAAAAATGGCGCTGAACTTATCGCAAATGAAAAGGTTGAATCTCAATTGGTTTTTGGGAAAGGAAAGGCGTATGGTATTGAACTTTTTGCAAAAAAAAAATATGGAAAATTGACCGGCTGGATCAGTTATACGCTTTCTCGAACAGAACGCCAGATAGATGGTATAAACAATAATTCGTGGTATCCTGCATCTCAGGATCAAACCCACAATTTCGCTTTGGTAGCCATTTTTAAAGCAAGTAAAAAATGGACTTTATCAACTGATTTCGTTTTTAATACCGGGAATGCGGTTACATGGCCTTCAGGAAAGTATGATATAAATGGAAGCACTGTTTTTTATTATACCTTAAGAAATAGTTATCGGATGCCCGCTTATCACCGGTTGGATTTTAGTGCTACTTTACAAAACAAAAAAACTACAAAGTTTGAAGGAAGCTGGACTTTTTCTGTTTATAATGCATACGGCAGGGAAAATCCTTATTTCATCCAGTTCCAAAATGATCCGGAGAAACCCGAAAAAACCCGCGCTGTAAAATATTCATTGTTTAGATGGGTTCCGTCGGTTACTTATAATTTTAAATTCTAAGTCATGCGAAATGAAAGAAATCTTTTAATTATAATTTTCCTGGTGGGTATCTCATTTTGTGGATGCAAAAAAGTTATCGATTTGAATCTGAGAGATGCAGAATCTCAAATAATTATTACCGGGGAAATTAACAACCATCGTGGGCCGTACACAATAAAGATTTCAAGATCTGTAACCTTTAGCTCCGACAACATTTTTCCCCCGGTTAGAAACGCTTTTGTAACAATTACCGGTAATGGGACAACAGATACTTTATCAGAAGTCAACCCTGGAGAATATCTTACCAGAAAAATTGAAGGCAAACCCGGCAAAAACTATTCATTATTGGTTGCCATTGAGGGGAAGATTTTCACGGCCAAATCAACGATGCCAATGCCTGTAAAGTTCGATTCGCTATCTTTTTTACAAGGAAGAAATAATAATATTTATACCGTTGTCAACTTTCAGGATCCTCCCGGTTTTGAAAACTACTATCAATTTATCGAATATTCCGATGGCGAAAGATTCAAAAACGGCCGTGGTAATTATGTTTTCAACGATCGCCTGTCTGATGGCAGATACGTTAACTCCGTTTTATATGATAATGACTCAACAGATATAAAGCGGGGAATCACTTTAACGGTCCAAATGAATTGCGTTGACAAATTTGTGTATAATTATTTGCAGGAGCTTCTGCAAATATCTTATAATGGCAGTTTCTCCAGCCCTGCTCCCGCTAATCCCACGAGTAATATCAGTGGTGGCGCATTAGGATATTTCAGTGCCAACACCACATTTTCCAGAACTGTGGAACTGCCGGAATAACTGCTAGCTTTTGTGTGTTTTCACAGTAAACAAACAAATAAGAGAGCTAATATTACTTGCTATTTCAAATAATCAGCATTCACAAAAGCAGTGTACCAGTTAATTCCAAATCTGTAATTTGAGTGGTCTGATTCCCTGGATTTTGCTGAAGCCTTGCTTTATAAGAAGGAACGCTGGTTACGTCAGATTGCAAAGCATTAAATATTTGCGCAGTTGCATCATTTCTTGCATCTATCATATCATAAAACAAACCCGTAGGTATCCATTTAAAATGGTCTGTAGCAGAATTGTGATTAAAATTCTCCAATAAATTTAAATGGCTGCTTAATCCTGCAATTGGAAATCCATTATGATAATCCATCCCCTGATCTCCCCAATCGTCACTGTTCATGCCATAATGTTTATCAGTGAAAGAATGGCCAATATGATAGGCCCAACCTTCTCCCAAAGCGATTATTGGAGAATTAGATGAATGACCATCACCATAAGGATTTAAAGCACCGGAAGGATGAGCTACAATTTCTGCCAGTTCTGCGTTTACAAATTGCGAATACCAACCTGTACCCACTTTACTATAATGGCTTGCATGACTCATTTCGTGATAAATCGTTTCTTTTAGCCAATCCGAATGAAAGCGGGGATCTTTCATAAGAATAGGTTTACCTTACATAAAAATAATAATCTGCCCCTGCTGGAGCTACACCACTACCACTAGGGAATAAATAATAATGTTGATCAGTTGTATTTCGCAATAAGAAACTAAATTCCGCTTTTGGACACGAATTCCCATTACGGATAACATTTGCAGCATTGCCAAAATTGAAACTAAAAGTTCCGCTGCTCTTGGGAACAATAGAAATCTTAAAAATATATCTTCCGCCAGTTTCTTCAAAACTATATTCTTTAAGTCGTAGCGGATTAGAGGACACCACCTCTTTACCTGATATTAATTGAATACCGAAGTCGTTAACGGCATCTCCTACTTGCACAGACGAATCATTAACCAATTTTAAAAACCCCATGTCGGTTCCCAGATTATTAGCTTTGCTATAATCAACCATATCATCATTTTTGTCTTTCAGAGTGGTTGGAATATCAATTTCTGCATATATTGTATCTCCAATGTTTATGGAATCTTTATCAGGATATACCTTTGCATCTATTGTAAAAAATATATTGCTTTGCCCACATCCCAAAATATTTTTTTTGCAAGTACTGAAAACAGTGATGAAATAAATGCATATCAATGCTATAATTATTTTAATTTTAATAACCATATTGTGTAAATAAAGAATTTATTTGAATAGATTGATTATTCCCGTTCTGTTGTAACAAATTTACTTTATAACTCCCGAGAGTATATATATTTGAAGTGAATGCATTGAAAAATTTTGCGTTGGTATAACCGGATACCTGATCATCAATATTTGCGTATCTGGGCGTAGCAGTAATGTCATTTCGAATATCGATCATATCGTAAAACAATCCCGTGGGGATCCAATGAAAATGATCTCCTGTTCTTGCGGGATCAAAATTTTCCAATAAATTCAAATGGCTACTCAATCCTGCAATTGGAAATCCATTATGATAATCCATCCCCTGATCATCCCAATTTTTAATTTATAAAAGTCATTTACCTGCTGATACTTCAATTGTTGAAATTTATTAGGGCTAGGAATCGGTTATCATTAAATATCATTCCGGTTAAGCTTATATAATTAAATTCATTTACTGCATCTGTCCCTGGATAAGTTCCATCAATCAATTTTACTACACCAAGAGTACTTCCTATCCCAGTAGAATTACTATAATCCATTATTCGCCCCGATGTTTGTTCTGTCAGCTTTGTAGGAAAAGAAGAAATTAAATAAATGGTATCTCCAATATGCACACTATCTAAATCCGGGCTTATTTGGGAATTTACTACAAAAGAATAATTAGCTTCTATGCATGGTTTTGGACAACCGATATTTATTATTGCAACAATGAATAGGCTAATACCAAAAAATACATTTTTCATAAAATATTAATAATGATACTGAGCAAATAAATTTGTTACAAAACCAGAAGTCGGGTTTGAAGTTTGTTGCAAAAGTTTTACTCTGTAATCCT
>JBDTKF010000027.1:0-34546 GCA_039935455.1 Ginsengibacter sp.
GAACGTTCGTTCATCATCATCACACTCCCTTTCCCAAAATCTTTATCTATTTTGTCAATAGTGAGTTTCAGTGCTTTTAATTTTTCTGATGTTTTATCTGTTGGATTTGCTGCCATATAAAATGTATTGAAAATTATTTTTTTTATTATTCGCTAAAGTTATTCAGTTGCACAAATATAGAAATTTAAATTTATCAACACTAATAAATTTAGTATTGTTTGTTAAAATATTTGGTTTTCGATTGAACAAGAAAAGAGAAATATTCAGTAGCGATATACACCGAAGATTATCAAACAAAGAAAGGAGCACCTAAAGGACTCCTTTCTTTCAAACCCCGATGGATTTACATTTTTTTTTATGGCTTGTATTGCGTCTAAATGTTTTTGGAGGGTAGGTAATGATTTTGTAATAAATTCATTCCGCCTTCGGCGGCTTCTTTTGCAAAATCCATTACATCTTCATGGATTATTCAAATATTAAGGACTACATTTATCAACATTCAAAAACAAGTATTATTTCAATTTATAAAAACATAAAGAAAACAGTTGGGAAATTAAGTGCACTTGCAGAAACGCTAATTGGTAGCGAAATTGTGCGTCTGGGAGCTGACATAAAAGACAGGATAAGAAGCGGAGACAAAGTTTATAATTTTACTATTGGCGATTTTGATTCTTCTATTTTTCCAATTCCAAAAGAACTGGAAGACGAAATTGTAGAATCATACAGAAACAAGTTTACAACATATCCTCCTGCTGAAGGAATTCTTCCTTTAAGAGAATCTATTTCTAAATTTATAAAAGAACGAGAAGGACTTGATTTTAATATAAATGAGATTCTTATTGCGGCAGGTGGCCGTCCGCTTATTTACACCTTATTTCGTGCGCTGGTAGATCAGGATGATAAAGTAATTTATGCCGTTCCAAGCTGGAATAACAATCATTACGCACATTTTGTGGGTGGGAAACATGTTGTGATACAGTCAACCCTTGAAAATAATTTCATGCCTTCGGCAGAAGATATAAAACCACATATCAAAAACGCGGTTCTTATTGCCTTGTGTTCTCCCTTGAATCCGACGGGGACCGTCTTCAAAAAAGAGGAGCTGGAAAAAATTTGTGACATGGTGCTTGAAGAGAATCGGCTTCGGACAGCAGATGAAAAAAAGTTGTATGTGATGTATGACCAAATGTATTGGATGCTAACTTATGGCGATACAGTACATTATAACCCCGTGAGCTTACGGCCGGAAATGAAAAATTATACGATTTACATTGATGGAATTAGTAAAGCATTTGCTGCGACAGGAGTCCGCGTTGGCTGGGCTTTGGGGCCGGAACATGTGTTGTCAAAAATGAAAGCGATTAACAGTCATGTAGGCGCCTGGAGTCCGATGGCAGAGCAGCAAGCCACTGCAAGATTTTTACTTCAGGATAATGCGATTAATGCATATCTTTTAAATTATAAAAAAGAGCTGGAACAAAGGTTACAACTTATTTATCAAGGATTTCAACAATTAAAAGTTGAAGGATTTTTAGTCGACGCCTGCGTACCCGAGGCTGCCATTTACCTGGCAATTCAGATCTCGCTTGTTAGTAAAACAACAAATAAAGGCAAATTACTTTCCACACAATCTGAGGTTACTTCATACATATTAGATGAAGCAAAACTGGCTGTAGTACCATTTTATGCATTTGGTGCGCCACGCGAATCTGATTGGTACAGGCTTAGCGTTGGAACCTGTAGAAAAGAAGATATCCCTGAAATGTTGAAAAAATTAAGGAGCGCCTTAAATCATTTATCCCAGGCTTAGATCATTTTTTCTTTCAAAAGCCATTCTGCAATTTGTACTGCATTTGTTGCAGCTCCTTTGCGAAGATTATCGCTTACGATCCAGCAATTCAACGTATTTGGTTGCGATTCATCTCTACGAATTCTTCCCACAAAAGTTTCATCTTTTTCATGCGCGGTTAATGGCATAGGATAGATGAAATGCTCAATGTCATCCTCGACAATCACTCCCGGAGCATCAGAAAGAATTTTCCTGACTTCCTCCAGATCAAAATCGTTTTCAAATTCGATATTTACGCTTTCGCTATGTCCACCAACCACAGGAATGCGGACGCAGGTTGCAGTTAGCTGAATTGAATCATCCCCGATTATTTTTCTTGTTTCGTTTACCATTTTCATTTCTTCTTTGGTGTAGCCATTTTCAAGAAAAACATCGATGTGAGGAAGTGCGTTTTTGTCGATAGGGTATTTATAAGCCATTTCACCTTTGACATGATTTCTTTCATTTTCCATCTGTCGCACAGCTTTGACGCCCGTTCCGGTTACACTTTGATAGGTTGAAACGACCACTCTTTTAATGTGATACTTTTTATGAAGTGGATTTAAAACCAAAACCATCTGAATGGTAGAGCAATTTGGATTGGCGATAATTTTATCTTTTTTGGTCAGAGTATCAGCATTCACTTCAGGAATAATTAGTTTTTTTGAAGGATCCATGCGCCATGCAGACGAATTATCAACAACAGTAATTCCTGCTTCAGCAAATTTTGGAGCCAGCGATAGCGAAGTGCCGCCACCAGCGGAGAACAATGCAATGTCGGGTTTTGCATTTATAGCATCTTCAGCAGAAACCACTTTATATTTTTTATTCTTAAAAGTAACTTCCTTTCCAATTGATCTTTCAGATGCCACCGGAATCAATTCTGTAACCGGGAAATTTCTTTCTTCGAGCACTTGCAACATTTTGTTTCCTACAAGTCCGGTTGCGCCCACCACTGCGATTTTCATTTCTTAATTTGTTTTTTTAAGTTTTGTTATGCAAAGAAAAGCATAAAGTTTTATCTTTAAAATCAAAGCTACTGATTATGGCTAAAAAGTTCATTTGCTGTTTTGGTATTTTGTTGTTAATAAACATATTTACAAAAGCACAAAGTGATATTATTCCTCCATCAGTTGTATCTGTAACGCCAGTTTCATCAACAAAAATAGATGTCCTTTTTAGTGAACCCGTGGATCATTCAGCTGGTATTTTTTCAAATTATTATGCAGACGGTGGATTGGGAATGCCTGTTTCTGCGATTGCTGATTCTCAAAACGTTTCATTGGTCCACCTTTCATTTGAAAATGCGTTTACTAACGGTTATGCTTATACGCTGTCAATAAGTAACGTAAAAGATTATGAAGGAAACACTCTGATTATGGCCACGGCAGCTTTTAGTTTTTTTATTCCTCAGCGGAATGATATCGTCATTGATGAATTGATGGCGGATCCATTGCCTGTGATTGGTTTACCCGAATATGAATGGATTGAGCTCAAAAACAATTCATCTTTTCCGATCAATCTGGAGGGTTGGACGATAAGTGATTTAACCGGTATGAGTGGCCCTCTTCATCAGTTTATTTTGGAACCGGATAGTTTTCTCATAGTGTGTTCAACTACGGCAAAGACTTCCATGTCTTCATTTGGAAAAGTGAAAAGTGTTAGCCGCTTTCCTTCACTTGGTAATGAAAGAGATTTGATTTTTATCTCGGACGCACAAGGAAAAGTAATACACGCTGTTCAATACACAAATGATTGGTATCAAAATGAATTAAAGAAGAATGGAGGTTGGTCTTTAGAAATGATTGATCCGAAAAATCCATGTGGTGGCTCTTCTAACTGGATTTCAAGTAAAGATAAAAACGGAGGTACTCCGGGAAAAAAGAATTCAGCCGACGCGGTTAACAAGGATGAGTTGGCCCCAAAAGTAATAAAGGCTTTTGCAAAGGATCCAATGACGGTTACATTAGTTTTCAATAAACCTTTAGACAGTATGGAAGCTTCTTCTGTAAAGGATTATGTTTTTGATAACGGTTTGGTTCCGATAAAAGCGGTTGTCATTCCACCACTTTTTGATCAGGTAAATATCTTCCTCAATAACCCTGTTGAGCATGGAATCACATATCATCTTTCAGCAGTGAATGTTTTTGATTGTTCAGGCAACGTGATTCAGCAAAATAATTTTACCCGATTCGGGTTAGCAACAAGTGCAGATACTTTTGATCTGGTAATTAATGAGATTTTGTTTAACCCTTTGCCCTCAGGCGTTGATTATGTTGAATTATATAATCGTTCCAAAAAAATAATTGATTTAAGTAAAGTTTATATAGCGAATAGAAATACGAGCAATGAAATTAGTAGCATTACTCAATTACAATCAGAAAATTTTTTGTTGTTTCCCGAAGATTTCATAGCCGTTACAACTGATCCGGTCACAGTGAAAAGTCAATATATTTCTTTGAATCCCGAAGCTTTTCTAAAAATAAAGAATCTTCCTTCCTTTTCTGATGATAAAGGAAATGTGATAATTTTAAATGAATCAGGGATTATTATTGATGCAGTAAATTATTCAGATAAATGGCATTTCCCTTTGCTTCATAATACGGAAGGTGTTTCGTTGGAAAGGATAGATTATAACACGGCATCCGTGCAAAAAAACTTTCATTCCGCTGCAACCTCAGCCGGTTACGGCACGCCGGGGTATAGAAATTCGCAATACAAGTCGAATGAGGAAGTGAATGGTGAAATAATTGTTACACCAGAAATATTTTCTCCTGATAATGATGGCCAGGACGATTTTGCTACCATTCATTACACATTTCCTTCGCCAGGCTATGTTTGTAATGTTACCATTTTTGATGCCTCAGGAAGGCCGGTACGATTTCTTGAAAAGAATTCTTTGAATGGAATAAAAGGGTTCTATCGTTGGGATGGTCTGGATGATAAAAATAGAAAACTACCACAAGGAATTTATGTGATTTTTACAGAAGTCTTCAATAAAGACGGTAAGAAAAATCAATTCAAAAACACCATTGTTTTAGCCCGAAGAAATTTCTGATTGAATGGAGTAAACGAACAAATAAGGCGAATTTTTATTTCTTGATTAAAAAATTATTGAAGTCTGTACTATCTCCATAAAAGACATCAAAATCTACAGGAGCTTTTATTCCATCAACGCGGCCTTTTTCACTATGTTGCCAAAACAGCCAGTCTTTTTCAATTCGTGGTTTATCCGGTTGCAAATAATGAGCGATCCAAAGTGGATATTCCTCGAAGCCGGTTTGAAAATATCGCTGATAAAAATCGAGATTTGTATAAATAACCGGCCGAACCTTATAATAATCTTCTACCGCTGTTAACCATTCTTTTACGCCTTTTTGCATCTCTTTTATTGAAACACCATGACTCTTTTCAACGTCCAACACCGGAGGCATATCTCCTTTTTTTAAATTTACTATTTGAATAAAATTGTCAGCTTGTTTTTTTGCATTTCGATTAGAAACAAAAAAATGATAAGCTCCTTTTGGTATATTCTCTGATTCAGCTTCTGTCCAGTTTCTCCTAAATTGATCGTCTACAAGACTGGTGCCTTCCGTTGCTTTAATAAATACAAACCCTATTTTAATTCCTTCTACGTTCATATTTTTCAACTCCTTCCAATTGATGATATTTTGATATTTACTTACGTCGATACCATGTATTTCATATCCATTTGGAATTTCGATTTGGAAACCGGGATAAAAAACATGAGGAGGTTTGATAAAAAAGTTTATGGAATAATAAACAGCGAGAATGATGAGACAAAGCCAAAAAAATATTTTGAAAAATGATGGAGTGGATTTTTTCTTTTTTCGGGACACGACTGAATGGCTTAATGAAGATGCAACAGTAATTTTTTTATTGGCTTAAAATCTTTTCTGCAAACTTAAGTCCATTATCAGTTTGTATTTTTATAAAATAAATTCCTTTTGCAAATCGATCAGCGTTCACGAGGTAAGTAAAAAAATTATCCAGGGTAAAATAATCTTTGAACATTAATCTTCCTTTACTATCGTAAATCTTCAGCTCTGCTTTGGTTGGACTGAAATTATTGAATTCGATCCTGAATAGTTTCGAGAAAGGAGATGGATAAAATTTGATTGAATTTTTGACCGGATTAATTAATTTTTCGGATGTATTGTATTTTGTAATCAACCAGTAATCCGGGTCGACGATTACGGTATCTGCAATGAAATCAATTTCCTTCGTGAAAATTTCTCCATTGAATTTATTATCAACAACAATTGTTTTTTGCTTGGTTGAATTCTTGAACTGTAAAGCAACAGGTAGTGTAAAAAAATTTACTGAAGGATCGGAAGTTTTTTGATTTAATTTGATCTGAACGAAATCATGGTTAAGCTGTGACCATTGTATGTCATACGATGGATATCCTTCACCATAAAACCATTCTTTGAAAAAATAGTCCAGGTTTTTGCCGCTAACTTCTTCCATATTTCTTTGGAAGTCTTTTGTAGTTGCAAAATCAAAAGCAATAGCAGGGTCATTGAAATAACTTCGCATGCCGTTAAAAAAAACACTGTCGCTTAAAATCCATCGGAGCATGTATAACAGATGAGAACCTTTTGTATAAACGAGCCTCGAATTGAAGATGTTATTCAATTTTGTTGTATCCTTTACAAAAACAGATCCGTTTGAAACTGAAGTAATGTTTTCAATTTCCCGTTTTCGTGTATCCCTAACCGTTAGTGGATATTTGTTTTCCATATCCATGCTTGCAAGATGAGTTGCGAATCCTTCATTCAACCATATATTTTGCCAGCTTCCGGTAGTAATTTTGTCACCAAACCACTGGTGCGCCAACTCGTGTGCCATCAGGCTTTCATCAGGAGAAACAATAAACGTGGAAGTTTGATGTTCCATGCCACCACCCCAGCTAAATTGAACCTGACCATATTTTTCTTTAATAAAAGGATATGGACCAAAAACCTTACTAAAATATTGTAAAGAAGCCAAAACGAGAGGCGTGTTTTGCTGGAATAATGCAAGGCTTTCGGGATAACAGAATGTTTGCATCATTAAATTCGTGTTTCCACTTTGAACCTGATTTTCAAATTCTGCATAATTAGTTATGGCCATACAAATAAGGTAAGAAGCAATCGGATAACGATGTTTCCAGTGTGTGATTTTTTGATCACCGGTTATAACCTCGCTTTGGCGCAAACCATTTGAGACTGAGGTGTATTGGACCGGAGCAGTAATATACACATCAATAGAATCTGCTTTATCGTCCAAGCCGTTTTTACAAGGCCACCAATCACGACTTCCAAAAGGCTCGCTCAAGGTCCACATTACAGGAATATTATTGTGTATAGAATTTATGAATGACCCAAATCCTGTGCTGGCAGGAATTCCATGATAATAAATACTTACAGAATCTAATTTTGTTACACCTGACGACTGATTAAAATTGATTTGTACTGTATTGTTGGATCTTGAAAAAGAAAGAAAGTAATTTTTTTGTTTAACACTATCAACAATCAACGAATCTGAAAGATCGTAAATGATGTGATCCACATTGGGATCAAGGATAAAATAAGATGTTACGCACCCATCGATGAAACGGATCTGCGGATCAGTTTTCCATTCACACCTGTAATAAATGACGTTAAAATTTTCTGAAGAAAGAGTGGCTTTATAACCTGAATTGAAAGAATTCAAACTCATTCGCTGTTCGTATTCGGCAATGGCATGAATTTTGCCATTATTGACTGAATTTTTCTGTGAATATGCTGCAGAATAAAAAAATATTAGTCCAATAAGAATTTTATTCATATTTTCATTTAACGTTGGATTAACAAAGGAGCTTGCATTTGACCATTTTGTAAATTAACTTTGGCTGCTCTGAAAAAATATTTTAAATACTTAATAAATATAAAGTTCTTCTTTTTTAAACTTACTACTAAAAACCCATTTTAGTAAAACAGCGTTTTTTATAACGTAATAATTATTTGACTCGAAAAATTTCTAAATGAAACGAATTCAATCAAAGAGCTTATTAACGTTGATTATAATTTTTTTTATAATTGGCTTTAGCACTTCAGCAAAAGATTTTATCAGAATTGATTCTGATATTTATACAGACTCTATCGTAAATCCATTATCATCAAATGGTCGCGTTGAAAGCGCACTGGTAAGAAACCCTGAATGGGCGCCATATCCTGCAAGTATTGCAGACCATCGTGATGAAAGTAAAGAATATGTAAAACATTATTCGAAAAAGGAACGTAGTTATATAATTGCCATGATCAATAAGGGAAAAAAGTTTTTCCCAAGAGTGCTTCACATTTTCGATAAATATGATGTGCCTTACGTATTTCGGATGCTTCCTGCTCTTGAGTCTAATTTTTGTGCCGATGCAGTTTCCAGCGCAGGCGCGGTGGGATATTGGCAATTTATGAAAGATCTTGCACAAGAATATGGCTTGCATACTTCATCTAATAATGATGAAAGAAAAAATTTCAACAAATCAACTGTTGCGGCTGCTAAATTTTTCAGAGATCAGCTTGATTTTTTCAATAACGATATTTTGCTTACCGTCGCCGCTTTCAACTGTGGCCCCGGACGTGTGGTATCTGCATTGAAAAAATCTAAAAAAACAAACGCGGATTTTTGGGATTGTAAACAATATTTGCCAGCAGAGACGAGAGCTTTTGTAATGAAATTTATCGCCCTAAATGTGGTGTCTGCAAACTATGAGAAGTTTATCGATCATAAATTAAATTTCAGCGAACCCCCTTTAATTCAATTGGCTTTGGTTAATTCTTCAAAAGGTGTTAATTCCCAGACGCGAAACTCTTTGTAACCAAGTTATCTTTCACTTGCAGTTTTTGAGATTATCTTTGACAAATGCCAAAAGTGAATTATAACGACAGCATTAATTTTTTATCAAAACTTACGCCGAGACGGGTTTGGAATGCGTCAAAAGTTTTGTCAAGTTATTATGTAACCCGGATCATAAAAAAACCGGTTCAATGGGGATTGCCTATTTCGATTTCTTTTGAGCCTACAACTTCATGCAATCTTAAGTGCCCTGAATGTCCGAGCGGATTAAGACAATTCACAAGGCCGCGTGGTATGTTGAAAAAAGATTTTTTTTATCAGACCATTGATGATATCTCAAAAGACATTTTATATCTGATCTTATATTTTCAGGGAGAGCCATATCTTAATAAAAACTTTTTGGAAATGGTTTCTTATGCTTCCTCAAAGGGCCTGTACACGGCCACTTCCACCAACGGACATTTTCTCACAGATGAAATTGCCAAAAAAACAGTGGAAAGTGGATTGGATAGATTGATCATTTCTCTTGACGGAACTACGCAGGAAGTTTACCAGCAGTATCGGCGCGAAGGGAATATTGAGAAGGTAATAGAAGGTGCCCGAAATATTGTTAAATGGAAAAAAGAGTTAAAGAGTAAAACTCCATTTGTTTTTTTTCAATTTCTGGTAGTAAAACCAAATGAGCACCAGATAGAAGATGTAAAAAGACTGGCAAAAGAAGTGGGTGTGGATGAAGTTCGTTTCAAGACTGCACAGATATATGACTATGAGAATGATCCAAATCAGCTGATTCCCGAGAACGAAAAATACAGTCGGTATAAAAAGGATAAGAGTGGAAAACATACTGCAAAAAATAAACTGCAAAACCATTGCTGGAAGCTTTGGCAGGCAAATGTGATCACCTGGGATGGAATGGTGGTTCCGTGTTGTTTTGATAAGGACGCCACACACCGTTTAGGGAATTTAAAAACAGAATCATTTAAAGAAATCTGGCAGAATAAAAAGTATAAACAATTCCGTAAGGACATAACGACCAGCCGCAAAAACATTGATATCTGCGCCAATTGCAGCGAAGGATTGTCAGTTTGGAAATAAGTAAAATTTGTTGGTTTACTCGGATTCTCTTTATGGATTATCCGGTAAAACTTTTACATTAAATATATATTCTGTCGGGGGTTAAAAAGTAAAACGAAAAGAAAGCTTTTTCTTAGTATTTTTATTAGATGAACAATTTTAATAATCACTTGCGGCAAATAACATTATTCGCCATTGTTGTTCTGACCGGCATATTGATAATTAAACATTTTTATATTTTTTTACCAGGCGTTCTGGGTTCACTTACGCTTTATATTCTTAGTAAAAAATCATATTTCTATCTCGTAGAAAAAAAGAAATGGAAGAAACAGGGAACTGCTTTGCTTTACATTTTAGGCTACACAATTATTATTGCTTTACCAGTTTATCTTGCAGTTGTCATATTGTTGCCAAAGTTGATCGATCTTTTCAACAATCCAGTTCAATTAATTGTTGCTATCAAAAGCTTTTCATCCAGGTTACAGCAAGCAACGGGTATTGAACTTATGAATGGAGATAATCTTCAAAATATTACTAAGAATCTGGCTGGCAAACTTCCTTCGTTCCTAACGGGCACAGCTAACTTTATTACCAATCTTCTTTTGATGTTTTTTGTTTTGTATTATATGCTGATCCATGGACGAAAAATGGAAAATTATATTGCTGAATTTATTCCATTGAAAGAGGGAAATCGTAAAATTTTAGGTGAGGAAACAGATATAATGATTCGGGCAAATGCTATCGGAATACCTTTGCTGGCAACAATTCAGGGTCTCATTGCGCTTTTGGGTTATTTTGTTTTCGGGATAAAAGATTTTGGAGTTTGGGGTTTTCTTACAGGTGTTGCTTCATTGATACCGATCGTGGGTACAGGGGTAATATGGGCGCCGCTAACCGTATATCTGCTTGCTTCTGGAAATATCTGGCAGGGAGTTGGTTTGGGAATCTATTCATTGGCAATTCTCACAAATGTCGATTATGTCGCACGCATTACCTTACTTCGAAAAATCGGAGATGTTCATCCGCTAATTACCATTTTTGGAATTATTGTTGGAATCAGCATGTTTGGTTTTCTGGGATTAATTTTTGGTCCATTGGTGATCAGTTATTTTATCGTACTGGTAAAAATTTATCGCAATGAATTCAATTCAGTTCCTATAGAGCCTCTGCATGAAGAACAACACCAACGGGCAAAAAATGAATGAACATTTCGAATGAACTGAATCCAATTGAAAGAAGTTACATACCGATCAATTCAGAAAAGGCTTCAAGTAAGAAAGACTTTATGTTTTCATTTGTAGTTTTGAAAACATTGATTTGAAAGAGATCATAACTAATGAACCACATTACTCATTTATCAAAAGATAAGCGGCTTAAAAAAATTATTGAGTCACAGCCACCTTTCGTTTTGGAGAAAAGAAATAAAATTTATCTCCGATTGTGTTCTTCTATTTTAAGCCAGCAACTGAGCACAACAGTTGCAAATATTTTATACAAAAGATTTTTAGCACTTTTCGGCGGTAAAGAACCAACAGCAAAACAAATTTTGCTGACTCCGGCGGAAACTTTCCGTGGCATTGGTTTTTCGAATGCAAAGGCTTCATATATCCATAATGTTTGCAGGTTTTTTATTGAGTATAATATCACTGATGCCCGATTACATAAAATGAGCAATGAAGAAGTCATTGATTTACTTACCCAAATAAAAGGCGTTGGAAAATGGACGGCAGAAATGATTCTTATGTTTACGCTTGGCCGCGAAGATATTTTTGCTTTGGACGATCTTGGATTGAAACAAGGTGTCATAAAATTGTACAATCTAAAAGAATCCGATAAAAAAATATTACTGAAAAAAATAGAAAAAATTACTTTAAAATGGAGTCCCTACAGAACGTATGCTTCCAGGTATTTATGGAACTGGAAAGATAACGCGCCCGTTCCTGAAAAGAAAGCTGGTTCTAAAAGTTTACAGTAAACGAATAAATAACCGGAATTTTTATTTCTTTTTTATTAAAGGATTATTCAAACCATTGATCACATTATCAACTACCAGAAAACCCGGCAGCTTTGAGAAAAATTGTGTCAGCGTTTTACATCCATAAGTCCTGACGTCAAAACTTGGATCTAATTTCCTGAGATTGATTCCTAACGTAGAAATATAAGCCTCGTTGCTTTCATTGATGCTCATATCGTATGCCTTGTTGATGAGCTTGAGGCTCATGGAAGATTTTTCTTTTTGTTTTTTTACTTCCTTCCTTTCCGGAGCTTCTATTTTCGGTTCCAGGTTTTCGATGTAAGTAAAAATTTCGCATGATCTTACAAATGCTTCAGGTGTTTTTTGTTCGCCAATTCCCATTACAAAAATGCCTGCTTCCCGAATTCTTCTTGCCAGTCCGGTATAATCACTATCACTGGAAACAATGCAAAAACCTTCTACCAGATCCGCATGAAGAATGTCCATCGCATCTATGATCAAAGCACTGTCAGTAGAGTTTTTTCCGGTAGTGTATGAAAACTTCTGAATCGGATTGAAAGCCATTTCATTCAACAGATTTTTCCAATGATTCATGTGTTGTGTAGTCCAGTCTCCATAAACTCTTCTAATGGTAACCTTTCCATATTTGGAAGCCTCTTCTAGAACAAGGTCCATCATTTTTGATTGAGCATTGTCTCCATCAACTAATAGAGCAATTTTGTTGCTTTTTATTTCCATAATTATTTTATGTTACAAAAATAGGGTTAAAGATTCAATACCATGTACCCGCTTGTTTTTGTAACGAATTTTTAAATACTTATTAACTTGTGCCGATGGAATTTAAAAAAGTGAAAAAAAGCAATCTTTATTTGTTGATTTCTGTGATTGGAATTGGACTTATTATCTCAGGAATTGTTTTGTTGATAGACGCGTTGAAAGTCGGTGATCGCTCTCAAATAACGATCAAAATTGTAGTGCTTTTTTTATGGATCTTTTTTACAATCTCCAACTTGTACATTTATAAAAAAGAGAGACAAAAGGAAAAAAACTAATAACTTTTATCAGTTCAAACTCTTTCTTTTTTTTCTGCTTTTCCTGAATAAGTCGTTCACATTTTATTTCTTTTCATTGATTTGAATCTTTTATCTTTGGCACTAAACAATTTTTATGAAGTTTATCGTTTCCTCAACGCAATTGCTAAAACACGTTCAACAGGTAAGCGGCGTTATTAGTGGCAACACCGTTTTGCCGATCCTTGAAGACTTTCTTTTTAATATTGAATTGAACAAACTCACAATTGTTGCAACAGACCTGGAGACCGTGATGAAAATTCAAATGGAAATTGAAGCCAAAGACAGCGGCCAGGTTTGTATTCCTGCTAAGATTCTTTTGGATACTTTAAAGAATCTTCCTGAGCAGCCACTTACTTTTAATATTGATAAAAATAATGCCGTCGAAATTACGAGTGACAATGGGAAGTATAAAGTGATGGGAGAAAACGCGGGCAATTTTCCAAAAGAACCGGATGCAGAAAGCGCTGATTCATTTACTATGCCATCCTCCGCTTTAGTTACTGCGATCAACAAATGTATTTTTGCTACAAGCTCCGATGAACTTCGACCTGCCATGACAGGTATTTTCTTCGAACTTACTCCGGACGGAATTACTACGGTTGCTACCGATGCACATCGTCTCGTTCGCTTTTCACGGACCGATGTTTCTTCTCCTCAAACTACTTCTTTTGTTGTTCCTAAAAAACCGTTGAACTTATTAAAGAATGTGTTGCCTAATACGGATGCAGAGTTAACGATTTCATACAATAACAATCATCTTTTTGTAAAGCAAGATGGAGTAGAATTAGTTTGCCGTTTGATCGATGCAAGATTCCCAGATTATAAAGTAGTAATTCCTTTAGATAACCCGTATAAACTGACAGTTAATAAGAATGATTTCCAAAATGCCTTACGTCGGATCAGTGTTTTTAGTAATAAAAGCACCAACCAGGTTGCGCTATCGATTAGTGGCAGCCAGTTGCAGCTTTCGGCGCAGGATGTGGATTTTAGTTTTGAAGGAAATGAAAGGATGAATTGTCAGTATGATGGAGAAAATTTGCAAATAGCTTTCAATGCAAGATTTTTAATTGAAATGTTGAATGCTGCGGATACAGATGAAATTGTGGTTGAATTGAGCACCCCCACGAAAGCAGGAATTATTAAACCAACTATACAGGCGGAAAATGAAGAATTGCTGATGCTGGTAATGCCATTGATGTTGAATAATTAATGTCTCATTGAGATCATTACTTTGAATTCTTTTATAATGGAGTTGCAAACCGCATACTCCATTTTTTATTATAACATTCTAATAATTTGGGTGATTATTATTACTCAGAACAATTTACGTATTTTTAGAAGAATTAAAATTCAACCGTCTCGCAATGGACTTTGTCACCATCCGAACCTTCCAAAATTATTTTACTGCCCATATTTTACTGGGTCGTTTCAGGGATTCCGGAATTGAATGTTTTCTGAAAGATGAGTTCACGGTGACAGTTGATCCGATATTATCAAATGCCATTGGTGGAATAAAATTAATTGTGAGGAAAGAAGACGAAGAAGAAGCAAATATGTTACTACAGCAATTTGATGAAACGTATCGCCAGAGCGCGGTTTGTCCAAGATGTGGAAGTAAGACGATTGAGTTGGTTCCTAAGAAAACGACAGCCAATATGGCGACTGCAATTTTAACCTGGCTATTTGGAAGTTACGCTATTTCTGCAAAAAATGTCTATCACTGCAATACCTGCGGATATGAAAGCGATGATTTACCTGAAGCTTTCAATAGCGAACCGTCAGAAAATGAAGAAGAAAATTTGAATTAAAATTAATGAAAATAATTGCGTTTATACCTGCCCGTTATGCTGCCACGCGCTTTCCGGGAAAGCTGATGCAAAAGCTTGGAAACAAAACAATCATACGCCATACTTATGAAAACACAGTGGCTACATTATTATTCGACAAAGTAATGGTAGTGACTGACAGCGAAGTGATTTCGCATGAAATTATTAGCAACGGAGGTTATGCTGTTATGAGCAAGCAGCCACATGAAAGTGGCAGTGATCGCATTGCGGAAGCAGTGGCTGATATGGATGTTGACGTTGTAGTAAATGTTCAAGGAGATGAACCCTTCGTAAAAAAAGAACTTTTACAGGATCTTTTAAATGTTTTTATCTCTGATTTAAAAAAAGAAATAAAGGTAGCCTCATTAATGTACCGGGTAGTAGACGAACAAATAATCGCAAATCCAAATCACGTAAAAGTAGTCGTTGATAAAAACAATAACGCGCTATATTTTTCAAGAAGTGTCATCCCTTATCCACGTGATATAAATGCACCAACAGTCTATTACAAACATATCGGCATTTATGCTTTTAGAAAGGACATATTGATGGCGTTTACACAATGGCAACCAACAACCCTTGAATCCATTGAGAAACTGGAACAACTACGTTATCTTGAAAACGGAATTAAAATAAAGATGGTTTTGACTGATGAAAGTCCAATCTCTATTGACACGCCCGAAGACTTCGAACGTGCGAAAGAATTTATATGAGATTTTTAAAACAGTTCCTGTTATCTTTATAAACCCTTTTTGAACGCTTAAAATATTTTTGTGCAATGTTATTAATCCGGAATTTTTGTTTTCTTTTTTTTCTTTCAGCAATATTCTTTTATTCCTGTAATGAAGAGGATAAAGCTGAGATAGTAAAATCGGCTTCTGCATTTGACCTTAAGCAGGGAGAGGCATCGATTTTGCAAACAAATCAACGTTTCATGAAATCAATTAAGGCGGCTGATTCAGTGTCTGCGTCCAAATGTTTTACGACAGACGCCAAAGTAATGGGCGCAAACAGGCAACCCGTTATAGGCAGGGAACGTATTTTACATTTCATATCCGGTATGATTCAAAGTGGTGTTGAAGGCTTCAAATTAAGTACAGTAAAAATATGGGGTGATAGCAGCATTCTTGTGGAAGAAGGAACGTATGAAATATTTGACAAAAAAGACCGTCGGATTGACACGGGTGAATACATCACACTTTGGCAACAGGAAACTGGCAATTGGAAAATGTATCACAATATCTGGACAAGTAACAAACCTTCTTCCGCTATTAAAATTGAGCAAATGGATCTGCCTTCGCATTGATTCCTTAAAAACTTAAACCGTTTATATGATAAGCGAAAGAGTTATGTCGTTCAAAAGGCCTGCAGAAAGCAGGATGACTAAAAAAGTATTACAGGTAAATCCAACGATTGCGCCTTTGCGGTCGGAGCCTGAAAAGACAACCATTTCTGTTTATGAATATAACGCATCTGAGGTAATTTATAAAGAATTGAACAAGGTGGAAGATTGTTATGAGTATCTCAACAATGCTAATAATATCTGGATAAATTTTGATGGCCTGAAAAAAGAAGATATTGATAAAATCTGCGCCTACTTTGGAATTCACACGCTGATCGCTGAAGATATTTTTAGTTCAGGTCAGCGTCCAAAAATGGATGAACTGAACCGGTTTTTATATTCTTTGCTAAACATGCTTTTCTTCAATGATGAAGCAATTTCTGTGGAAAATGAGCAAATAAGTATTGTGCTTGGGTCGAATCTTGTTTTAAGTTTTCAGGAAGATGCCACGAGAGATGTATTTAATCCTTTGCGTGAAAGAATAAAGGTTGCAGGAAGTAAAGTGCGCGAAAATAATGCTGATTATTTATTTTATTCACTCATTGATCTGATCGTCGATAATTATTTTGTGACTATGGAACAATTGGGAGAAAGGATTGAAGATCTTGAAGACGACATCACTCACCGACCTGATACCCGCACATTGGCTAAAATAAATATGCTTCGCAAAGAAATGATTTTTCTGAAAAGAAATATCTCACCTGTCCGCGAAATCATCAATGGAATTTTACGCAGTGAGAGTACTTTGATAGAAGAAAAAACAGAGAAATATTTCAAAGATGTTTATGATCATATTGTGCAGGCGAATGAACTTGCTGAAAACTATCGTGATATGATGATAAACCTGCAGGATCTTTACCTGAGTAATGTGAATCTGAAAATGAATGAGGTAATGAAAGTGATGGCTGTGGTTACATGCTTACTTGCTCCGGCAACCGTTATTGGCGGAATCTTTGGAATGAATTTTAACAGGATTCCATGGCTTCATAATCCGAATGGGTTTTTTATCGCAGTTGGGATAATGCTGGTCATTCCCGTCTGGATGATTTTTATTTTCAAAAAAAGAGGGTGGTTCTAAAAGAGCGTTACTTATTTCTTTCAGTCATTTATGCTTCAATAAACTTATTATCAACTCAGTGGCTTCCAAATTATTTTTTCGATGTAATGAAGCACTAACCTCTTTTTTCTCAATTGCTGTTAAATGAAAATTGAGTGGTGCTTCAACCTCTGGGTCTGTAGCAATATACATCAAAGAAACCCGATGAAGTTTATAGCCGAGCGTATTTTGCAAATAAGATATTCCATCATCCTGAAAATAATCCTGAAGCCTGAACCAGTTTTTTTGCATCATGGTAAAAGGATTGGTAATCATTTCAGAAATACCGCTGGCTTTGAAACCGCCATCCCAACTTCCTTTTTTCCTGGACCTAATCTGAATAATCAACACACCTCTTGTATTTTCGTTGATCCAATCTTTAAAAATATTCAGAAATCGAAGACTTGTTTCTTCGCCTAGATTATCCCTCAGGCCTGCATCCATCACATCTATCACCGGATCGGAAGGAAGCCATACACTGGGTAAAATATAAGGATAGGTTGCATTCATTCTTAAGGCAGTTAGCATTCTTAAGTTCATTGGGTCCATGTTTTTGAACAATGCTGTAAAATCAATTGCATCCGGTCCGACCATTTTCGCGGTACTATCCTGATATTCTGTTTGCATCAGAAAACTTATTGGTTGCGGACTTATCAACATTTTTTTGAAATCGCGGGTAACCGTCGAACTCAAAATCATTAATGGAATCTGCGCTTTTTTTTCTGCTTCTTTATAAAATCCGATCGGTTTGTCCAAAACATTTCTCGTGTTTTCATTCAATTTTTCTTCGAAAGCGTAACCGCGATCCTTAACATAACGATATTTACCATACGAAAACTTTTGTGTGGGCGAAATCAAATCCCTTGCAATCAATGAAGAGAAAACAGGATTTAAAAGATCTTTGGAAATGTCATCTAAATATTTCTGATCATTCAGGTTGATATTTGCCCCATTACCTTTCAACCGGGATAGCTCACGAAAATAGGCTGCAGCAAGCATTCCACCCGAAGCGCCGGTCATCAGCATTGTTTGTTTCATGATTGATCCGTTAGTGAGGCTATCTAATTCCTGCAAAACATTCATTGAAAAACTGGCACTTCTCACGCCGCCCCCACTAAAATTGAAAACAACCATCAAAGGTTTTTCCTCCTGCTGGTTTGCTTTCCAGTTATTCAAAATTGCAAGCATCTTATTTTTATCGGAATCAACTTTGGAGGGAGTAATTAATGATTTTAGGTTTTTTAAAGAATATTCGGGCCTGTCCTGATTTGAATAATTTAATCCGTATGCTTTATTTCTTGGATCAATAATATCGTTTTTGTAAAGTACATTCAGCGTAACATAAACGAGTATCATGAACAGAAAACTCCAACTTTTTAAAAAATAGGAAAGCGCGCCAATTACCGCAATCATTATCGCAAAAAATAAAAGAATACTGGCTGCAGCCGGAATTTGAAAAATTTTATTATCAAGAAAAAATGCGATGAAGATCATAAAAATAAACGCAAGCAGGATTGTCAGCATAGCTGAGAAATGGTGTCGTTTGAAAATAATATCTAAAAAGCTTTGGCTGTAATGAGCCACAGATCTCACTTTCTTAATCTTAAGATGGGTGCTTAAATAAGTTTCTACAGGAAGCCCGAAATCATCAATAATTGCTTTCTCTTCTTCTGTCTCCGGAATTTTGTTTTCGTCAAAAATTACCAGGTTCGGCTGAAACGCTCTGATGATTCTTTCGTCTGCATTAAAAAAATAAATGAAGGAAACAAAAACTAAAAGGAAAAAGCCAATCAAAAATCCTGTGACAATCAGTAGAAATTGTTTCAGAGGAATTAATTCTTTTACCCGATCGAAATAAATGGCTTCGATGAAATACAGGATAAGAAAAGCGAGTGGAATGATGGCATTATTCAGACAATATTTGAAGAAGGGTTTTGAACTTGTTGCAAGAAAACGGAATCGTCCGCTATGCAGAATGAATGTCGTAATATTCCAGCTCATGATATAAATCCCAGTTGCAACACCAGTAATGGCGGCACCTGCCGCATTTACGTTCCCAAGGTATTCAGGAGCGAGGAACAAAGTATTGGCACCAAAAAATTGCATAAAATTTCCGGAGACAGTTAAGAAAAGTAATAACCATAGGATTAAAAGCACCTGTGATTTCCTGAAATGAAGCAGCAGTAATTGTATAGGAAAAGAATGATAAAAGTTGTGAAAAAATTTTTTCATTATTTTTTACTGCTGTTGATGGTTTTAAAAATACTTATTCTGAACGATGGAAGGCCTGATGATATAAAGCATAAAAATAATAGACATTAAAAATAATATGGCGACAAACTGATGAGCAGCACCTAACCACACAAGATCGTTGCCGTATGGGGCGCGAATGACAGTTGTGATTCCCAGCACAACTTGTAATATAACGAGAAATAAAGGAATAAATTTTGTTCTTAAAAACAAAGCACTTCCCATAATTTTTCTGGCTTTTATCCACCAGACAATTACTAAGATCAGCAATGTATATGCAAATCCCCTGTGAATAAATTGGATCGTAATTTTATTATCTAAAAAGTTTTTCCATTGTGGCGACAGGTTATTCATCGCATCCGGAAAACATTGTCCATTGATTGTAGGCCACGTTGGTGCGGCTGTTGCCGCATGAAGTCCGGCCATAAATGCTCCATAAATAAGTTGGAAAAAAAGAACGACGATTATTATCGCAGTTATTTTTCTCAACGATTTGTTTATAGTCTTCATATTTGAAGGAACCGAGATGCTCAATGCAAACCAAAAAGTGTAACACAATAATACCAAAGCCGTCATAAAATGGGTGGCAAGTTTAATGTGATCGACAAATAATTTTTCTGGCACTAAACCGCTGCGAACCATGATCCATCCAATTGCGCCTTGTACGGCCCCCAATAAAAACAGAATTACAAATGGAATGATCATATCTTTTTTGAATTGTTTTTTTACAAGAAAATAAAAAAATCCAATTAAAAAGACAATGCCCATCAACCGCGCCCAGGTACGGTGAAACCATTCCCAAAAAAAAATAAATTTAAAATCGCTTAATGAAAAATCTGCGTGGATGTACCTAAACTGATCAGTGCCTTTATATTTAGAAAATTCGCTTTGCCATTGAGTTGCATTCAGTGGGGGTAAAGCACCGGTGATCGGATTCCATTCTGTTATGCTCAACCCGGATTCTGTAAGTCGGGTGATACCTCCTAAAACAATTTGAACGATTAACATGAAGACGCCGAGATAGAGCCATTTGGCAACGTTTTGGTTCGTTTTTTTTAAAATAATTTCAGCCATTATTTTTTCAGATTTTCAGATTTCAATTTCAATTTTGTTTTAGCGATAATTTACAAAGGTAAATCCACAAATGATACATTTCTTTTTCAAATTACCTTAAAAAACTATGTTTAAAACTTCATGTGCTATAATTAAAAGTCCATCTTACTTTTGAAAAAATAGATCAAAATTGTTGCTTCCTTTTTTTCACAATAAATTTACCGAGGCCGGACTGGATGAAGCAGGCCGCGGTTGTTATGCGGGTCCTGTTTTTGCAGCGGCAGTTATTCTTCCAAAAACTTTTTATCATCCCTTATTGAATGACTCCAAACAATTAACCCGGGAAGAAAGAAATTTGCTTCGGCCGATTATTGAAAAGGAATGTTATTCTTTTGCAGTAGCCAGCGTCGGTAATGGAGAAATAGATCATATCAACATTTTACAGGCATCCTTCAAAGCAATGCATCTTGCATTGAATAATCTAAAACATGCACCCGATCTTTTATTGATTGATGGAAACCGGTTTAAATCCTATAAAAAACTTCCCCACCAATGTATCGTAAAAGGCGATGGTATTTATGCTTCTATTGCTGCTGCCAGCGTACTTGCAAAAACGTATCGTGACGAATATATGGAAAATCTTCACGAAAAATATCAGATGTATTCTTGGAATAAAAATAAAGGCTACGGAACCCGTGAACACCGTTCTGCCATTGAGATTTATGGATTATGCCGTTATCACCGGAAGAGTTTCAATATCTGGCCGGTTTTCTCATCCGAAAGTCAAAAAAGGCTTCAACCCAATTCTTCAAATATCGAGAAGAAAGTATTCTGTTAGTATTCATCTCGAAATGACTAAAATAGAAAATTAGCTTATTTATTTGTTCACTATGAAATTATGAAACCGTAGCCCACTCTCCGAGTCCCTGACGTATTACGGTCCATTCGTCAGTGGTACAATCTATAACCGTTGATGGAATGATTCCTCCCGGTCCGCCGTCGATTACAAAATCAACCTGGCTACCAAAAGTCTCATAAATTATTTCAGGATCTGTGAACTCTTCAACCATTTCTCCGGGAAGGGAAGCACTTAGAATCGGATTCCCTAATTCTTCTAAAATTGACAGACAAATAACGTTATCGGGTACACGCAATCCGATCGTTTCTTTTTTACTTTTCAAAATTTTTGGAACTTGTTTGCTTGCTGGCAACACAAAAGTGTAAGGCCCGGGCAGGCACAACTTTAATGTGCGGTAAAGCGGAGTATCAATACTTTTGGTGTAATCACTCAAGTGGCTTAGATCGCGGCAGATAAAGGATAACTGAGCTTTTTTGGGATCTACTTTTTTGATTCTGCAAATACGTTCGACCGCTTTTGGATGATTGATGTCGCAACCAAGACCATAGATTGTATCAGTAGGGTAAATAATAATTCCACCACCCTTTAAACATTCTGAAACCTGCTTTATCAGACGGGCCTGTGGATTTACCGGATGAATTGATAAAAGCATTATTAAAAAATTAAGTTCCGAAGGTAATTCTAATTTCAAAAAGTTTCTGAGATACTGAGTAAAGAACCATCTTACTATTAAACAATTATCTTTTACTATTATCTTTTACATTTGCAACGATTAAGAAAAATATATTTGTTATGGCGATAATTACGCTCGGCTCTATGGCATTTGATGCTATTGAAACTCCCTTTGGAAAGATTGATAAAATTGTTGGTGGTTCCGGTACTTATGTGGCATATGCGGCCAGTCATTTATCCAGCCCAATTCAGCAAATTTCAATTGTAGGAAATGATTTTCCACAGGAAGAATTGGATGAATTGGAAAAACGGGGCGTTCAATTAACTGGTGTTGAGATTGTCGCTGAACAGAAATCGTTTTTCTGGAGCGGAAAGTATCATCTGGACATGAACACACGCGATACGTTAATTACCGATTTAAATGTATTGGCAAATTTCAATCCTAAAGTTCCTGAAGAATACCAGGGAGCTGAGTTTTTGATGCTTGGTAATCTCATGCCCAGCCTGCAACTAAGCGTGATCGAACAATTACGTACCCGACCTAAACTTATCGTGCTGGACACCATGAATTTTTGGATGGAAACAGCCCTTGATGATTTGAAGAAAGTATTGTTGAAAGTAGATGCTCTAATGATAAACGATAGTGAGGCAAGACAATTAAGCGGCGAATATTCTTTGGTGAAATGTGCAAAAAAAATACTGCAGATGGGCCCGCAATATTTGATTATAAAAAAAGGGGAACATGGCGCATTGTTATTCCATAAAGACCGTGTTTTCTTTGCTCCTGCGTTGCCATTGGAAGAGGTTTTTGATCCAACCGGAGCTGGTGATGCATTCGCTGGTGGGTTTATCGGTCATCTTGCTCACACCAATAATATTAGTTTTGAAAATATGAAAACTGCTATCATTGTTGGCTCTGCGATGGCTAGTTTCTGTGTAGAAAAGTTTGGGCCACAACGTTTGAAAGAGATAACAAAAAAGGATATTGATATGCGGCTGGAACGGTTTGTACAATTAGTAAACTTTGACACTGCACTTGCGTAATTATTCTTTAAAAAATTTTTGAATAAATTGCCTAACCGATAAAAGGAATGCTTGAAATAATTGCCCTTATTTTTCTTACAAAAGAAATTGGCAGACTTGCTGACAAGAAAGGTTTGAAGCCGACCACCTGGAAAATTTATACGATTATCGGATGGTTGTTTTCAGAAACGATTGGAATATTGGTTGGATTCATGTTGTTTGGAATGAATAATCTTGTTTCTGTAATTCTTGTTGGATTTACCTTTGCTATCACCAGTTATTTTATCATAAAAGCGCAATTGAATAAATTGCCTGACCACGACATTGATGATGACATTAAAAATCTCGGTCATTTTTAATTGCTGATATATTGAATACATCGAAAAAAAAATTTCAATTATTTCTTTGTTTACTGCGTTCGTAACTTTGTCTTCCTTTCATTTCGATAATAAGGAATGAATAAATAATTCTTCTGTCACTTCCTTTTTCTTAAAATAAGTTATATGACGAATTCAATAAAAGAATTTAATGATTACCGCGAAAGAATGAATGAGGTTATTTTAAGTAAAAATAACCTGGTAATGAAACGACTTTGGAATCTTGATACCAACACGTATGAAGATGGGGCGTTGGATAAAAAAACGAAAGAAATGCTCGGGTTAGTTGCCAGTATGGTTTTACGATGTGACGATTGTATAAAATATCACCTGGGAAAATTACATGAACTCGGCGTTTCTACCCCGGAGATGTATGAAATTTTTGCGGTGGCAAATATTGTCGGAGGTACAATTGTAATTCCACATACACGCCGTGCAGCAGAATTTTGGGAAGAATTGGAGAAGTGATTTTATCAAAACATTTTCATTAATTGTCCTTGTCAATATTCCGTGACGTTATCTAAAATTCATCGAAATTATTTTCTTTACTTTTAACAAACTTAATAACTTCAAGCAAGTGCCGTTTTTCATAAATATCTTTCTTTCTTCTGACCAACGGAATTTTCGCAAACAACTCCGCAACGTACTAGGATTTTCTCCGCATCACTTGGCTCTATATAAAACCGCACTCAGCCACCGTTCTGTAAGAGAAGGTGCTGATGAAAACAATGAACGGCTCGAATATTTGGGCGATGCTATTATCAGCACAATCGTAGCCCACTTTCTTTTCATGCGCTATCCATATAAAGACGAAGGGTTTCTAACAGAGATGAGAAGTAAAATGGTAAATCGCAATCAGTTGAATGATATAGCTGTCAGGATCGGTTTGAAAAAAATTACACTGTATAATCATTTTGATCATTCTTTAAAAGTTTCACAAATTTTTGGTAATACGCTGGAGGCTTTGGTAGGTGCGGTATATCTGGACAAAGGCTACACACAGACGCAGAGATGGGTGAATGAACGAATTATTAGTCCTCATTTATTTATGCAGGATTTGGAAAATCTTGACATCAATCAAAAGAATAAATTGTATGGATGGGCTAATAAACACGGTAAGGTTCTTGAGTTTGAAACGGTAAATGAAACGATAGAAAATGGAAGAAGATTATTTACAATTGGAGCAATGATTGATGGAATTTTAATTGCAGAAGCAAAAGGATTTAATAAGAAAGATGCGAGCCAGGTTGCTGCACAAATAGCTATTGAAAAATTGAATCTATGATGAAATTTGGAATTATAGGAAGTGGAAGCTGGGGAACAGCACTGGCTAAAATTTTGACCGATAATAAAAACCAAATTAACTGGTGGCTGAGAAGTGATTCAAACATCAGCAGTTTCAAAAGCCGGCGCCATAATCCCCAATATTTAAGCAATGCCTTTTTTGATATGAGCCTGATCACATTTTCTACCAACGCTGAAGAAGTGATCAGGAACAGCGAGATAATCATAATTGTTGTCCCTTCTGCGTTTGCTGCTGATTCTCTTTGTGGTTTGCCCAAAAATATTTTCAAAAGGAAAAAAATAATCTCTGCTATAAAAGGAATTATTCCCGAAAGGAATGTTTTGTTGAATGATTATTTGAAAACGGAATTTGGTGTGGAATTGAAAAATTATTTTACTGTTCTGGGACCTTGCCATGCAGAAGAAGTTGCCGCTGAAAAATTATCTTATCTGACTTTTACAGGTATTGATGAAGCCATAACCAAAGAAATTTCAGGTTACTTCAAAACTTCATATCTAAATACACTTCACAATACAGACATTTATGGTGTACAGTATGCGGCCATTTTGAAAAACATCTATGCTATATCGGCCGGTATCGCGCATGGGCTGGATTATGGTGATAATTTTTTAAGTGTTTTGATCGCTAACAGCGCTGATGAAATGGCTGGATTTTTGAGAAAAGCTGGAATTCAAAATGTCGAAGTTGGAACAACCGGAAATCATACCATCCATAAAAAACAAAGACTACATACTAATTATGCGACTTCTGTTTACCTCGGCGATTTATTGGTAACCTGTTATTCGCTTTACAGCCGTAACCGTACATTTGGAAATATGATCGGCAAAGGTTATTCTGTTCAATCAGCTCAATTGGAAATGAGTATGATAGCTGAAGGGTATAATGCCAGTAAATGTATGTATCTGATCAATCAAAAAGTTAATGCTAAAATGCCGATCGCAGAAACCATTTACCGGATCTTATGGAAGAAACTACCTGCTGGTAAAGGGTTACAGCAAATTGAAGAAGTACTTGTTTGAAAAACAATTTGAAGTGTTTAAGAAGTATTCAATATTTAAATGATTCAATGATTAAACTTTTGAAGATCTCAGCCCTCATTTTTGTATCAGCGTTCATTGTATTTTCCTGCAAAAAGGAATCGTTTATTACAAGTTCTGACGCGACCTTATCAACTGATATAGACACCTTGTCCTTCGATACAGTTTTTACAACTGTGGGCTCTATTACCAAGGTTTTTAAAATATTTAATAACAACAGTCAGAAACTTCGTCTTTCGCAGGTAAAGCTTTCTGGCGGAACAGCCTCTTCTTTCAAAATAAATCTGGACGGAACTTCTGCCGATGAAATAAATAATGTCGACATCAACGCAAATGACAGCATTTACGTTTTTGTGCAAGTGAATGCGCAACCAGATAATTCCAGCCTCCCTTTTATTTTAACTGATAGCATCCAAATTATCTATAACGGGAATAAAAAATTGGTTCAGTTACAGGCATATGGCCAAAATGCTATTTTCTTAAAAAATAAAAAGTTGACGGGAACTGTTAATTGGAACAAAAAACTGCCTTATGTAATAGTTGGAGGCGTACAGATTGATACGGGCGCAACACTCAATATCACTGCAGGAACAAAGATATATTTACATGCCGACGCACCGTTTTTGGTAGACGGTACATTGAAGGCAAGTGGAACAAAAGCAGAACCGGTGATCTTTTCAGGAGATAGAATGGATGCGGATTATAAAGATTTGCCTGCCAGCTGGCCTGGAATCTATTTTCGTGGCAAGAGTTATAATAATTCTTTGAAACATGTGATCATCAGGAATGCATATCAGGGAATTGTTGCGCAGGACCTTTCTACCAACACTCGTCCTAAAGTAACGGTATCGCAATGCATTCTCGATAATATTTATGATGCGGGTATTTTGGGAATCAATACGAATATTTATGTGGATAATTCTCTGATTAGTAATTGTGGAAGGAATGTTCAATTGCAGTTAGGTGGTGATTATCGTTTTATAAATTGTACGGTTGCTTCATATAGTAACAATTATATCATTCATAAAAATCCTGTGTTGCAATTGTCTAATTCTGTCCTGCAGAATAACGCATTGTTTTCAGCTCCCTTAAATGCATTATTTCAGAATTGTATTTTTTGGGGTGAAGGAGGAACAGTTGATAATGAAATTTCGATCAGTAAACAAGGAAATCTTCCTTTTTCTGTAACGTTTGATCATGTTTTATATAAAGCGCAGGATGAAATTAATGATGCAACATTTATTTCGCCGATAAAAAATTTGCCGCCCTTGTTTGATAGCATTGATGTGTCACATAATGTGTATGATTTTCATTTTAACAGGCAACTTTCTTCACCTGCGCTAAATACAGGTGTGATTACTCCATTTCTTTATGACCTTGAAGATAAGTTGAGAGATGCAAAGCCGGATATTGGATGTTATGAGAAATAAATTCTAAAAATTAAAACCTGTATAATTATTCACGATCATATCCGCGATTGAAAGTTCTTCTATTGTCTGTGTGGTTGCTACGGCTATCACTTTCATTCCTGCATCTTTTGCAGACTTGATTCCCACAACAGCATCCTCAAAAACCAAACAGTTTTGGGGTGAAATATTCAACAGTGAAGCAACTTTTAAATAGATTTCCGGATCTGGTTTTCCCTTCGTGATGTGTGAAGAATTTATCACTATTTTGAAATATTTTTCAATGGGAACATGTTGAAACATGAAGTCAATATTGGGCTGAATGCCTGACGTAGCAATAGCCATAGGAATATTTTTCTTATTCAATATTTCTAAGAATTCAATTAAACCGGTAACCGGCTCAATGAATGGTTGGTACAACTTTCTATAAAGCGCTTCCTTTTCCAATGAGTATTTCAAAATTTCTTCACTGCTCATTTTTCTATCATAAATATATTCGATCACATCTTTGTTTGTGCGTCCGTTGATATTTTTATTATATTCTTTTTCTGAAATATTTCTTCCAATGTTTTTTAAATATTCAATCCAGCTTTTAAGATGAAAAGAATTATTGTCTAATAAAGTTCCGTCAAGATCGAAGATCACAGCTTTGGTATCGAACTTGTATAATATTGTTTCAACCTGTTCTAGTAGCTTGTTTTCAGCAATTTCCATCAAGTAATTTGTTTTATTGTGGAGCGAAGTTCGGATAATTATAATGTCGAATCTTTACCAGTTTATTTTTTCCTGAATCCGTATCTTTATAAAAAAATCATGAAAAAGATATTCATCGGGATAATTTCTCTGCTATTGTTTTCATTTATAATTCCTTCCCCAACCTCAAATGTTATGAAACCAGCAACGATTTATCAGTTTAAAGTTCCTTCACTTAATGGTGGCACTATTGATTTTTCACAGTTCAAAGGGAAAAAACTATTAATAGTAAATACGGCTTCTAAGTGCGGCAACACGCCACAATATGAAGATCTGGAAAATTTATATAAAAAATACAAAGACAAAATGGTGATCGTTGGTTTCCCCGCAAATAATTTTGGCGGTCAGGAACCTGGAGATAACACTCAGATTGCTGATTTTTGTCAAAAGAATTATGGAGTGACATTTCCAATGGCGGCCAAAATATCCGTTAAAGGTGGTGATATGGCTCCGATATATAAATTTATAGTTGGAGAAGCAGAAAAACAAGGATTTAATGATCCAATTAAATGGAATTTTACTAAATTTTTGTTTGATGAAGATGGCAAGCTTCTTACTGTTTTTTTCAACCATGATCGTTTAATTCCGGACAATCCGAATGAAAATGGGAAAGAAGCTTATGAAAAATTATTAGGCTTTTTGAACTAATGTACATCTTCAAAACTTCTTAAATCTCCAAATTTGCGTTCCAATGATTGTTAACGTATTTGATATCTAATTAAACTTTTTTTTCCCATTCCCAAACGCTTCATGTATTTCAACGACGTTATAGCCGACAATCAAATAAAGCATCGACTTAAAGAGCTGGTTCGAAAAAACAGGCTTTCACACGCACTCCTGTTTCTTGGAAGAGAAGGTAGCGGCGCATTACCGTTGGCGATCGCTTTTGCTCAATATATTCTCTGTGATAAAGTGAATGCTAAATCTTCGAAAAATACTGTTTTGATGTTTGGAGAAGAGAGTGGCCCGAAGGATGAATTTATGGAAGATAGTTGTGGCCGTTGCCCTTCCTGCATAAAAGCTAGCCAGTTAATACACCCGGATCTACATTTTTCATATCCGGCGTTGAAAAAAGACAGTAATCATACTAAGGTTTTGAGCACCGATTATGTGATAGAGTGGAGGGAATTTATTCAGCAATACCCGTATAATAAAGTATCGGATTGGATTAATTTCTTGAAAGAAAACACTAAATCAAAAATCGAAAATCCTGCCAACAAACAGGGGAATATCACAGTTTTTGAGTGTGATGAAATTTCCCGTAAACTAAGCTTGAAATCTTTTGAGAGTGATTATAAAATTTTGATTTTATGGATGCCTGAATTTTTGGGAAAAGAAGGAAATAAACTACTTAAGTTAATTGAAGAACCACCACCAGACACGCTTTTCATTTTTGTCGCCGAAGATGAGAATGCAATTCTACCAACGATTTTATCCAGAACGCAATTAATTAAAATATCTTCTCTTTCTAATAAAGAAATTGAAAATACATTAATAAATAATTATCAGGTGGGGACAAAAAAAGCATCCGAAATTGCAGCGATTTCGAATGGTAATTTCCGCGAAGCATTGCAATTATTACAGACGCCCGAAGATGACTTTCAAGTTCAGATTAGAGAATGGCTTCATGTTATTTTGAAAAATAATGTAGGCGCGCAGTTGAAATGGCTTGATGAGATCAGTAAAATGGGAAGGGAAAAACAAAAGCAATTATTAAAGTATTTTATCCATTTACTGGAACGTGGAATCCGTGCGGAATTTGTGAATGAAGAAGTCCTGGATGGAGTTCCGGAGAATGAAAAAGATTTTGCTTCTCGTATCAATAGAATATGCGGAATAGAAGCACAGGAAGCCATAGTAAACGAGTTGAACAAAGCTATTTATTATATTGAAAGGAATGCTCATGGGAGAATGTTGTTTCACGCGCTTACGATCCGTTTTTTTCACATTATTAAAGATAATTCGCTAATTTTGGTTCATTGAGATAGGAGGATAGTACAGATGGTTTATAATTTTAGAAATGATTTGTCTCTTTATGGATTCGAATATATAGCTGGTAATAATTAATTAACTGATAGTCTTTGCAGTTTTTTTAGAGGTATCGTCCTTATTTTTAAAATTTTCGAAATGTTACTGTGAGCGAATTATTGCATCTAACTTTGTTCCTTTCTTTTGTTTTTTTTAATTTTTAATTCATTTTTTTAACCTAATTATATGGGATGTACGAGTTGTGGATCCGGAAAACCTACCGGTTGCAAAGGCAATGGTGGCTGTAGTTCCGGTGGATGTAACAGATTAAATGTACACGATTGGCTGGCAAATTTACCGATTGATGATAATGGAAGTTCTTGCCGGGTTGTGGAAGTTTCATTCAACCAGGGAAGCCGTAAGGATTTTTATCGAAATAATACTCCGGAACTTTTTTCGAAAGGAGATATTATAACTGTCGAAGGTGTCAGTGGTTTTGATGTGGGTACGGTGAATCTAACGGGAGAGTTGGTGCGTCTTCAACTAAAAAAGAAACGGGTGGATGAAAACAGCGTTGAGATCAAAAAGATTCTTAGAGTGGCAACCGATCATGACATTGCGAAATGGAAAGAGACCAAATCACGCGAACGGGAGGTACTTATCAGAAGTCGTGCTATTGCACGCCAGTTGAAAGTTGATCTTAAAATGTCAGAAGTAGAAATTCAAGCGGACTCAAGGAAAGCGACTTTTTTCTATATTGCGGATGAACGTGTTGATTTTCGCGAATTGATTCGGCTCTATGCATCTGAATTCAAAGTGAAGGTTGAAATGAAACAAATTGGTGCACGTCAGGAAGCGGGGAAAGTCGGTGGAATCGGTAGTTGTGGACGTGAACTTTGTTGTAGTACCTGGCTTACAGATTTTAAAAGTGTGAACACGAACGCGGCCCGTTATCAGAATCTAAGTATCAACCAAACGAAATTGAGCGGTCAGTGTGGTAGATTAAAGTGTTGTTTGAACTATGAATTGGATACCTATTTAGATGCCTTACAACATTTTCCTGACGATGCAGATGTAATTGAAGTTGCAAAAGGGCGCGCTTTTTTAGTAAAAAAAGATATTTTTCGCAATTTAATGTGGTATACCATGGCTGATAGTACCAAACATTATCCTCTTTCAATTGAAACTGTAAAGAAAATCCAGGAGCAGAATAAAAATGGAATCAAACCCGAAGCCTTAGAAACTGTTGAGATTGTTAGTGAAAAACCTAAAGAAGTTGAGCCTGAATTTGTTGATGTTGTAGGACAAATAAGCTTGAAATCATTGGATAAGAGCAATCGAAGAAGAAGAGATAAGGATCGAGGAATTAAATCTGGAAGCAAACCATCTGCCCAGCGAAGTCCAACTTCGCATAATCAGATACATCCTTCACATCACGCCTCAAAAAACAAACAAAGACCCAATAATAATAATAGTGACCATCCTCCGTTGTAGAATTCAGAATGTAGTTAACAATTAAATATATTATATGATTATAATGTGTATGAGTTTGATTAATAATAATACTGTTGCTTTCTAATTTCTTCCTGAACGATATCAGGGACCAAGTATCTAATGGATTTCTTTTCTCTGATCATCTCCCTTATCCTGGTACTTGATATTTCGAGTAAAGGTGCTTTTAGTAAATGAATATTTTCTGTTAACATATCAGAATTAATATCAAATCCTGGTCTTTTGTAAATTAGTATCGAATAATCTCTTAATATGAGTGATCCATTTTTCCATTTTTTTACATTCTGAAAACTATCACTTCCCATTATTACAGTGAAACTGTTTTTCGGATACCGTTCCTGTAAATAGGATAAAGTGTCGATGGTGTAGGAAGGTGTAGGGAGTTTGAATTCTATATTCGAAGAACGAAATTTCTTCTCGCCTTCAATCGCAAGATCGATTAGTTGTTTTCTATGGTTGTGATTGAGTAAGGAGGTTTGCTTTTTGAATGGATTTTGTGGAGATATTACAAACCAGATGCGCTCAAGAGGTGAATAATTTGCTATGTGGTTTGCAATAATTAAATGACCATTATGAATTGGATTGAAGGAACCAAAATAAAGACCGATTTCCATAACCTATATGTTTTCAACTCTATACTTTATCAACAATGATTTGCTCTGCTTCATCTAATCTCAAACTAAGTGAATAGCCAGCGACCAATACGTAAATTGGATCACCAAATGGAGCTTTTTTCCATACGGTGACCTCTTCATCAGGAATGCATCCCATTTCCATCAACTTCAAAACTATTTCGTTATTTTCAAAAGACTTAATTTTTACTTTTGTCCCGGTTTTTACTTGTGATAATTTCATTTTTATTTGTTTCTTAAAAATATCCGTTTGAGTTCCATAACGTTCAATAATCATAACATTTCGTTGACATTAAAAAAGAAATTGTTATTAAAGACATTTATTTCATCAATATTCACGCAGGAGAAGAAATCGTTTGAATCTATAACTTATATCTTCTGCTCAGACGAATACCTGTTAAAATTAAATCAAGAATTTCTTAATCATGATACCCTGACTGACATTTTAACCTTTAACCTTGTGAATTCTTCATTGCCAATAGTGGCTGAAATCTATATTAGTACGGAAAGAGTTTCAGAAAACGCAAATGAACTGTTTATTGGTTTTTTTCCAGAATTGTACCGCGTTATGATTCATGGTATTCTACATTTGTGCGGTTATCTGGATCATTCTGATACCGAAAAGATACTGATGAGAAAAATGGAAGACTATTATCTACTTCAATTATTCAGTTCTCTGTGAGACTCATTCTTATTGTTCCACGTGAAACCTTTCAAAAAATAAAAATTCAATTGTAGTATTTTTGTGAAATGTTTCAAGAATATGATGTTATTGTAGTTGGTGCCGGGCATGCTGGTTGCGAAGCTGCGGCTGCCGCTGCAAATTTGGGAAGCAAAGTGCTTCTCGTAACTATGAATATGCAGAATATGGCCCAGATGAGTTGTAATCCTGCAATGGGAGGTATTGCTAAAGGCCAAATTCTACGTGAAATTGATGCAATGGGTGGTTACTCTGGAATTGTTTCTGACGAAAGCCTCATACAGTTCAGAATGCTAAACAAAAGCAAGGGACCTGCTATGTGGAGTCCACGGACCCAAAATGATCGAATGCTTTTTTCTTGGAAATGGCGTTTGATGCTTGAAAAGACGCCGAATTTGGATTTTTATCAGGACGGAGTGGTAGGATTAACAAAGATTAAGAATCGGATAACGGGGGTAAAAACTGCATTGGGACACAAAATCAAAGCGAAATCAGTGGTTTTAACCAATGGGACGTTTTTAAATGGGATCATTCATGTCGGTGAAAAACATTTGAAAGGAGGCCGCGTTGCTGAAAAGTCTTCGGTAGGTATAACGGAGCAATTAGTTGAATGGGGATTTGAAACTGACCGATTAAAGACAGGAACTCCAGCAAGAGTTGATGGTCGTTCCCTTGATTATTCAAAAATGGAGGAACAAGAAGGAGACGCCAATGTGGTTGGATTCTCATTCTTAGACACTAAAAAGCCTACCACACAGAAAAGCTGTTGGATTACCTACACGAATAGCGAAGTGCATGATGTTTTAAGATCAGGTTTTGCACAGAGCCCAATGTTTCAGGGTAGAATTAAAGGGGTTGGTCCAAGGTATTGTCCGAGTATAGAAGATAAAATCAACAGATTTGCGGAAAGAGAAAGACACCAACTTTTTGTTGAGCCTGAAGGAATAGACACAATTGAAGTTTATATAAATGGTTTTTCATCCTCGTTACCTGAGGAGGTACAATATCAAGCTTTGAAGAAAGTGCCGGGATTTGAGAATTTTAGAATGTTCAGACCTGGTTATGCTATCGAATATGATTATTTCCCCCCAACTCAACTTAAAAATAATCTAGAGACAAAACTAGTTAATAATCTTTTTTTTGCCGGACAAATTAATGGAACAACAGGGTATGAGGAAGCTGCGTGTCAGGGAATAATGGCAGGAATCAATGCTCACCAAAATGTATACAAGCAAAGTCCTTTCATCCTGAAAAGGAATGAAGCTTATATAGGCGTTTTGATTGATGACCTTATCAATAAAGGCACTGAAGAACCCTATAGAATGTTCACAAGTAGAGCAGAATATCGGACTTTACTCAGACAGGATAATGCGGACCTGCGGTTAACGGAAAAAAGTTTTAGAATTGGACTTGCATCACAGAAAAGGATGGACAGAGTAATTAAGAAAAAGAGAGAAATAAAAGAAATTATACAATTTCTCCAAGAAAAAAACCTTAATCCCGAAGAGATAAATTCTTTTTTGTATGAAAATTCTTCTGCTAAAATCAATCAAAAGATTAAAGTGAGCCAGTTATTGTTGAGGCCGAGGGTCGAGCTTAAAAAACTAATGGCAGCTATTGAGGTCATTGGAGAAGAATTGAAAGAATATTCTTCTGAATCTTTAGATCAGGCGGAAATTCAGTTAAAATATGAAGTTTATATCCGGAAAGAGGAAGAAATGGTGAGCAAGATGAGCGCTTTGGAAGAGCAAGTTATTCCTGATAGTTTTAATTATGAAAATATTTCATCATTATCAAATGAGGCAAGACAAAAGTTTAAGAAAATAAGACCTCAAACACTTGGTCAGGCGAGTAGGATAAGTGGTGTAAACCCTACTGATGTACAAATATTAATGGTTTATATGGGAAGGTAATCCTGAATCCCCTAAATCCTGTCAAAATGAA
>JBDTKF010000028.1:0-3051 GCA_039935455.1 Ginsengibacter sp.
GCGCACCTTGACCCCCAAAGGCTACATCCAAAGAACGAAGATCACTTACGACAGGAAGTTTCGTTGCTGCAGCAATCGCAGCGCCATCACCCAGCTGGTGTGTCATCTTTTTTTCGGGAAAATGAAAGGTGGTATGTCCATGTGATGCAATCAGGCCTGTCTTGTGATTCAATTGAAATTTTTCAATAAATTCATTAATCATTTTTCCAAGAAACGCTCCATACCTGGCATGTAAGACTTGATAGTCCCTGGCAGAAAGTGTAACAGCAGCTTTCAAATCCTTCAACCATTCGTCTGGGTATTCAATGCAGGCAGCGCATTTGATTTCGTATGTCCATTTGCCGGCTGTTTCTGAAAATTCAACAAAAGCAATATCAATTCCATCCAGAGAACTGCCACTCATTAAACCAATAACATTATAGATCATAAAAAATATTTCCCCGCTTTAATTTATAGATTTGCCCAAATTTATAACTTTAAAAATTGCACTTACCTTTAAGTCACAAAAAATTTAAACAATGGTAATAAATCTGAGCGATGACCATTCTTTGATCAGCAACTGGGTTAGCGAATTAAGAAATGTAGAAATGCAAAATGACCGGCAAAGATTCAGAAAAAACCTGGAAAAAATTGCCGAGGTATGTGCTTATGAAATTAGCAAGAAATTACCATGGATTGAAACAGAGATTACCACTCCATTAGGAATATCCAATTGTAAAGTTTTAGAAAGCCAACCTGTGCTGGCAACGATTATGCGTGCCGGATTGGCTATGCACAACGGATTTCTAAATTATTTTGATAAAGCCGACAATGCGTTTATCAGCGCTTATCGTAAACACAAACCGGATGGCAGTTTTGAAATAAGCCTGGAATATATCAGTTGTCCTGAATTAGACGATCGCGTGGTAATTATTTCTGATCCGATGCTTGCTACCGGCGCTTCGTTGGTAAAAACATTACGATTTATCCGCGACGCAGGCAATCCTTCAGAGATACACATTGCTTGTGCGCTTGCCTGCACAGTTGGTCTCGAATATGTTTTACGAGCCGAGCCAAAAGCCACAATCTGGTGTGGCGATATCGATGATGAATTAACTGCTAAAGGATATATCGTTCCCGGTTTAGGCGATGCGGGAGATTTGGCATATGGAGTCAAAGTTCAAATGTAACAACTGCAAGTTGAACGCAAAGTTACCCAACTATCTCTCTAAGTTGGAACAATCTCTGGCCTTCCCTCTAACATTTCGCTTATCTTTATTTTCGAATCTTTTACAAGATGAAAAAAGCTATTACGATATTGAGTTTACTGCTATCTGCGTCGGTTTTTATTCATGCTCAGGATCCACATTTTTCACAGTTTTTTTCTTCGCCCCTAACATTGAATCCTGCATTTACCGGAAAATTCGATGGCACGGTTCGTATTGCAGGAAATTACCGGGATCAATGGCCGGCATTCAGTAACGTATATACCACTTCAACATTAAGTGTAGATTTCGATATCTTAAAAAATAAACTTCCTGATTATGATACCTGGGGAATCGGCGTGTTAGCGCTTACTGATAAAGCCGGAAGTGGCGTGCTTACCAATAACTATTTGGGGTTATCCACTTCTTACTCAAAATCCCTGGATGAAGATGGTTTCAAACAAATTGCTGTTGGTTTCCAGGGAACTTATGGACAAAAAAGATTGGATGTAAACAAACTTATGTTTGGTGACCAGCTTACACAGTTTGGCTTCACAGGAATTACGCAGGAAATTTTCAACAGAGATAATCTCAACATCAATTATCTGGACGTAAATGCAGGCCTGTTGTTTTCTACTTCTACCGATTTGTCTAACAATTTTTATCTCGGAGCTTCCATTTATCACATCAACCGTCCAAAAGAAAATTTTGGAGATGGTAATTGGAGTATTGCGAGCAGATCAACAATCAGTGCAGGAGGTTTTTTCCCGGTCTCAGACATCCTTACCTTACATACAAGCGGGATTTATCAGTACCAGGCCGGAGCCATTGAAACCGTTGTTGGTGGGGCTTTGGCAGCTCCTATTGATCCTCTCAGCCAAAATCCTTCCAATGTTTATGCAGGTTTGTGGTATCGTTTAAACGATGCTTTTATCCCTTATATAGGTTTGGAATTTTCCGGAATGCGTATTGGCGCATCTTATGATGTAAACGTATCAGGCTTGAAATCCGCATCGCAAAGCAAGGGAGGAATTGAAATTTCGTTGATCTATGTAAAACGCCCGGAAGGATTCAAAGGAATTCCCTGTCCAAAATTTTAGAATAATTCATGCACATTCATGATCATTTTGCTTTTAGGAAAGAAAATATTTGGCAACAAAATTACCGAAGAGTATCTTTGCCGTCCTTTAAACAGGATGGCGCGTTGGTCAAGGGGTTAAGACGCCTCCCTTTCACGGAGGAATCACGGGTTCGAATCCCGTACGTGCTACTAAGCTTCTCATATTTGAGAGGCTTTTTTTCGTTATGATCGTAGTATATATTTTATCGAGCCTCTTATGTAGGCATGGCTCTGGATGCCAATAATAGATTGAAAGAACATAACGCAGGAAAAAACAGATATACTAAAGGGCATCTTCCCTGGAAAATAATTTATACAGAAGTACACCCTGATTGGGCTTCAGCAAGAATCAGGGAAAAATATTTTACAAAAATTAGTTTCACTTTAAGACAACTATTCTTATCTTTGCTCGGTGGAGAAAAATCAGAAATTTCGAACTGTCATTACTTATAAACATTACTTCGAGGAGTTTTTTGTGAAACAGCGCCCCAAGGTGAAGGACAAAATCATTTGGACTCTTGACTTGATTGAAGAAATTGACAGAGTTCCTGAAACTTACCTTCAACACATGCAAGACGGCTTGTATGAAGTTCGGGTAAAATTAGCGAGCGACATTTTTAGGATATTTTGTTTTTTTGACGAAGAAAAATTAATTGTGTTAGCGAATGGCTTTCAGAAGAAAACGCAAAAAACACCTAAACAAGAAATTGAAAAAGCACTTAAAATAAAGAAAGAATATGAAGACGA
>JBDTKF010000029.1:0-8175 GCA_039935455.1 Ginsengibacter sp.
TTATTTTTTTCAATCCTTTCGCTCGATCTTAAAAATCGAAGCTCAAATATTTTCTCCGCTTGTACCATTACTTATGATCATAATTAATACTTTTACGCACTTTATCCAGGTATTGAAAATGCAGTAAAGCAATAAATTGACTGAATTATTATTTTAATTAAATTGGAAAGATCAAACGGACTGTGCTCTAATAAATAAGACTCAAACGTGCTACAGGATGGGAAATACGGAGAACTGGTCACACGGAATCGAACTAAAGTTTTGATTTAATAATAAATCTGGCAACCAAAACACAAGGCACTTAGAATAGAAAATTATTAAAGAAACAAATGAAAAGAACCATCATCATTACAGGAGCAAGTAGCGGAATTGGCAAAGCCACCGCAAAATTATTTCATCAAAAAGGATGGAATGTAGTAGCAACTATGAGAAATATTGCCACCAACAAAGGGTTGATCGAGGATGAGACTTTGAAATTGGTGACGCTTGATGTACAAAATAAATCATCCATAAAAGATGCCATTCAAAAAAGTATCGAACTCTTTGGAAAAATAGATGTTTTGTTCAATAATGCAGGTTATGGAGCTTATGGACCTTTAGAGGCTGGTAGCGATGAGGAAATCCGCCGTCAATATGATGTTAATTTCTTTGGCCTGATTGATTGCATCAAAGAAATTTTACCACATTTCAAAGCCAATAAAAATGGTATAATTATCAATACAACTTCAATTGGAGGGATAATGACGGTGCCATTGTATAGTATTTATAATTCTTCCAAGTTTGCCCTGGAGGGTTTGAGTGAAGGGCTTTGGTATGAATTGCAACCTTTCGGAATAAAAGTGAAAGTAGTAGAACCAGGTTCAATAAAGACTGACTTTTCCGGGCGTTCTTTAGGCCAGTTTGATATTTCTAATTATCCTGAATACAATCAATTCAACAATGCCATTCAATCAAAATTCGGAGATCCCAAAAGAGAAAAAGCGAAAGGAACTCCCGAAATGGTAGCAGAAGTAATATACAATGCGGCTACTGACGGCAAAGACACATTACGATATTTGGCAGGAAAAGATGCCAAACAATTATGGTTTATCAGGCGATGGTTTGGGTATAAATTTCAAATGAAAGGGGTGAAAAAATATTTTGGGATTTGATACAAAAAATGAAAGAAAAGCTATTGCCAATATACAGATAATAGCGTGGTTGAAATGAAAGATTATGAGCTACAGTCGCTGACAACAGTAGTTTTACAAATTCGAAGTAAAATCACATAAGAATATGCTAACAGACATCAATCCCAAACTTCCAATGCGTGACAAAGCGAACACGAAAGATTTTTATGTAAATAAATTAGGCTTTACTGACATAGGAAGTGCCGACTTTGACGGTTATTTGATTGTGCAAAAAGACCATATCCAAATTCATTTTTTTGAATTTAAAGAGCTTGATCCGAACGAGAATTATGGACAAGTTTATATCCGGACAAATGACATTGATAACTTGTATCAATCTCTGTTAGAGAACAAAATAACCATACACCCAAATGGAGCCTTACAATCAAAACCCTGGGGACAAAAGGAATTTGCTTTGCTGGACACAGATAACAACTTACTTACTTTTGGACAAAGTTTATAGCCTCAAAGAGTCAGCTATAAAAGGTTTGTCTTAAACGTGGCAGACAGTTATAAAACACCCTCTGTGTCAATACCGGTCCTACTCTATCTGCTGCCGCTATATTTTCAGGCATCGATAAATTGACCACTCTATTATTTTAGGATGCATCATTAAATTTGGCAAAATAGTTTTGTCTAACGAATCTTTATCGTAATATTGCAATATTAAATTATTGAAATGGGAGCGACAAAGACCGAACACTTTACCAGCAAACAAAATGCGATTGCAACATTGACCAAAGCATTGGGTCATCCGGCAAGAATTGCAATCATTGAATACCTCATCAAAGTTGATACTTGCATTTGTGGAGATATTGTAAACAAACTGCCATTGGCGCAGCCAACCGTTTCACAACATCTGAAAGAACTAAAGAACGCCGGACTAATCAAAGGCGAAATCGAAGGAAATTCAATCTGTTACTGCATCGACGAAAAAGCCATTGGCAAACTTCAAAACTACTTTGCAAACATTACTATTAAACTCGAAAAGAAAAATAATTGTTGTTAATTAAATAAAATTAAAATGGAAAATTCAGAACGAATGAAAGAACTGGTAAAACAGAAATACAGCGAAATTGCTTTACAAGACAAAGAAGTAAACCAATCATCTTGCTGCGGCTCTGGTTGTTGCTCAACAGAAGTTTACAATATTATGAGTGATGATTATAGCACATTGGAAGGTTACAATGCTGATGCAGACTTAGGCTTAGGATGCGGATTGCCGACACAGTTTGCTAAAATCAAAAAAGGAGACACCGTAATTGATTTGGGCAGTGGTGCAGGTAATGATTGTTTCATTGCAAGAAATGAAACCGGCGAAGACGGCAGAGTAATTGGTATTGACTTCACACCTGCAATGATTGAAAAAGCAAAAGCCAACACACAAAAATTGGGTTTCACCAATGTAGAGTTTAGGCAGGGCGACATTGAAAATATTCCTGTATCTGCAAATGTTGCTGATGTAATTGTAAGTAACTGCGTTTTAAACCTGGTACCAAACAAAGACGGAGTGTTCAAAGAAATATTTCGTGTATTGAAGCCTGGCGGGCATTTCAGCATTTCAGACGTCGTCTTGGTTGGCAATCTTCCCGAGGCATTACGTAAGGATGCAGAAATGTATGCAGGTTGTGTATCAGGTGCAATTCAAAAGGATGTTTATTTGGAACTTATCAACTCAAATGGTTTTTCAAACATTACTATACAAAAAGAAAAACCAATTGTCATCCCTGACGATATTTTAAAAAACTATTTAAACGAAGAAGAGCTCACCAGTTTTAAAACGGGTAACACAGGAATATTTAGCATCACAGTTCATGCTGAAAAAATTAAATCCTGTGGTTGCGGAACAGATTGCTGCAATTAAAGTATTTTGGAAAGAATAACACAAACCTTTCGTTGATCATGCCACAGAAAAAGATATTAGTGCTTTGCACAGGAAACAGTTGTCGTAGCCAGATTGCAGAAGGTTATTTACGACAGTTCGCTGGCAAAAAAGCAGAGATATTTAGTGCAGGAATTGAAACTCACGGCGTAAATCCTAAAGCCATTGAGACAATGAAAGAAGATGGCATTGACATTTCGCATCATACTTCAAACAATATTGAAGAATACAGAAATATAGACTTTGATTTTGTAATTACAGTTTGCGACAATGCAAAAGAACATTGCCCTTTCTTTCCGTCAAACGCAAAAAAGTTTCACCACAATTTTCCAGATCCTGCAAAAGCAACAGGGTCAGACAACGAAATAAATCAGGCGTTTCGTAACGTTAGACAGTTGATCAAAAATTATGCAAAAGCTTTTGTTGTTGGCAATCTCTAACAACAGACGACGAAGGATAATTTCTGCGAATAATTGAATGCGAAACTAAAAGCATGTCCGTTAGCCCCGCCCTGGAATACAAAAGATTATTAAGATTTCTCAACCAATGCATCCTCTGAAAAATGACAGCGAAATAATCTGCTGCTCATATCAATCTTACTTCTTTGATAGTAAACGAACAAATATCAGCTTTTTCTATTTACCTTCATCCTTGGTTTTCAACTGGCTTTAATTCCTGACTAAAAGTTGTAAAATACCAGTCCAGTGGTAATTTCGTCACCTGGGCGGTCATTGTAACAAACATCGCAAAGAAGTAAATAACTGAATTTTATCACGATGCAGAACAGACAATTAGAACTTAGGCAAACAGAAAAACCCGACTTAGAACTATTCTATCAATTTCAGCTTGACACAGAGGCTAATTACTTAGCTGCGTTTACTTCGAAAGACCCTACCGACAAAGAAGCCTATCTTGAAAAATATACAAAGCTTCTGAATGACCCGACAATAAACATGCAGACAATCCTGGTTGAAGAAATTATTGCAGGTAGCATCTCCAAATTTGAAATGGAAGGAGTTACTGAAATTACTTATTGGATAGACAGAAACTTTTGGGGAAAAGGAATTGCAACAACAGCACTTAAAAAGTTTCTGATTATTGAACCCGCAAGACCCATTTTTGGAAGAGTTGCCTTTGACAATTTAGGTTCACAGAAAGTTTTAGAAAAATGTGGTTTTATGAAAATCGGCACGGACAAAGGTTTTGCAAATGCACGACAAAAAGAGATAGAAGAATTCATCTATAAACTCAAATAAAACGTAGTTTAATACGAGCCGTCAACGAGTGGATTTGCTATGTTGTCTGAATAATAAATTCTCGTCTTTTTATTCTCTATCAGCAGCAATTTACCGGAAAAATTTCTTTTAGTTTTTATTCGTAATTTGAAGTCATAAAATTTGATTGGAATGACATTTGAGATGTACGGGCAACGAATATCAGCACAAATCATTGCATTTATTAATTATAGCAAGAAGCATATTTGAAACGTTTGTCTTATCAAAATGAAATATAATGACAACAAAAATATTTTTCATTTTTACTCATTTGCTCGTTTTAAGTTGCGATCAGGCAAGCCAACATACAACACAGAAAACATCAGATGATCTTAATGTGGTTTCAGACACTTCCAACAGTCAAATGAATTCAAGTTTAGATTCAATAACAACAGGTTTCATTGTTCCTGTTGGCAGGATGAGAACAGCTCGGGCAGCTCATACTGCAACACTTTTAAGAAATGGCCAGGTTCTTATATGTGGAGGATTTTCCGGCAACACTTTATCAAGTGCTGAAATTTATGATCCTTCGTCAAAAATATTTGAGACTGTTGGACAGATGTCTGTTGCCCGTGCAGGACATTCTGCAACATTACTACCGGATGGGAAAGTCCTTATAGCCGGAGGTTATAATGGAAATTATCTTTCCAGTACGGAAATTTTTGATCCTCAAACGAAAACTTTTTCTGCCGGACCTTTAATGAACTTGTCCCGTAGTGAGCACACTGCAAACCTTCTAAACAATAAGAAAATTCTATTTGCCGGAGGGGTTGGAGTCGATTGGTCATTTTTAGAATCATCAGAACTGTATGACATCCAAACAAAAACTTTTTCACCTACCGGTTCTATGACCACTGCCCGGGAATCACATACCGCTACACTTTTAAAAAATGGTAACGTTCTTATAACGGGAGGACACAAGGGTCGAAGAGCTGATATAGAAATTTATTCCAGTGCAGAAATTTATAACCCGATCTCAGAAAAATTCAGATTGATTGGTAACATGTCTCACATCCGTCATAAACATGATGCTGTAATGCTTGCGGACGGAAGGGTTCTCATTAGCGGAGGTTCTGACGAACGGGATTCAAGAGGAACTTATTCAAGTGCCGAAATTTTTGACCCTGTTTCATCCATATTCAAACCCGTAAAGAATATGAATCTCACCCACTATAAACACAATACAACATCAATCCTGTTGAAAAACAACAAAGTACTTATTGCGGGAGGAGCTGACCGGGCGGAGATATATGATCCTGAATCAGGAAAATTCACAATGGTTATGGGAAGTATGGGAACCCAGAGGTTGTTTGCCCGCGCTACTCTTTTGTCCAATGGGCAAGTTTTGATTACTGGTGGGTATAATGAAAATCAGGAAGCAAGTGCAAATGCGTGGATATATGATTTCAAGAGGTAGGGGTATCAATTTCATTACAAGCGCATTACTGTTTTGAATTCATTTTTTTTCTAAACCAATATACGAAATGCTGAAAGTGGGTGTAGCAACCAAATTGATGAAGGTTTTAAAATATCCAACCATTCGCCTTCATCCAATAAATGCACCTTCCAAACCATTCTTCAAACGGCGGAGCAGTTAAGAAGCCATGCTCCCCTTTTTCGTATAGATGCAATTCAGCAGGAACTCCAGTTTTATGCAATGCTTGATAAAAATAAAGACTGTTTTTTGAGGACACAACAATATCTCCGGTTGCGTGTGTAAGGAAAGCAGGAGGTGTTTTTTGAGTTACCTGTAATTCGTTGGAAAAATATTTTATTTGCGATTCAGTAGGTGAAGTACCCAGAAGATTTTCTCTGGAACCAATATGCCCGATACTATCCGTAAAACTAATAACGGGGTAAATTAATAACATAAAGTCAGGTCGAAGACTTGTTGCTTTATTGTTTTTGATAAAGTTATAATCAAAATGTGTTCCTGCCATTGCAGCAAGGTGGCCGCCAGCAGAGAAGCCCATTATACCGATACGGTCTGGATTAATATTCCACTCTAATGCTCTTTCTCTGACCAATTTTATGGCTTGCTGCGCATCCTGAATAGATCCTATAGACTTATCTACCATAGTTCTATCACTGGGTAGCCTGTATTTTAGTACAAATGCGGTAATGCCTGCTTTATTGAAAGCTTTTGCCACTTTGCTTCCTTCTCTTTTAATCAGTAAAGTATGATATCCTCCGCCGGGACATATAATAACCGCTGTTCCATTCGATAATTGCCTGGAAGGAAGAAAAACAGTAAGTGTGGGAACAGAAACGTTGTTGACAATCGTATCGACTTCCTTATTGGAAACCCATTCTTCTATGTCCAACACTTGTTTAGAATTAGGGATATTTTTTTCGTACAGTGAAATAATTTGTTGACAATAGCCTGTTTTAACTAAAAACGAAAAGGCAAAAAATAAAATAATTTTATGAAGCATTTGGGGATTATATTAAGCCGTCGTGTAAAGTAATTTTTCGATATTGGGAGATGGCCGCGAACGAATTTCTTGCTCAGTCAAAGTTTTCATTTCTTTTATTTTATCTATTGATTTGAACCTGTCTTCAAAGTTGTTTCAAAATGATAGCTTCCTGAACCGGTCTGCACCACCGTATACTCCTTTTCGTTCCGCAACAATTTTAAATCTTTTATTTGTTGTAGTGGCTTACCACTTTCCGTAACAGCACTTCCACTTTTATTTGGTATCCAAATTTCAGCGGTTGTATTGGCGGGTATTTCTACCTCTAACTTTAATCGCTCTCCACTTATTGACCAGTTGCTTGCAATACGTCCACGAATGGAAGAATAGCTTCCTTTGGCAAAAGTTAAGTCGCCAGCGGGTTGTGGCTTAATGATAATTTTTTTAAATCCGGGTGCGGCTGAATTAATACCAAGTAACGAACGGTAAAACCATTCGCACACTGAACCAAACATGGGATGATTTTGCGAGTACTTATTATCTGAATAAGCCCAGGTTTCCCAGAGCGTACTAGCGCCATGTGCCATCATATGGCCCCAACCCGGAAAATCGCGTTGATTGGCTATACGGTAAGCTACCTCATTTTTGTTATTACTGCCCAATACATCCAACAGCATTTTAGTGCCGAAAATACCAGTGGATAAGTGCCCGTCGTGCTTATTTATGTTATCTAATAATAGATCAAAAGCTTTTTCTTTTTCTTTCCCTTCAACCAATCCATACCACAATCCAAATGCCTGTGCCGATTGAGTTCCATTGTCAAATTGGCCCGATTCTGCTGAAAAATATTTATGGAGGATCGCTTCTTTAATTTCTTTAGCCAGAGCGGAATAACTTTTAGCATCCTGATTTTTTCCCAATATGTCGGCAAACTCTGCAATCAATTTTACGTGATGATAATAAAAAGCAGACGCAGTTAATCCTACAGACTTTGCATCAAGAGTTTCATGATCGCCCAGATCAGCATCAGTATATAAATTATTATTTGCACTGTCCTGCAGAAATTTAACCTGGCGTTTGAAGGTATCATAGTAGGTCTCAATTACGAGTTTGTCGCCATAAAAATCATACAATTGTTTGATCAGGAAAGAGAAGTTAATTTGAAAACCCAACGGGCCTGAATTATCGCCCGGGCCGCTGTCCGCGATACCAACATAAGGCGCTGTTTCTGTAAAGCCTCCCAGGGGGCGCTGATCGTTTGCATAATCCTGCACCACCTTTCGATAAAAATCAGCCATATTGAAATTGAAAATAAAAGCTTCGGCGGTACAAAACATATCTCCACCGTAGCCAAACTTTTCACGGGCAGGGCAATCAGATTGTACACTGAAAATATTACTTTTAAAAGTCCATTGGATGTTTTCAAACAATTTATT
>JBDTKF010000030.1:0-44202 GCA_039935455.1 Ginsengibacter sp.
AGAATATAAATTGGTTTACTATTAAAAAATATTTGCGCCCCGAAATCTTTTGAGCATATCATATTTTCCTGACACTTTCTTTATTCTTACTTTTGTTAAAATTCAAAGTGTTTCTTACGGCATAAACTTTCAGACAATAAAAACGAAAAATTAGAAAAAGATGGAATCAATTGAACAATTGGGAATCAACACAGTACGGGTTTTATCAGCAGATGCAGTACAAAAGGCTAACTCAGGACACCCTGGTACTCCGATGGGACTCGCCCCGGTGGGCGATGTGCTTTGGACAAAAGTGATGAATTACAATCCTCACGATCCTGAATGGCCCAACCGTGACCGGTTTATTTTATCTGCTGGTCATGCATGTATGTTGCAATATTCTTTTTTATATTTAACAGGCTACGAAGTCTCCCTGGATGATTTGAAGAATTTCCGGCAATTACATAGCAAGACCGCCGGACATCCGGAATATGGATTATTACCAGGAATTGAAGTCACAACCGGTCCTTTGGGACAAGGGTTTGCCAATGGAGTAGGGATGGCAATCGGGCAACAATACATGGCTTCGCGCTACAATAAACCTGGATTCAATTTATTTGATTATAAAATTTATGCTATTTGTAGTGATGGCGACATCATGGAAGGAATAAGTTCCGAAGCAGCCTCTATTGCAGGGCATTTGAAACTCGGCAATTTGATTTATTTGTATGATGATAACAAGATTACTATTGAAGGAGAAACTTCGCTTGCTTTTAGCGAAGACGTAACAGAGCGCTTTCAAGCTTATGGCTGGCATGTTCAATCTGTGGCCGATGGTAACGATACAGAAGCTATTCACGCCGCAATTCTCAATGCGCAAAATGAAACGAAACGTCCTTCTATAATAAAAGTGCGTAGCCACATTGGATTTGGAAGTCCAAATAAAGTAGACACTTCTGCTGCGCACGGATCTCCGTTGGGAAAAGATGAAGTGAGACTTGTAAAAGAAAATCTGGGATTTGACCCCGATCAAAGTTTCGTGGTTACTGATCAGGTTTTGAATTATTATCGGGGTAAAGGAAATGCCGGAGTAAAAAAAGAACAGGATTGGAAAGATCTTTATGCGAAATATAAAAGCAAATATTCTACAGAGGCAGCGGAATATGAATTATTGACTGAAGGGAAATTGCCCGAAGGCTGGAAAGAGGATCTGCCTGTTTTCAAACCGGATCCCAAGGGTCTTGCAACCAGAAAAGCTTCTGGAAAAACTTTGAATGCTATTGCCGGAAAATTACCTTTACTGATCGGAGGATCTGCTGATCTATCTCCGTCAACGGATACTGTATTGGATGCTTTTGAATCTTTTACAGATCAGAATCATGGAGGCCGAAATTTTCATTTTGGAATTCGCGAACACGCAATGGGAGCTATTTTGAATGGCATGGCACTGACCAACGGAATTATTCCTTACGGAGCCACTTTCCTGATATTTTCAGATTACATGCGGCCACCGGTTCGGCTTGCAGCTATCATGAAAATCCGCCCCATTTTTATATATACCCACGATAGTATTGGTTTGGGGGAAGATGGAACTACACATCAGCCGGTTGAACAATTGATTGGTTTACGTTCGGTTCCAAACATCACGGTAATTCGTCCGGCAGACGCCAACGAAACGGCTCAGGCATGGCGGGTTTCATTGGAGCACTCTGGTGGACCAGTGGCGTTAATTCTAACCAGGCAAAATCTTCCAATAATTGATCAGGATAAATATGCGAAAGCGACCAATGTTGATAAAGGGGCCTACATTTTGTCTGATAGTAAAAACGAACCGCAGGTGATTTTGATGGGAACTGGAAGTGAAGTTCATCTTTTACTCGAAGCCCAGGAAAAATTAGCGCAGGAATCTATAAACGCCCGTGTAGTAAGTTTCCCAAGTTGGGAAATTTTTGATCATCAAAGTGATGAATATAAAGAAAAGGTTTTCCCGAAAAAGATTCGTTGCAGGTTGGCTGTAGAAGCTGGTTCTCCGATTGGTTGGTCAAAATATATCACTGATGATGGGGATGTAATTGGCGTTACTAAATTTGGCGAATCTGCACCTGGGGATGAAGTGATGAAAGAATACGGTTTTACAGTAGAAAATGTGGTCGCAAAAGCAAAGGCGTTGTTGAAATAAATAGTTATTCATAACATAAATTCCGGCACATGAAAAAAGTACTTATCGCGATTGATTACAATCCTACTGCGCAAGGCGTGGCTGAAATCGGTTATTCGCTCGCTAAATCTATGAATGCAGAAACGACTTTATTACATGTGGTGTCTGATTATACGTATTATTCTTCACTAGATTATTCGCCTATAATGGGTTTTGACAGTTTCAGTAACCTGGGAATGTTACAAACAAATACAGTGGTGGAATTGAAAAATGCTGCACAGAAGTATTTAGAAAAGATTAAACTTTTCTTAAACGATTCTTCTATCAACACCATTATAAAGGATGGTGATTCCGGCAATGCAATTATTGAAACTTCGAAAGAAATAAATGCTGAAGTGATTGTAATGGGAAGTCATAGCAGGCGTGGCCTGGAAAAAATTTTGATGGGAAGTGTTGCAGAGAAGGTGTTGCGCAATAGCAGTATCCCGATATTTATTATTCCGGTCAAAGAAAAAAATGCTTGAGGGTGGGTTTCCGGATCAGTAATTTTTATCTTAACCTTGAAATAAAAAAAGCGTTTTTTTATTGATTTACTGTTCAGGCTTTCCGGCGCATTTACGGTGAATTTGATCTGATCGCACTATTGTAACGTTTGCCCGGGGCAATGACTCTAAAGAATGCAACCTGCGTTGCAAAATATTTTTAATCATTTTTTTAAAAAATCACTCTAATTAATTAATTATGGAAGAATATCCAAACGAAGAACATCTGGTAAAAATTCTTGGCGTTAAAAATGTGACACATAACGTAAAACAATTTACCCTTGATAAACCCGGAAATTATACTTTCACCCCAGGACAGGCCACAGATATTGTTATTAATCAACCAAAGTGGAAAGAAGAAAGAAGACCTTTTACGTTTACCTGTCTGAACAACCTGAACACGCTTGAGTTTACAATAAAAATTTATGACGATCATGAAGGTGTTACCAATCAACTGGGGAAATTGAAAGCCGGTGATGAATTGATTGTCCATGACGTTTATGGCGCAATACAATACAAAGGTGAAGGCTATTTTATCGCCGGTGGCGCTGGGGTTACGCCTTTTATTGCCATTCTCAGAGACCTGAATCAAAATGGCAAACTCGGAAATAACCAATTAATTTTTTCCAACAAAACCACAAAAGATATCATCTTAAAAGATGAGTTCGAAAAAATGCTTGGTAACAATTTCATAAACACACTCACAGAAGAAAATACTGACAAGTACGATCACGGCCAAATTGATGAAAACTACCTTGCAAAAAATATAAAAGATTTTGAAAAATATTTTTATATCTGTGGCCCCGATCCAATGATAGAAGCCATTCGTACAGATCTTTTGAAGCTGGGTGTTAAAGAAGATAAGATTGTAGTAGAAGAGTTTTAAGTTTGATCTTTGTTCCCATTACTAAGACGCTGTTTTTAGGATTAGATTTTTGAAAATAATAAATTACATGAATTATGGCAATAGATATTTATAACATAAAAAAGCTTCTAAATACTAAAAACGGAAATTTTACTTACTACAGTCTTCCTGAATTGGAAAAGCAAGGCCATAATATTTCAAAATTGCCTTTTTCAATCCGGATCTTATTAGAAAATAGTTTGAGGAATTTTGATGATTTTGCGGTAACGCAAGAAAACATTCAAACGATCCTGAACTGGAAACCTGTTGGTTCTGATAAGGATATTCCTTTCAAACCTACCCGGGTTCTCATGCAGGATTTTACCGGCGTACCTGCTGTTGTTGATATCGCTTCACTGCGTGCGGAAGTGGCAAGGAAAGGCAAAAATCCTGACGAAATTAATCCATTGATTCCCGTTGATCTGATCATTGACCATTCTGTGCAGGTTGATTATTTTGGGACAGAATATGCCTATAAAAAAAATATGGATGAAGAATATAAACGCAATCACGAGCGATATTCTTTTCTAAAATGGGCGCAAAAATCGTTCAATAATTTTAGTGTTGTGCCTCCCGGAATGGGAATTTGCCACCAGGTAAACCTCGAGTTTTTATCAAAAGGTGTTGTCGAAAGAAATGGCGAAGTCTTTCCGGATACATTAGTAGGAACAGATAGTCATACACCCATGGTAAATGGGATTGGCGTCGTGGCCTGGGGTGTCGGAGGAATCGAGGCAGAGGCGGCTATTCTTGGACAGCCGATTTATTTCATTATGCCCGAAGTGATTGGGTTGAAGCTAACAAACAAACTACCGCTGGGTTCCACAGCTACTGACCTGGTTTTGAGTATAGCTGAGCTTCTGAGAAAACGTGGTGTTGTTGGAAAATTTGTAGAAGTTTTTGGAGATGGATTGGATACACTCTCCGTTCCGGACAGAGCAACCATTGGAAACATGTCGCCGGAATTTGGATGTACGATTACCTATTTTCCCATAGACGACAAAACACTGGAGTATATGCGGAAAAGTAATCGTTCTGAAGACCAGGTTAAGCTGGTGGAAGATTATTGTAAAGCCAATCTTTTATGGCGTACCGGCAATGAGACCATTACTTATACGGACATTTTAGAATTGAATCTTTCTACTATCGAGCCGAGCGTAGCGGGCCCGAAACGTCCTCAGGATAAAATTCTTTTGAAGAATTTAAGAAGCCGTTTTTATGAACTGATGGAGAAAAATTATGGACGGCAATCACTAAAACCTTACGAACAAATTTCCCGTTGGTTCGCTGAAGGCGGAAGTCAACCTGTTGATGCGCCCGTAGCCATGCCACCTGATTCTAAAATTGAAATAAAAGAAGAACAAAAGAATGGATTGAAGAGCGTGTGGATCACATTGGGACACGAAAAATTTGAACTTTTTGACGGTGCCGTGGCGATTGCGGCAATTACTTCATGCACCAATACTTCAAATCCTTTTGTAATGATTGGTGCCGGATTAGTAGCCAGAAAAGCGCGTGAGCATGGACTTGATAAAAAACCATGGGTCAAAACTTCGTTGGCTCCGGGATCTAAAGTGGTTACTGATTATTTACAAAAAGCAAACCTCTTGGACGATTTGGAAGCATTGGAATTCCATCTTGTTGGTTATGGATGCACATCCTGTATTGGTAACTCAGGCCCACTACCACCTTACATTGCGAAGGCGGTTGATGAACATGAACTGGTGGTTGCTTCAGTTCTTTCGGGCAATAGAAATTTTGAAGCACGCATTCATCCCCAGGTAAGAATGAACTTCTTAATGTCTCCCATGCTGGTCGTTGCTTATGCGATTGCCGGACGCGTAAATATTGATTTAATCAACGAACCAATCAGTTATGATCCCAACTTACAACCAGTTTACTTAAAGGATATTTGGCCTACTGATGATGAAATCAATGATATCATGAGTGAGGTTCTTTCTCCAAATGATTTTGCGAAAAACTATGGAGAAATTTTCGAAGGGAATGAAATCTGGAAAAAACTGAAAGTGCCCGATGATAAATTATACGTTTGGGATAAAAACTCTACTTACGTAAAAGAGGTTCCTTTTTTTAATGATATTTCTGACAAGGCACAACCTATTCAGGATATTTTCGGTGCACAGGTTTTATTAATGCTTGGTGATAGTGTTACGACCGACCATATCTCTCCTGCAGGATCTTTTAACGAACATTCTCCTGCAGGTAATTATTTGATAAACCAGGCGGTTGAAAGAAAAGATTTTAATTCATATGGCTCCCGAAGAGGGAACGATGAAGTGATGGTCCGGGGCACTTTTGCCAATGTCCGAATCAAAAACTTATTAGTCCAGCGTGAAGGTGGATACACAAAATATTTGCCGGGTGGTGAAGAAATGTCAGTCTACGATGCTGCTATGAAATATAAGGAAACCGATACACCTTTGGTTATTTTAGCGGGTAAAGAATATGGCAGTGGCTCTTCAAGAGATTGGGCAGCTAAGGGAACTTTTTTGCTTGGGGTAAAAGCCGTAATTGCTGAAAGTTATGAACGGATTCACAGGAGTAACTTAGTAGGAATGGGCGTTTTGCCACTGCAATATAAAGAAGGAGAAACTGCCGAAAGCTTGCATCTTACCGGTAATGAAATATACACAATTACGGGAATCGCCGATGATATAAAACCGTTGAAAGAAGTACAGGTTATTGCTAAAAAAAGTGATGGTAATGAAATACGATTCAATGCAATTGCACGGATGGATTCTCATATCGAAATAGAATACTATCGCCATGGAGGAATTTTACAATATGTACTTCGTCAATTTCTGGAAAAGTCAGGGTCAATTAAGTAATCGTTTTTGCCCAATTCTATTTTTTCTCAAATAAGAATGTGCGGTATTTGTTGGTTTACTAACAGAATTCATCTCAAACATTCTTTTTCTGAAGTATAATTAAATAGGGTTTAAAGATTCTGTTTTTTATTATTTTTTTATTTAAATAAAAGAAATTTTCTTTTACTTGGCTTAAATTTGCAAAAACTAAATTTAAAAATAAAAAAATATGAGCACAGTAAAAGTGGCCATCAATGGTTTTGGAAGAATTGGCCGCCTGGTTTTCAGGCAAATTTATAACATGGAAGGCATCGATGTAGTTGCTATAAATGATTTGACCAGTCCTCAACAATTGGCCCATTTATTAAAGTATGATAGTGCACAGGGAAGATTTGAAACAGAAGTTAAACATACTGATAATTCAATCATTGTAAATGGTGAAGAAATAAAAATCTATGCACAAAAAGATCCTTCACAGATTCCCTGGGGCTCTCATGATGTGGATGTAGTGATCGAAAGCACCGGATTTTTTGCTGATAAACAAAAAGCACAGGCTCACATTACTGCCGGTGCGAAAAGAGTCGTGGTTTCTGCACCTGCTACTGGTGGCGTAAAAACCGTTGTTTTCAATGTGAATCATGAAATTTTGGACGGAAGTGAAATTATTATTTCCTGCGCATCGTGCACCACCAATTGCCTGGCTCCCATGGCAAAAGTTCTAAACGATTCTTTCGGCATCGAAACCGGCTTTATGACGACTATTCATGCTTTTACAAATGATCAAAATACTTTGGATGCACCGCATCCTAAAGGAGATTTGAGAAGAGCAAGAGCAGCAGGAAGTAACATCGTCCCAAATAGCACAGGGGCTGCAAAAGCGATTGGCCTTGTTTTACCAGAAATAAATGGCAAATTAGATGGCGTGGCTCAAAGAGTTCCTGTGATTACCGGATCACTTACTGAACTAACAACTATATTGGCCAAAAAAGTTACCGTTGAAGAAGTGAACGCTGCTATGAAGGCCGCATCCAATGAAAGCTACGGCTACAATGAAGACCTGATTGTAAGTTCTGATATTATAGGAATGCATTTTGGTTCCCTGTTCGATTCTACCCAAACAAAAGTACTTACTGTTGGGGAACATCAATTGGTCAAAACAGTTAGCTGGTATGATAATGAAATGAGCTACGTATCTCAATTAGTTCGTACGGTTCATTATTTCGGAAAATTAATCAAGAAATAACCTTCATCAAAGTGAAGATTTAAGATATAAAAAATCCTGTTCAACGAACAGGATTTTTTATATCAAATAGTTTACAGAGTATTTCTTTTTCAATCCTGAGAGATAAACTTCCAAAGCAGAAACCATGCTTTGAGCTTTAGGCTGAGGAGCAAGAATGTCCGGATTGTATCCGGCGTTTATCACGGCTTTACGGGTATTGTCCCCAAATGCACCAATCAAAGTTCCGTTTTGTTTGAAAGTTGGACAATTCTCTGTGAAACTTTTTACGCCAAGAGGAGTAAAGAAACAAATGATTTGAAAATCATGATTCTCCACAATCTCTTTTATATCGTTTGAAATGATTTCGTAAAGTACAGGGATTGCGTAATCGCATTTATTTGCGTTGAGCCAATTGTTTATCTCACTATCAAATGAATGTGAACAAGGATACAAAAACTTTTCCTGATCCTTATATTTATTCATCACTTCAAAAAGATTTTTACTCGTTCCGTCAGAGCTAAAGAAAACTTTCCGTTTTCTATATAAAATAAATTTTTGAAGATACAATGCTACAGATTCTGTAATACAAAAATATTTCAAATCCTGCGAAACGGTGATCCTCATTTCGTCACAGGTTCTGAAAAAATGATCAATGGCATTTCTACTATTAAAGATTATGGCTGTGTATGAAGGAATGTCTATTTTTTGCTTTCTGAATTCTTTTGATGGTATGGGCTGAACCCTTATAAATGGCGCAAAACTTAAGTTTACCTTAAACTTTCTTGCCATTTCAAAATAAGGAGATTTGTCATTTTCAGGTTTTGCCTGTGTAATGAGGATATTTTCAATATCCTTTATTGTTCTGGGTTCTACAGGCACGGTATTTATTTCAGTTTTTGAATTCATGCAGTACGGGCAAAGTTAGTATTTTTTCGTGGATATCTTATTAAAATGCATTAGAATATCTCGTTATAATCAGATCACATAATCTATTGCCGACTTATAAATAAGTAGCAATGGAATGATTTCGGCACCAAGAAGATAAATAATAAAATGAAAGGGATTTAAAGGAAACTTCCGGTCAATGGCACCGTAGCTTTTTATATACCGTGATATAAACAACAAGCCAAAAAGCATGATCGAAATATTGGTAATTACTGGTAACCATTTGGGGTTCAGAAAAGCCAGTAAAATAATCACAGGGACGAGCACGATTCCAATAATTTTATTAACAAGGAATATAGCAAAAATGTAATTGTTTGTAGTCTCCTGGATATTAGTAACCCAGCCCAAAAATTTGAGCAGGCAGAATTTGATAAAATATAATGTTGCCACACTTAGAATACAGAAGGGCAATAGCAATCTGGTGCTGATCAAACGAGGTGGATGATAATAATTAAAAAGCAACCAAATATAAATACCTGTTGTTATCGTAAAAAAAATATTCATAATGAACGAAGGTAGTTTGGCTTGTTCAAGCTGGTCAGCAAGTTGTGTTTGGCGCAGAGAGGTATTGAAATAAACCCGGAATAAATTTTTAAAATAACCCGTAAAAATTGTTTTAAAAATGGCCAGAATTAAAAGAACCACAAATAAAGTGTAAAACAGAAATTCTTTACCCAAAGGTGTATGGGGGTTCTCGATAAAAGACACCGGCTGATCTTTGATATTGATAAATTTATTTTTTGAAAGAAGTTGTTGAATGATAAATCCTTCGGAATGGTTTGTTTGACTGGAAGCTGTTATTGGCGGGCGATCAGAAATTTTTATGAGAGTATCTGTTCCTGTTTGTTGATTATTTTTTGCCATTGAATTCTGTTTGCCTGTATCGGGTAAAACAGAATTCTGAATTTTTTGTTGGTTTACTGTATCTGAGATAACTCCATTAATATTTTGTGCAGAAGTCGCCGCTGATAAAAAGAGAAAGAATGCACAAATGATAAAATAAACTGAGTTTTTCATTAAAATTTTGTCAAAAATAGTTGATATATCCAAAATGAATGCGTGAAGAGTTTCTGAGATCAAATTTCACATCATTTCTTTTGCCAATGGCATAACTTAGATTCAATAAACCAAATTTCGTCTCAAACTCCAGTCCGATTCCGGCACTGATGAATGAATTGGAATAATCTGAAAGATTGAATTTTGTTTGAGTAAACCCGGCATCTGAAAATCCGAAAAAATAAGAATTGATTCCTACCAGATACCGATATTCGGCAGTGATCACCGCATATTTATTTGCATAAATGCTTTCTTCATCAAATCCGCGTAGGATTTTATAACCGCCTATTCTGAATAACTCGTTTTGAAAATTCTGGGGGCTTTCAAGCAAACCCATATTTACAGCCGCTTTTATGGTGCTCGTTTTTTTTAGAGGGAAAAAATGTGCTGCAGAAACAAGCATTTTGAAACGATAGGTTTTTAATTTAATAGAATCATACAATAAATTAAAATCAAAACCCGGATGTAAAGGATCTTTCAGGTTGATGATGTCATTATTTTTCGTTGTCCTTTTAATTCCCGCTGTTACAGTTAAATCCAATTCATTCCCTTTTCGTGGATTCAACCGGTAATTTGTATTTACAAAATGATACCCGATTCCGATGTTACCGGAACCGACATCTATATTCGGCGGAAGTAATTTTGTGTAAATGATTTGATTCGTATCTACACCTCCTGAGAGCAAAAAGTTCTGTTCATTTTCATAAAATATTTTAAAAATTTTGTTTGAAGAAATAATATACTGAAGTCCCAGAATTCCGTTTAATTGTAAATAAGATGAATCCCTTTTCAACAAATTAAAAGAGAAGTCAATTCCAAAATTTGAATTAAAAATATATGGCTGGGAAAACCCTAGGTTCAATCGGGGCGATTGAGGTTGAAGCTGTTGCCAGTTGAATAGAATACTTTCACCGCTACCCAAAGAATTTTTTAAATCAAGATGCACGTCAGCCGTAATCTGTGCTTTTCCCGTAATCGTATTCGCAGGAGCAAATCCGATCAACACATTAACCTGGCTGCTGCGTTTTGGTTCCAGGTATAAGTTAAGCGTGGCACCGGTTCCAAGCATCGAAACATCCCACGACTGTTGCTCCTGCACAAAAGGTAACTGTTGAAAAAGCTTGCTGATTTGTTGCAATTTATCATTGTCATAAATGCTGCCATTGAAGATGCCAAGATAATGTTGAAGAAATAAATTTTTAATCTTCACTTTCCCGAAAACCCGGATGCTGTCGATATGATATAAAGGTCCCTTTGATACCTGTAATTCTGCTTTTATCTGATCATCTTTAAATTCAATATTTTGTAAGAAAGCCTGTGCAAATGGATATCCGTTATTCTCATAGTATGCAATAATTTTTTCTTGTTGTGTTTGTAGGATTGCAAAGTTGATCACTTTATTTTCAAATTCCTTTTCATTCCAACCGATGGATTCTAATGCTTTTTTATCAACAGAATCGGTCGTTATTTTTGCCCATTTAAACTTTTGTCCCAGATATATTTTTGCTGCTGCAATTGTCGAATCATATAATACTGAGTCTACGGACGCCGTCGGGAATCCTTTACCAAGAAGCATTTGAGGTAAAACATCCAGATATAATTTTGCTTCCTTTCTTGTATCAAAAGTCTTTTTTAGGTTAAGTTGTTCAATGTTATACAAAGTATCTTTGCCTGAAAACGAAAATTGAACCGAATATTTTTTTTGAGCAGAGGAATTTTTTGTGAACAACAGCAAAAGAAAAAAAATTATCAAAGCCGTTCCGTTCAGATATTTTATAATCGCTCGTTTCATGTTAATGTTTCAAATCTAAATTGAATTTCTGAAAGCATCGATTCATCAATCACAAACTTTAAAATAATACTTTGTCAGGTATTTACATTCATATCCCCTTTTGCAGGCAGGCCTGCTATTATTGCAATTTTCATTTCTCAACTTCAATCAATTCAAAAAAAGAAATGGTTGAATGTTTAGTAAAAGAAATCGAAATCAGGGGTAACATTTCCAATCAGAATTTTGAAAATGAAAGAGGAAATGTTCCAAAAGAAAAAGAAATAATAGAAACTGTTTATTTTGGCGGAGGCACCCCAAGCCTGCTTTTTGAGCAGGAAATCATTTCGATTGTTTCGGCCATCAAAAAAAACTATCAAGTAGCATTAAATGCTGAGATTACGATTGAAGCCAATCCGGATGACATCACGTTTCAAAAATTAATTGAATGGAAAAATGCCGGAATAAACCGTTTGAGTATTGGCGTACAATCTTTTATTGAACGGGATTTGAAGTGGATGAATCGAGTTCACAATGCGGAACAGGCGTTGGAATGCATCGCACTTTCTGTGAAAGCCGGATTCAATAATTATTCTATTGATCTGATATTCGGCACACCGGGGTTAACGAATGAAGAATGGGAAACAAATATCAAAACAGCAATTAATTTGAAGGTGCCTCATATTTCTTCTTATGCATTAACTGTCGAACCCAAAACGACTTTAGAGAAAATGATTCGGATGAAGAAGAAAGAAAATGTAAATAACGATGATCAGGCTACTCAATATACTATTTTGATGAAGGCCCTGAGGCAGGCTGGTTATGAACATTATGAGATTTCTAATTTTGCCAAACCTGGATTTAGGAGCAGGCATAACAGCAGCTACTGGCAGAGAAAAAAATACATCGGAATTGGGCCGTCTGCGCATTCGTTTGATGGTGAAATCAGAATGTGGAATAAGGCGAATAATTCTATCTATATAAAGTCTTTACAACAAAATCAAATTCCATTTGAAAAAGAAATCCTTACTAAATCTCAAAAAATAAATGAGTATGTAATGACCTCTTTGCGTACCATAGAGGGATTAGATTTAGATTTTATGGAAGAGAATTTTTTGAAAGAGGAAAGAGTGCGGATTGAGAAAATATTACATTCAAAAGTTAAAGATGAAAATTACCAATTAGAAAAAAATAGAATCATTTTGACTGATGAGGGAAAATTATTTGCTGATGCAATAGCAGTAGAATTGTTTCATTAAGATTGCGAAGCCCACTCAAATATAAATTGAAATAGTCATCCTATATACAATTTCGTTGGTGCATTTTGTCTAACATTACGCAAGAAATAAAACATCCAATCCTCTCATTTTTTATTACATATTTGGGATTTATACTTTTACATAAATCCTTCTCTTATTCAGCCACCAGCCAATACTCCAGCAAATCAGCATATAAAAAATTGCAAACAAAAAGGAGCCAAATGCTCCGGGAGCTACTGCCTGGAAGATAATTCTGTTGAGATAATTGAATAAATTCTCCGTTTGATTTACATGTACCATATAAAGTACTACTACCAATAATTCTGAAAGAATATAAATAAACAAAGGATTTCTGCCGAAAATTTGAAAAAAATCGGACCAGCGAAACGGATCCCATTTCTTCATTTCAAGAACGTAGATGAGCGAAGAAATAATAACCAGATCAAGCCCGGAAGTAATCAGGACAAATGAACTGCTCCACAATTTTTTATTAATTGGGAAAATAAAATTCCAACAGAGTGCAATGAAAATTAATAATGCACCCATAAGCATGAGCTTGGAAAGGCATTCGAAAGATTTCCCTTTTTCCTGAATAAACTTTCCGGCAAAAAATCCAATCACTACATTTACTACTGCTGACAAAGTTCCCAGCCAACCTTCCGGATCAAAAGGAATTCCTTCACCGTGATACAAATGACTGTCACCCATTAAAAATTTGTCCAGATACAATCCTGCATTTCCCGACATACTTAATGGTTGTGATGAGTTCCCAAAAGCCAGCAACAATAACCAATAGCCGATTAATAATATGACACTGATAATAATTACTTTTTTAGAAGATAAATAATGGACCAATAATGAACCGAAAAAATAGCAAAGCGCTATGCGCTGAAGTACGCCCATAATTCTCGTGTCGCCTATGGGCGCACCAATAATTTCATGGGCATCATTTAATCTAAAAAATGGAAACCAATACATCAGGTAGCCAATTAAGAAAATCAAAATTGTACGCTTAATTATTTTCGTAAGAAAAGCGGAATTACTAATCTGGCTATATTTTTTCAGAGAGAAACTCATTGCATTTCCGACGGCAAACAGGAACGAAGGAAAAACAAGATCAGTTGGTGTAAAACCATGCCAGATCGCATGTTCAAGCGGAGAATATGGGATTGCTCCGCTTCCCGGTGTGTTCACAATGATCATGAAGCAGATGGTCATTCCCCTGAAAACATCCAATGCTAAAAAGCGTTCTTTCAATACATTCATATTCGAGAATTATTTTTCGAAGATTAAATTTAGCGGTCTGTAATTTGTGAATTGATAATGGACTGCCCGTTGGGTGTAAACATGACAATGCCTCTTTTCTTTTGTAATACTTTATTTGAATCCAGGTATTCAATGTCTAAAGAATAACGGATTTGTTTTTTGAAATTAGAATCGTTTTGTATTTCCACAGTGTCTTCTTCGAATGCAGTTACATCAAAAGAATGCGCGTTGTGAAGTTTTTTTTGGATTTCATTCTTCGACATAATTTGTCTTTTATCACTATCGAAACGATGATTTTCACAAGAAAAAAACATTGGGATTAAAATGAAAAAAAGAAAAGTTTTCTTCGACAGCTGTTTAAAAAGAGAATTCTTTCTCAATGGTAGGTAATTTAAGTTTTTTTTGAATTTAAGTTTTTATAACAAGATGCGAAATCTGAGTATTTTATTTTTTAGAAAAGCAGCTTAGAAAAAGATATCTGCATCAAATGTAATTAAATTATAAATATACTTTAATTTTTTGCTGGTCATTTGCAGTTGTCAATTTTCTCTTGTCCCTTCTTTTTAAAATCCTTTATTTTTACTGCTAATCTTTTTTTTATGGAACCAGTGGCAGAAAATATCAGCATTTTTTTTAGAAGTTTCAATTCTGAGGAAATTAAAAACATAGAAAAACTCCCTAAATCCGGGGGCGACCGGATTTATTTCCGCATTCAAACTGATAACAATTCTTATATCGCTACTTACAATGAAAATCTGAAAGAAAGTAAAACATTTTTATATTTTACTGAACATTTCTCAAAGATAAATTCTCCTGTTCCTGTAATTTATTTCTCATCATCGGATGGAAAAATGTATGTACAACAAGACTTTGGGCCTGTTTCTCTTTTGAATGAATTAGAAAAATATGGCGAGAATGATTATGTCTTTTCTTTGTTCAGAAAAAGCTTGAAGGCGCTCGCCCATGTGCAGATAAAAGGATTTCAAAATCTGGATTATTCTTATTGTCTCACTTCAAAAAAATTTGGCAAACAAGCAATTCTTAGTGATCTTCTGTACTTCAAATACTACTTTCTGGATACGCTCAAAATTCCTTATGATAAAGAAAAACTGATTGGGGATTTTGAAGCATTGAGTGCTTATCTTACCAGGGTTGAGCACAAATATTTTATGTTCCGCGATTTTCAAAGTCGCAATATTTACATCCAGGATGGTGAAGTTCATTTTATAGATTACCAGGGCGGAATGAAAGGCGCTTTGCAATATGATGTTGCCTCATTATTATGGCAGGCACGTGCGAATCTTTCTGATATCTGGAAGAACTCTTTGTTGGAATATTACATGGATTGTGTGAGCGATGTTTTGGAAAAACCAATTGATCGGACTCGTTTTGTGAATCAATACAATGGTTATGTTTTAATCCGGTTGATGCAGGTTTTGGGTGCTTATGGATTTCGGGGTTTGTTTGAACGCAAAGCGCAATTTTTAACCAGTATTCCTCTCGCACTTCTGAACATAAAATGGTTTATCGAAAATAAAAAAATGGGGATTGATCTGCCGGAATATGACCGCGTTCTAAAGCTCATCGTTCAGGAAGACATTGTGATGCGGTTTCGCCCTTTGCAAGCCAATGATTCAACTCCGCTTGTCATTACGATCAATAGTTTTTCTTATTTAAAAACCGGTTATCCAATAGGAAAAAAAGAAAATGGTGGTGGATTTGTTTTTGATTGCAGGGGAATGATGAACCCGGGAAGAATTGAAGAATTTAAATTGATGACCGGAAGAGATAAACCTGTCATTGATTATTTGGAACAACAAACAGAAATGCCCCAGTTTTTAAATGGCGTTTATAACGTTGTAGATATTTCTGTGCAAGATTACATCAAGAGAAATTTTGATTCCCTGGTGATTAATTTTGGATGCACGGGTGGACAGCATCGAAGTGTTTATGCAGCGGATTCCCTGGCGAGATATCTTCGAAATAAATTTAAAGTAAAAATTGAATTGAATCATATCGAGCAGAATATTCATGAACAGCGCGGGTTTTAGAATATAAACGCTGACGTGTATTTGGGAAAATGTGAATCAAATGAAAACTATATTTCTATTGTCAAAATTTGGAAAATGAAAGCAATGATTCTTGCTGCTGGGTTTGGTACCCGGTTGAAACCTTTTACTGATAAACATCCTAAGGCACTCGCAATTGTAAACGGTAAAACCATCTTGCAAAGAAATATTGAATACCTCGCCTGTTTTGGAATCAAAGAGGTAATCGTAAATGTGCATCATTTTTCAGACCAGATTATAAATCTGATCAAAGAAGAAAATGGATTTGGAAGTGACATTACTTTTTCTGATGAAACGAATGAAGTATTGGAAACCGGCGGTGGTATTAAAAAAGCAGCCTGGTTTTTTGAAGAGAATGATTCGCCGTTCGTGGTTATGAATGTAGATGTTTTAACCGATATGAATTTGAAGGAAATGATTCTTCAACATGAGAAAAGCAGACCTATCGCAACACTTGCTGTGCGAACACGCATAACATCGCGTTATTTTTTATTCGATAAATCCAATCATTTATGTGGATGGGAAAATGAGAAAACCGGTGAACAGAAAATTAGCACCAAATCTGAAATATATTTCAAAAAAGCTTTCAGTGGGATTCAGATTATTTCACCAAAGATCTTTCCTTTGATAAAAATGAAAGGTAAGTTTTCTATAGTTGATGTTTATCTTGAATTATCTAAAACGCAGTTGATTACTGCATTTGAACACAATAATTCCAGATTTATTGATGTGGGAAACCCGGAAAATATTTTGAAAGCAGAAAAAATGTTTGAGTAAAAATAATCTTCCAAACTTTCAAATTAAAAAGTACGTACAAAAGGTTCGATTTTGAAAATAAAAATCAACGTTATTTGTTGCTTTACTATGAAGAAAGATCCCACACAACTTCTATTTCTTCATCTCAAATAGGCTGTTTTTTGAAACAATCTTCACTTTATCTCCATCCTTCAACGTTTTTGAAACTACATCGTATGGGCCTGTAACTACTTCCTGTCCTACTTTCAAGCCATCTGTAATTTCTATGTAATTTATATCCTGGATATCGGTCTTTACTTTTTGTTTTTTTACTTTCCCATCCGGCTGAATTACGAAAGTGATGATATCAAGATCATTGTCGGCTGTATGTAAACTGATATCAGACTGGTCAGTTACCCCAGGATTTGCTCCTGCTTTGTTTTCAGTTGAATCATTCTTTTCGCGGGTAGTAACTGCATTAATAGGAATAGCTATTACATTGACATGCGTCTTTGTTTGTATGTCAGCACTGGCACTCATCCCAGGCCTGAATGGAAATCTTTTTTTACGGGCGGGGTCTAAAAGATCTTTATAGGAATCGGGGTTTAAACGAATATATACTTTGTAGTTGGTTACATCCGTACTCGTATTAGACATCGCGTTTGCAACAGCAGCGCCATTATTGCTGCTTGCGATTTGTGTTACCACGCCTGAAAATTTCCTGTTGTTGTAAGCGTCCACTTCAATAACAGCGCTATCTCCAAGACGAACTTTTGGAACATCATTCTCTCCGACATCCACACGAACTTCTATTTTGCTCATATCTGCGATGCGCATCATTTCTGTTCCGGCCATCATGGAACTTCCGACAACTCTTTCTCCTGGTTTTACACTTAGCAGTGAAACAATTCCGTCCATCGGTGCTCTTAAAGTAGCCAGGCTGATATCTTTATTTGCTTTTTGCAAGGCAGCTCTTGCGCTTTGAACGGCTGCTCCACTACCTTTTATTCCGGCTTTGGCTGCATTTAAATTTGCAAGCGCGGTTTTATAGGCGGCATCAGCTGTATTGAATTCGTTTCTCGAAATCACTTTCTGTTCATACAATTGCCTTTGCATATCGTATGTTTTTTTTGCCTGGTCAAGCTGAGCTTCTAATGCACCAAGTGAAGCCTGTGCATTGGCCATCTGTGCTACCTGTTGATTAACAATTGCTGCGGCCTGGTCTCTTTGTGTTACATATATATCTCCATATATTTTTGCGAGTACTTCGCCTTTTTTAACGCTGTCACCCTCTGCCACACTCAGTTCTACGATTTCTCCGGAAATGTCAGGGCTTAATTTTACTTCTACTTCAGGATAAATTTTTCCACTGGCATTTACTGTTTCCACGATCGTTCTGTTAGTAACCTTTTCGGTGGTTACTTTTATTCCTTTATCCTCACCAATAACACCGGTTTTCTTCAAGATTATCAGGAGTACAATCAGAATGACTAAACTAATTATGATCCATTTGAGTGTTTTATTCATATTTTCCTGTTTCGTATTTTGTGATCTTAAGTTTTTTTAAAACCGGCTAAAATTTTAACCCCGTTCCTTTATAATACTCCAATACTTTCATTTTGAATACATAGTCAAATTGATTGACTGCATACTGAAGTTTTGCTGTAAACAATCTGTTTTGATTGGTAATCAATTCCAGTGTTCCAATCATTCCAATCGTATATCTTGTTAAAGTATAATCGTATGTTTTCTGCGCAGCTTGCACAGCTTTTTCAGACGAGCTAAGTTTTGCCATAGCCACTGCAGCAGCGTTATAAGCCTGGTAAATATCCTGTTTCAATGTTTTATTGTCAAGATCATCCTGGAGTTCCAGGTTTTTAATATTGATCTTTGATCGTTTATAATTTGCCTTCGCCTGCCAACCATTGAAAATAGGAATTGAAAGATTCAAACCAATTGATTGGCCGAAATTATTATTGAATTGTGTGCCGAATGAATTTGAAGTAATGTATCCATCTTTCACTCCATTTTTGTATACGGGTCTTTGAACTTGTATCACATTACCGGAATTATCTGTCACCACCAATCCACTGGGAACATATCCTGTAAATACTTGTGTGAACTGAGGAGTACGGAAGTAACCATAGCTGGAGCCTAAGTTTCCAAAAGCAGAAATTGATGGATAGAGCATACCTTTTGATGCGAGACTATTTTTTTCTGCCGCTTTCAGATTGTATGCATTCATTTTTTGTTGTGGCTGATTTTCTAAAGCGGAAGCGTAAACACTTTCAGGTTGCAGATCTCCGATTGGCATTACCGGAATCTGGTTCATTGATGGTTCGTCAATATCAAAAGAATCAGCGGCATCGATATTCATATTCGATTTCAAAACGTATTTTGCCTGGGTTACATTACCGGCGGCTGTTATTAAGTTCGCGGTATCGTTTGCTAATTGCGATTCTAATTCAGTCGCATTGAATTCGGCCATCGCACCAGCAGCCACCTGTTTATTTATAAGATCCAGTTGTGTCCGGGATTGTTTTACCTGAACGGTTGCAATCTGTTCCTGCTCGCGTGCAAGCAAGATTTGCAAATAAGAATTTGCAACGGTTAACGCGATATCATTTTTCAATTTATCAGTGGCCGCATTCGCTGCCATCACTGCAAATTGATTGGCAAGAATGGTATTTTTTTTTGAAAACCAATTGAAGATTTGTACAGAAGATTGCAGATTCAGATTTACCGAAAAATAATTTTGATTTTCAAGGATGCCTGTGGACGGATTTTGTGATTTTCCATAACTCAATCCTTCACTGTTAGATACATTAAAAGAGGGTATTTGGGAAAGTTTGCTTTGCGTATAAGTAATCTCAGCGACATCTGCCTGAAGAGCAGATTGTTTTACAGGTATGTTATTTTCCATCGCATATCTCACACATTCCATCAATGTCCATTTTTTTTGAGAAAAACCTGATGCAGATAAAAAAATAAAAAAGGCCAGTAGACTAATTTTAATATGCATAAAACAAAAATAATGAATTGAATGTTTCAGATAATAAGAGTTGGATAAGTGGTAAATGGGTTCATTTGATATTGAGTTGAAAGATAACGTATTCGGTAAATAATCAGCATCCAATAGATGATTATTTTCCCCGTAAAGCTTGATAATTATTCACAGAAGTATAGGATTGGTAAAGATGTCCCCAACAAATCAATGCATCCCTTTGAATCCATTTTCCAAATCGTCGATAATATATTTCGGATTCTCCAGGCCCACATACATCCTTAATTTTCTGTGTTCTTTATTGTTTGCATCGAAATCTTTTTCAGTAAGCGAAGCACAATTTGGCATGATCAGCGATTCATACCCGCCCCAGCTTACAGCCATTGTGATATGTTGCAAACTTTCACAAAAATTTTCTATTTGTTTGATTGAGTCTGTTTTTAAGTAAAAGGAAAATAATCCACAGGCGCCATCCATTTGTTTCTTTGCAAGGTCATATTGGGGAAAATCTTTGTCGAAAGGGAATATCAGATCCTCAACTTTTTCATGATTCTTTAAGAAATTTACTACGGTTATTGTCGTTTCTGAAATTTGTGAAAGCCTTATCTGCAGCGTTCTTAACCCACGAATTAATAACCATGCATTGAAAGGCGTTGTACCGATTCCCATATTCATATATTCACTGCTGAAGATCTTTTTAACCATAGCTTTGGTACCGCTCAGGACGCCCGCTACCACATCACTGTGCCCGTTGATGTATTTTGTGGCACTCTGTAAAACGAGGTCAATGCCATATTCTATGGGCCGTTGGTATAAGGGAGAACAATAACTGTTATCGCATATAGTAACTATCTTTTTTGATCTGGCCAGTTTTCCTACAGCAGCAAGATCCTGCAAATAAAAGGTCCAGCTATTGGGCGATTCCAAATAGATGACAGACGTATTAGGTTGAATGGCATTTTCAAAATTTTCGATGTTTCTACCGTCAACATAAGTGACTGTTACATTAAATCTGGGTAATACATTGTCGAACATTTTTTGGGCCCAGGTATATGGTTTTTCTACAGAAATAATGTGATCGCCACTTTTTATGTTAGCAAATACAGCCGTGAAAATTGCTGCTGCTCCGCTGTTGAATACGAGGCAATCCTCAGCGCCATCGAGAGCTGCCAGTTTTTGCGATAAGATTTGAACAGTGGGGTTCAGGCCACGACTGTAAAGATATCTTGTTGATTCATTCTCGAGTGCATCACGGAAATCGGCGACCCTTTTGAAGGCAAAGTTGCTGGTCTGAATTATTGGCGGAGCGATCGCATTGAAATAATCCTGGCGATCTTCTCCCAATTCGTTTAAAATATTTGATACTCTTTTAGGATCGATCATTTTTACTTTATGGTTTTAATTTTATTTCGGTTTCTTATACAAATCAAAACTCCTGAATGATTCCTGGAGGGTTTTGTATTTTTTATAAATGGAAGGTAAAAAACATTTAGAGTTACTTTTGTGAATTAATTTAATTGTACCCGAATGAAGCTAATCTATATCTTTTTTTTATTTTCCCTTAGTTCTTTATCTGCACAAACCGTTCCTGATGATACAACTAAAATTTTAGAAAACGTAATTGTGAAAGCGTATGAGCAAAACCGCCACCTGATTGATGTAGCAGCGCCGGTTAGTGTTATTGGGCCTGCACAACTAAACCGGTTTGGCAATTTGAGCATATTGCCTGCATTGAATATTACACCTGGGGTAAGCATGGAAGAACGTTCACCAGGAAGTTACCGGCTCAATATCCGTGGCAGTTCATTACGTTCTCCGTTTGGTGTGCGTAATGTGAAGATTTATTTAAATGGCATACCGCTTACTGATCCCAGTGGCAATACGTATTTGAACCAGCTTAGTTTCAATAATTTCAATTCTATAGAAATAATTAAAGGACCGGCAAGCAGCTTATATGGAGCAGGTATTGGAGGTGCTATGCTCATACATACTTTGCCAAATGTATGGAACGATGGAATTTCGCTTGCTTACACCGCGGGGAGTTTTAATACCAACCAGGTGAATGCGAATGTAAGAACGGGGGATGCGAATCACCAAAATAGTTTTAATTTTTCACACCAGACAAGTGATGGTTATCGCCAGCAGGCAAAGATGCGCAGAGATATTGCAACCTGGGAAAACTTATTGAAGGTGAATAACAAACAATCACTGCGTACATTCATGTCGTACAGTGATCTTTATTATCAAACACCCGGTGGATTAAACCTTGCTCAATATAATGCGAATCCTAAACAAGCAAGGCCTGGTTCTGGTTCGCAACCTGGCGCCATACAAAACAAAGCGGCAATTTATCAAAAGATATTCCTCGCAGGGTTTACTAATGAATTTGAGTTCAATGATCGCTGGCAAAACACCACTTCTCTGTATGGATCTTATACCGATTTTACCAATCCTGGGATAAGAGTTTATGAATATCGGAAAGAACCACATTTTGGAGGCAGAAGTGTTTTTCAATATAAGAAGCAACTTGGTGAAACTGCTTTTCAACTCAACTTTGGAGGAGAAGCGCAAAAAGGTTTTTTCAATACCCGGGATTATGGAAATAAACTCGGTGTTGCAGATTCAATAAGATCTGATGATAATTTGAACAACTGGCAATACATGCTTTTTGCTCAGGCAGATTTTGAATTGCCTCATGGCTGGACAATAACTGGTGGCGTAAGTTTGAATAAATCATCCATCCGGGATGTTAACCTTTCTGCCAGGCCGTCAACCACACAAACAAGAGTCTTCAAAAACCAAATGCCCCCACACATCGCGATACTCAAACAGGTAAAGAAAGATGTATCCGTATATGCAAGTGTTGCCCGTGGTTTTTCTCCGCCAACGGTTTCTGAAGTGCTTCGTTCTGATGGATTGTTCGGTACCAATTTGCAACCGGAAGAAGGAATGGATTATGAACTGGGAATTAAAGGTTCGCTGTTGCACAACAAATTGTATTTTGATATGAGTGGTTTTTTCTTTGACCTGAAAAATACTATTGTGCAACGGATTGATGTTGATGGGGTTTATTATTATGTAAATGCCGGTTCTGCTAAACAAAAAGGAGTGGAGACGTATGCTTCTTACCAAATAGCAGAGATGCCGTCGCATTTCATTAATTCAGCCAAAGTGTGGGTCAGCTATGCCTTACACGATTTCCATTATGGAGATTTTAAGCAGGTGAGCACAGATTTCTCAAAAAATAAATTACCTGGTGCGGCTCCGAACGTAGTTGTCGCAGGCCTTGACGTTAAAACCAAAGCAGGGATCTATCTCAATATAACTTATAATTACACAGACCGGATTGCGCTCAATGATGCCAACTCTGCTTATGCGTCGTCCTATAATCTTTTGGGAACAAAACTGGGATTCAAAAAAGGCCTTGCCAAAAAGATCAGCACTGAAATTTTTGCTGGCGCAGATAATATTTTTGATACAAAATACAGCCTTGGCAATGACATTAATGCCGCGGTTGGCCGCTATTATAATGCGGCCCCCGGAAGAAATTTCTATGCCGGTATAGTTTTCCATTTCAATAAGATTTGAGTACTTCTATCGTTAAATGTTTTTTCCAAATTGAAACCTTACAGCAGGCAAACATTTAACCCTGATTTCCATTTTCTGCAAATGAACTAATAAAAATGTTTTTTGAATTTCAGGTTTATTGAATTTACATTTGCAGCATAATTGGTTCCCGCATAAACCCGGGATTAAAATGGGAATCCGGTTCAATTCCGGAGCTATCCCCGTAGCTGTAAAGTACGCCAGTGCTGCATATAGCAGAATTGGAAGATCTTAATTCTTTTGCCACTGTTCTAAAATAGGAACGGGAAGGCTTTTAAGATTGTACTAAGCCAGAAGACCTGCCACTTATCAATTTTTATTCAATGCTTTCGGGAGAAAAGCGGAGATGTAAAGTGGCTGGGTGCATTTTATATTTCTTCTGATTTCCTTTTATTTTTTTTTTAAAGATTAAAATTTTTCAGAAATGAGATGTAGAATTTTTACTGCGTTTTTAGTATTTGCCTCTTTTAATTCGTATGCGCAAGACTCTGCCAAAACACTAAACGAAGTGATTGTTACGGCTACAAAAACCCCGATAAAACAAAGCGAAACAGGGAAAGTAGTTCATGTGATTAGCCGGGAACAATTGCAAAGAAGTTTTGGAAAATCTTTGGGTGAAGTATTAAATACGCAACCCGGGATGATAATCAACGGGGCCGATAATAATCTAGGAACCAATCAAACGGTCTATACCCGCGGTGCTTCGTCAGGAAGCACGTTAATCTTGCTTGATGGCATTCCATTGTACGATCCATCCGGCATCAGCAATGAATTTGATTTGAATAATTTTGCGTTGGATAACGTCGAAAGAATTGAGATCTTAAAAGGGTCTCAATCGACTCTGTATGGCTCGGATGCGGTGGCCGGAGTGATTAATATTATTACCAAACAGCCAGGTAAGAAGCCATTAAATTTCAATGCAGATATTTCTGCCGGAAGTTATCAAACCTACAAAGGAGCCATTTCATTGAGTGGTACGCCCGGCCACGGACAAACGTTTTTTATTTCTTACAATAAAATAAAGAGCCGCGGATTTTCTTCTGCTTATGATTCTACGGGGAAAAATAATTTTGATAAAGATGGTTTCAACCAGGACGTATTTCAGTTGAATTATAGTTTTAAACCGTTCAAAAAAACTTCCTTCCGTGTGTTTGGAAAATACAACAATAATCGGGCAGACCTTGACGCCGGTGCGTTTCAGGACGATAAGGATTATACCAACCACAATAATAACCTGATTGCGGGAACCGTAGTTGATTATCGGCTAAAGAAAGGATTTATCAGAATGCAATACAGTTATAACCGTTTCAACCGAAATTTTTTGGATGATTCTTTATCTGTTGGTGGATTCTCAACATACCAGTCAGGGAAATATGCAGGCACTTCTCATTTTGCAGAATTATATACCAGCTTGAATTTGAGCGATCATATCGAATTATTGAGTGGCGCAGATTTCAGACAAAATGCAAGCGATCAGCGCTACATCTTTTACCCTGATTACGGTTTTCCCGCATTGCCCATTTCTTCTGACAGCGCCAAAACAAACCAATTCAGTTACTATGCTTCTTTGATGTTCAAAAATAAAAAGGGATTCAACCTTGATCTCGGTAGCCGATGGAATCACCATAGTATCTATGGCAGCAATTTCACTTCATCCGTGAATCCATTTTTCATTTTGAATGAACATTATAAAATTTACGCCAATATTTCATCCGGGTATCGGGTGCCTTCTATTTACCAGTTGTACTCTGAATATGGAAATAAAAGGCTGAAACCTGAAGTGACAACAAGTTTTGAAGCCGGCTCGCAATATTCTTCTAACAAAATGAATGTAAGAATTACCGGATTTATCAGGGACGGAAAAGATGTTTTTTATTTCTTTACTGATCCTGTAACTTATGCAAGCAGGTATATCAATGCAGATCAGCAACATGATTTTGGAATTGAAACGGAAGCTACTTTTCATTTTTTGCCAACGTTATCGGCATCTTTGAATTATACGTATGTAGATGGCAAAATTTCTACAAAACACGCGGCTACAAAAGATACTTCGTATTTCAATTTATATAAAAGGCCTGCAAGTGTAATGAACTTTTTCCTGAACTACCAGGCAACAAAAGAATTATTCATCGCCGCAACTTTCAAAACAGCAAGCAAAGCTTTTGAACCACAATACAATGGCCCTTCTTATAAATTGAAAGGTTATTATTTGCTGGGTCTTTATGGCCAATATAAAATCAATAAGACTTTCGAGGTTTTTGCTGATTTCCAAAATATAACTGATCAGCAGTATTTCGTAAGCAGGGGATTTGCTACCAAAGGATTCAATGTGAACGCAGGCGCAAAAATCAGGTTATAAAGATGTTCTGTTGGATTTATTTGTAAATGTTTTTTTGTATAGATTCAGTGGTTCAACTTTCTTAAATTTGAGAAAAAATGAATGCCGAACTTTTCCAACATTTCGAAAAATGAGTTGATCACCATCACTTTTACCTTGTTTGCGGTAATTGATATTTTAGGATCTATCCCGGTCTTAATTTCTTTGAAAGACAAGATGGGCGGACAAATCCGGTCATTGCAGGCAACGATTGCCTCCGGAGCTTTAATGATTTTATTTTTATTTGTCGGAGAACAATTTTTGAATCTGCTCGGTTTGGATGTTCAGTCATTTGCGGTTGCGGGAAGTTTGGTCATTTTTATTATCGGCCTGGAAATGATCCTGGGGATTGAATTTTTTAAAGCCGAAAACAACCCTAAAAGCGGAAGCATGGTTCCCATAGCATTTCCATTGATCGCCGGTTCGGGAACACTTACTACGATCATGTCTTTGAAAGCGGGGTATCATGATGTGAATATCTTACTGGGAATTTTGATTAATTGTGTTATTATTTTTATTGTTTTAAAATCACTTAAATGGGTGAAAGAGTTTTAGGCCCCAGCGGCCTGATTGTCATCAGAAAATTTTTCGGAGTGATATTAATTGCGATTGCTGTTAAAATATTTGGGAGTAATATTGCAGCTTTCGGATCATGAAAAGATAGAAGTTGGATGTTTGCATCCGCAATCAATGGCCTCGTAGTATAATGGATAGTATAAGAGTTTCCGAAGCTCCAGATCCAGGTTCGATTCCTGGCGAGGCCACAAAAAAAGATGAATGCCTCCAATCTTTTTTCACCATAACATTCTCAGAACCTGCCCCAGTAAACAAACAAATAATCCGGATTTATATTTTGGTTCATAAGGTTTGCCTTTCCAACGTTAGAATCAAGATAGTTGGTTGATGGAGTCACGAACAACGGCATGGTATTTTTTTTCAGTGTAATCCTTTAATCCAAAAAATCCGTGATGCAGACAAAACGGTGGCTCAGACTTTCAAAATTAATTTCTTAAAAATCAACTCCCATGCTGAAATAAAGAATCGGCTTTCCGCGGAAAAATCCATTCATCGGCCATCCGGCATCAAACTTCAGAAAATAACCTAACAAGGTGCTTCGTGCACCGAAGCCATAACCGCCAAGAAAAGGACCTACTCCGGGCGCTTTAAGCTTTATGGCAACTGTGGGATCGATTGGATTGCGGTATGTAATTGAAGGCCGGGCCAGTTTATCGTAAGCGCCATTCCAGGCAGCGCCTAAATCAATAAATTGAATTAATTGAAAATTTCTGACAAATGCATTATTGATTGGTTTACTGAAAAAAGTAGTAAATACCGGTAGCCTGAATTCACTGTTGATCACGGTTGCATTATTTCCATTTGCCGCGTTTTGAATAAACCCACGTAGATTAACGGCCAATGATTGGAACGCATAATTCTGATCAGGATCAGGGTTGTTATCAGGATTGAAATAACGATAGGAGGTTTTACCGTTCTCTGTTTTCTGATTTGCTCCAAACATAAACCAGTTATCAATTCCTCCGAGATAATAAATTAATTTTTGATTGCCCCAACTGAAATCGCCAGCCACTCTTCCTGCCCAAATAAAATTACGATAGATCGGATAATATGCTCTTGCATCAAAACCAAAATTGAAAGTATTCCGTCCGTCCTGGCCATTTGGCAATTTGCCAATTTGAGAATTGTAATCGATATAAGCCTTGTAACGCACGCCATTCCAGATATTTTGAACAGGGTTTAATGTATTGTCATACACATATTCCAAATGCAGCAAACCATATGTTTTAGTTGCACCGGGAGCAAGAAGAGAGGTTTGATCAATCGCATTGATAACTATATGATCTCTTCTGACGCCAAAGTTTAGACGCAGACTTCTTACCTCGTCAAATGGGTAGGAAATACTTCCCTGGTATAAATTTGAAAATATTTTTCCCGGGTAATAAGAGGTGGTGTCGCCAAAAGCAACCTGCTGTACGCTCCGGTAATACATCAATCCCCAATCAACTCTTTTTCTCAAATCGGTAAAATTTAGCAGCCAGTCATTGTCTTTCAAATTGGTTGAAAGCCGGAAGCCACCTGAGATCTTGAGGTCTTCCATAATGTCCGCCGTACCAAGATTGATAATCCCATTCAATCCATTATTGGATGAAAGAGTAATTGGACCCGAACCACCCTGGTAGGTTTGGTACCTGGTTCCCAAAACATTATTATTGAAACCGGCAATGATATAATCGGCGGCAAATTTTCTGGGTTTGTAAGGATATAATTCTGCATTGGATAAGACAATAGATTCAGCAACAGGTTGTGAAATTGAAGCGTCAGATTGCGCACTATCTTTCTTTTCCGGCGTAAACTCATGCTGAAAGATATCCTCCTGTTGAGAAAGGGGTGGTGCATTTTGAATCTCCTGCCCCGCTGAAATCCGGCTTTGCTCCATCAATCTTTTCATGTACGCTGTTGACCGCGCACTTACATTTCTGCGTTTTAAAGTATTTTCATCAATCTTTAATTTGAATAAAATTTTATCATCACTTTGTCTCGTTACTTCACTCACCTGGTTATTTTCGCCCGCCTCTCTGGTTTCCAAAATGCTGCTTGCATAATTAGTTAATGGAAATACATAAGCAGAATCATTTGAAATTGAAACGACGGCGACTGAATCTATATCCGGCTTTTTCAATGCCCTTAAAGTGGAATCTACTTCTTCCAAAGTTGGGTTTCTCAAAATTTCGTCGCCTACAATTACCATCGTGTCCAGACCCGCTTTTGTGGTTGTAAAAAATCCCGCATACCTGTTCCCAATGCCGTTTAGATCACTTACGAAAGTGAAGTGGTTGTCATTATACTGTGAAGGATAACGCGCATCGCCGAATGGCAATTTTGATAATTGTGATATTTGGTTGAGTGCAGCTTTGTCGGTTGCAAAATCAGTAATTAAAAAAATATTAAAACGGTTATTGAGTAATGAAGTGTCGCTTCCTTTTGCTGTTGCTGACGGGCGGTTGCTTGAAAAGAGGATTCCCGTCTTGCCGGGAAAAGAGACAAAAGATGGGTCAAGATCATCATACACATCATTTGTGACTTGTTTCAGTTTTTCATTTTCAATATCATACGTGTAAATGTCTGAGTGCCCATTTTTTACTGCACTAAACAGAAGGGTACTACTGGTCATCATGTATTTCATATCCTGCACCTGGTCAAAAATATTGGTTAAATCCCTTTTATAGGGTTTAACCCTGGTAATCACATCGTATACAAAAAGTTTGAGCCTGCCTTCTTCCTGGTAAAGTACAGAAAGCCTTGTCCCTTTTGGATCCCAGGCCATCATCGGGTAGTTTGGATTGATTGCATTCTGATAAGTTTTTACTCCGAACTTGAGTAAAGTTTTGTCAGTTCCGTCTAAATTTAAAATCAATCTGTACTGCCCTTTTTTATACTGAACGACAGCAAAATCGCCGCTGCGTTTATTTGGATTTAAATTGAAATGAAAATAATTGATTCTCTTTCCGATGGTGTATTCTGTAATCTCACTTCCTTTTGGATAATTTTTTCGGTGAGAAATATCTTTATCGTATTTCTCTTCCTGGTATTGCATAAAATTGGCAAGCACATCTTTGAACTTTCTCTCTTTCGTAACCTGTTGTGAAGCCCGTTTCAAACTTTTGTAAACCCGCGCCAGGTAAAGCAAGTAAGAGGTGTTTTCTTTTTTATATTTTTCTTCGATGTAGTACCAAAACGCATGTCCGGCCAGTAACGGCCTTTCAAAAGCAAACTGGTAAAAGTTTTTGTATTTATTACTTAGTATTTCACTTTTCAAATCATCGTCTAATTGCGTACTCCAATTTTCACCCACATAAGCGATGTAGCCATCAATCAGCCATTGTGGAAGATCGAGTAGTGCTGCGTTACCGGCAACTTCTCCCAAATCTTCACCAAATAGAACGTTTCGAACTAAAATTCCTGCAATGCCTTCCCGAATTTGCTTCCGAAGATCAGCGTGGTTTCCATTGAAGTAAATGATCATTTTATTATTGACCAGCTTCGTCACGCCTCCTGCATTTTGCCAATCTTGTTCAAGTCCGATGTTGCTTTGTTTCATATCATCAAAGGAGTTGTAGATCACAATATTGGCGCGCCTTTGCAAACTGTATTCGACTGATTTTTCAACGGATGGGAGTTCTTCTTCGGCTACCTGGGCCACAAATTTTGCAAGCTCCTGCCCATTTTGATTGAAGTAAGAATTGAAATTCCGGGTTTGATAATATTGCCATTTCATTTTTTTGAATTGCAAACGGTTTCTACCAAACTGAACCGTGCTCACCTGGGCTCCGGCAAATCCGGCTAAGAATAAAAAAAGTACGAAGAGAAATATTTTTTTATAGGTCGGTTTCTTATGATCTTGCATTGCGTTGTACATTATAGTCGGTCTAAAATTAGTCGTTTCATGTTAATCAATAAAATGAATTTATATTCGGATAACTTAGCGTATGTTTCAAATCAAAAGTTTTATATTTAATCCAATTCAGGAAAATACGTACATCCTTTATAATGAATTCAACGAATGCATCATTATCGATCCAGGATGCTATGACGATGCTGAAAAAGAAGAACTCAAAACGTATATTTCACTTCACAAATTACAGCCCAAAATTTTATTAAATACGCATTGTCATCTGGATCATGTATTTGGCAATAAATTTATTGCAGAAGAATATAATTTAACGTTAAATACTCATTTACTGGAGAAAGAGATTTTGGAAATGGCCCCGGCATCAGGTTTAATGTTCAATCTACCTTTTGATAATTACCAGGGCGAAGTGAATTATTTGGAAGAAGGTGATGTAGTTACTTTGAGAGATGATCAACTAAAAATCATTCATGCGCCCGGACATTCGCCTGGTAGCATTTGTTTTTATTGTGAGAAGCAGCATTTCATCATTAGTGGAGATGTTCTGTTTTACAACAGCATTGGACGCACCGATCTGCCTTATGGAAACCTGGAAGATCTGATAAAAAGTATCAAAGAAAAATTATTTAAGTTACCTGAGAATGTAGAAGTTTTTCCCGGCCACGGTGTTCAAACTACTATTGGTAATGAAATCAGCCACAATCCATTTTTGCAGGATTAACGATTCACCAGATATCTGAATGCAGTAAACGAACAAAAAACCTGAATTCTCCTTCTATGAATTTGTGAATAATTCTGCAAAGTATTTGTGGAAATAAGGAATGGTTTCTATGCCTTTATTAAAGTTCACAATTCCATATTTTTCATTGGGTGAATGAAGATTATCACTGTCAAGTCCAAATCCCATAAAAATAATTTTTACACCCAATTCTTTTTCAAGAATCGTGCTGATTGGAATGCTTCCACCGCCGCGAAGAGGCACCGGAGTTTTGCCAAAAGTGGTTTCTATAGCTTTTGTAGCCGCCATATATCCCATGCTGTTGATTGGAGTAAGATAAGGCTCACCTCCATGATGTTCAAACGCTTTTACAGTGACTGAAGAAGGAGCGATTGAAGTGAAATATTCAATCAATTTTTTGGTTATCTTTTCAGAACTCTGATCAGGAACCAACCTTGCAGAAATCTTTGCAGTAGCTTTTGACGGTAAAACTGTTTTTGCTCCTTCACCGATGTATCCACCCCAAATTCCATTTACTTCAAGTGTAGGCCTGATGCCGGTTCGTTCATTGGTTGTATACCCTTTTTCGCCCCATAATTCCTTGATCCCGATTTCCTGTTTATATTCATCTTCATCAAAAGGAGCCTTGGCCAGCAAGGTCCTTTCTTGTTCTGTTACTTCTAAAACATCATCATAAAAACCCGGGATCGTGATGTGATTGTTTTCATCGTGGCAACTTGCAATCATTGTTGCCAGAACAGTTATTGGATTGATAACGCCACCGCCATAAGTTCCGCTGTGTAAATCTCTTTCAGCACTCGTTACTTCAACCTCGATGTATGATAAACCCCGCACTCCAATATCCAGTGAAGGCGTATCAAGGCTTAACATGGAACTATCGCTGATCAGGATTACATCCGCTTTTAGAAGATCTTTGTTTTGAGCTACAAATTTCCCCAGATTGGGCGAACCAATTTCTTCCTCACCTTCAATAATAAATTTGATATTGGTAAACATGGTATTTGTTTTAACCATCGTCTCCAAAACTTTTAGGTGCATAAAGAATTGTCCTTTGTCATCCGCAGAACCACGCGCAAAAACTTTTCCGTCTATTATCACAGGCTCAAAAGGAGAGGTATGCCAAAGTTCCAGTGGTTCCGGTGGCTGAACATCATAGTGCCCATATACCAAAACTGTTGGTTTGTTTTTGTCAATAATTTTCTCTGCGTATACGACCGGAAAGCCATCTGTTTGCATCACTTCGGCTTTGTCTGCACCTGCTTTCAAAAAACTTTCTTTCACAGCATCGGCACATTTTATCATATCGCTGTTATGTTCCTTCTTTGCGCTTATTGATGGAATCCGTAACAGTTCCATCATTTCACTTAAAAAACGGTCCTTGTTTTTTTCCTGAAATTCTTTCCATTCTTCCATATCAAACTTTAATAATTTTGTAAAATAAACAGGGGCGAATGTAAAACTTTTTAAAAATATATATCATTTGAATTAAAAATTAACCGAATTCGTAAAAAGTTAAGATAAAATATTTGGTTAGGAATGAAAGGTTTATTTACATTTGCAGCAGATTGCTTTTCAATTTATCAGCCTTTGTTTTAGTTGTATCTTATAGGTGCCTCTACTGCAAAGGCTGAGTCAATTATAGGAAACAGCTTCCGATTTCAGATTCAATCAATCTATTCAACCATCGTTTCAATGGAACGCTAAAAGTTAATTATCCTTCTTTTTTTCGATTGATAAAAGTTCCATTCATTTTTTGCATGGTGAGTCTTATATTTCTAAAAAAACGGTAATAATATTCTTTATTAAAAAGTTGTGAATCGTGCATGGCCTTATAGGTAAGAAAAAACCCAATTGGCGAAAGAATAATTACGGGTAACCACATTCCAATAATCGGAATCAGCACATGGTCTTTCGTAAATTTTTCTCCGAAAATATTCAGTAAATAGAATATCATAAAGAATAACAGTGCCATCACCAAAGGTAATCCGAGCCCGCCTTTTCGAATAATTGAACCAAGCGGCGCTCCAATAAAAAAGAGGACAAGACAGGCAATTGAAAGAGATAATTTTTTGTGCCATTCTATCTCATGTAAAGTGAAGTCATCGTCCTGTATTTTGTGGTCAGAGCTGGCAATTTGCAGAACATTTCTAATATTGCTGATGTCTGAAAGAGTTTTGTTATGAACGATTGATTGTAAACTATCCGGAATTAGGGAATCGAACGTGGTGATTTTTTTTTGTGGAGTTTCTTTTTGCTTCGCGATTATGATTTCTTTTTTTGGTGGCACACTATCTTTATACTTTGAATACCTAACATAGGAAGCGAGCAAGGCTCTGTTTTTTTTGTACAATGAATCCGGCACTTTCTTTAATGAATCAAGATCTACATTTAATTGCCGCATGGTTTTCATCCGGATATTATTCATAAAAAGACTATCAGAAGTTTTTTGAAGATTAAGCTGGCTCAGATCAAAAAGCTTATTGTATTCTTTGAAACCAAGATTTACGAATTCATTTTTATCGGCGTTAAAATTCCCGGTTTCTTCATAACGATTTCCGTTTTCCAACCGGAATTCGAGAAACTTTTTATCAGCAGTGATCGCCATTTTACCACCTTCAGAAATGATCGTATTATCCTGAACGCCGTTTGATTGTTCGTAAATCAGCACGTTGTGCAAGGTGCTTCTATCCTGGTCTTTTTTATCAACTTTAATAGAAAAGCCCTGAAAGCCATTGTAAAATACTCCATCTTTTAAATCAAACGCCGGACTCTTTTCATAAATATCATGATAGATCACTGCGAATTTTAAATTAGCAACCGGAGCAATATAGTTGGCAAATAAAAATGCTACTCCTGACAATAAAATCGTGATATAAAACAAGGGTCTCATGAAACGCAGCAACGAAATTCCTGAAGATTTGATGGCAACTAATTCAAAATTCTCCCCCAACTTTCCAAAGGTCATTATAGAAGAAAGCAGGATGGCGATAGGCATCGCCAGCGTTACCAACGTGGCGCTTGCATAAATTAAAAACTTTGTCAGTGTCAATAAATCAAGCCCTTTTCCAACCAGATCGTCAATATATTTCCATAGGATTTGCATCATGAAAACAAATAACGTAATAAAAAATGTGGCGATAAATGGCCACACAAATGCTTTCAATATGAGTTTGTCCAGTTTTTTAAACATCAGAAAATCAAAGATGGTTACCTCTTTTGTTGTAAATTTCAAATATGGATGAAGAAGCAAAAATACAGCTTTCGATGTTTGAAATGGAATTGGTAAATAACACAGAATGGATATTTACAAAACAATTAATTATCAAAAAAGTGTATCATCTTTTTGGACGTTTAAATGATGAGTATAAGAAAATCGTTGATGCGGAAAAACAGTTTCTTCCGTTAGAATTACAAAAGCCTGGTGGTAAAATAACGAAAGGAGAAAATTATAAAGGACTACCTTATTTGATTCTTGATTACCCTTCAATATTCGGCAAGGAAAATATTTTTGCGGTGAGAACACTTTTTTGGTGGGGAAATTTTTTTAGTATTTCATTTCATCTTTCCGGCAAAGCGATGATTGATCATGGGGATCATTTAAATAAAAACATGTTTTTGAAAGAGAATAATTTTTCAGTATGTGTGCATGAAACTCAGTGGGAACACGACTTTGACAGATCAAACTTCGTAAACATAAATGAGCTAACTAAGAATGAAATTGAACGTTTATACGAAAAAAGTTACTTTAAAATCGCAAAAAAAATTGAATTAAGGGATTGGAATCTTGCAGAAGTCTTTTTGATAAATACTTTTAAAGAAATCATTAAATTTATAAAACTTAGCTTCCCAGGCGATAAAATAACTCTTTAACCTGCGCTTCCCAAAGCTGACTTTGATCCTTTATTTCTTTCTTTTCTGCAAAATCATGGATCACCAAAATGGTTTGATTGGTCACTTCATATTTTTCAATACTGAATTCAAAAAATTCATCTTTTGGAGAATCTACCCAATGAAAACGAATTCGTTTGTTTTCTTCAATTTCGATAATTTCCGCTTCCTCTGGGGATCCTGACCAGGAAAAGGTGAACAACCCATTCTCATCTTCCACTTTATCCGCAAACCATTCCTGCAATCCTGAGGAGGTTGAAAGGAATTCAAATAATATGGCAGGAGAACATCTTACCGGGTATTCGACAGTATATTTTATTTTCTTACTCATTATTAATTTGATAACGTCAATATCTGCAATAATATAAAATAAATTAACTAACAAACTACATTTATCGTTTTTTTTAATATTTATTTCAAAATTTTTTTTTATTTTATACTTGAAATACATTTTTGAGTATTCAAAAAGAACATTATTTCTGTTGTAACATACTTTGAGATTGAAATGTGCGTTTACTACGAAGAGAATCAGGAAGGCTGAACATTTATCTTCTAACATTTAAATTATCTAGGTATGAGTATGCGTTCTTTAAAGATCTCAAAATCCATCACAAACCGTGAAAGTGAAAGTCTGGAGAAATATTTACAGGAAATAGGTAGGGTCGAAATGATTTCGCCTGAGGAGGAAGTAGAGTTAGGAAAGCGTATAAAGACAGGTGATCAGGATGCGATCAATAAACTTACCAAAGCTAACTTGCGTTTTGTTGTTTCTGTTGCCAAGCAATACCAAAACCAGGGGCTCTCACTTCCGGATTTGATCAATGAAGGAAATGTTGGGTTAATAAAAGCTGCACAACGTTTTGATGAAACACGTGGATTCAAATTTATTTCTTATGGGGTTTGGTGGATTCGTCAAAGCATCCTGCAGGCACTTGCAGAACAATCCCGGATTGTAAGATTACCGATAAATAAGGTTGGATTATCAAACAGGATCAGCCGTGCTTATTCGCAACTGGAACAAGAGTATGAACGTACTCCTACAACAGAGGAGCTGGCTTCTTTGCTACATATTGAATCGGAGGAAGTGTCTGCGACAATGGGTGTTGCAGCCAGGCACCTGAGCATGGATTCGCCTTTAAGCGATGGGGAAGAAAGCACTCTAATCGATGTGCTTGTAAATGGGAATGCAGATAGTGCAGATAAACGAATATTATTTGATGACTCTTTGAGGAAGGAAATTCAACGGTCTCTAACATTGCTCACTCCGAGACAAAAAGAAGTAATCTGTTATTTCTATGGAATTAATGTTGATGAATCAGTAAGCCTCGAAGATCTCGGCATAAAATACGGGCTTACAAGAGAGAGAGTCAGGCAAATAAAAGATAAAGCATTGGAAAAATTGAAAACATTTACTGGCAGTAATCTATTGAAAGAATATTTGGGTGCATAACTTTTTTTGTAATTGTAATTTTGGGGGTGGGCACTGTAATGGTGCTCACTTTTTTTATGCAAGTGTATTTCAGGCTGTAACTGGGAATAGATAAAAATTTATTTTTCAATAAATTAGATCTTTTAATGGCAATAATTATTAGTGATAAATAGGAATACGAAAATATAATTCCCGAAATTTAGCAAAACTAATAAATCCCGAATAGCTTTTGTGGAGCCCAATTGGCTACATTTGTCTGTGATGAATCAATATTTTAAGATAGGAAAATTAACAGCGACTTTCGGAATAGAAGGACAATTCATTTTGCAGCACAGCCTGGGAAAAAAGACTTCTCTAAAAGGGTTGGAAACTATTTTTATTGAAGAAAAAGGAGAAGAATTTTTTCCTTATTTTATAACTTCAACAAAAATAAAAAATGAGCGTGAAATTTTTATTTCACTTGATGGGATTGAATCAAAAGAAGCTGCAAAATTTTTGATAAAGAAAGAAGTCTGGCTCATGGAGATTGATTTCAAAAAATTTGCTGCAACTGCCGCTCCTATTTCTTTTCTTGGATTTATGATTGTTCATGAGCTGGAAGAATTGGGGGAAGTGATTGAAGTGATCGAGCAACCTCAACAGATTTTATGTGCAATCATGATTGATCATAAAGAAGTTCTCATTCCGATCCATGAAAATTCGTTGGAAAAGATCGATCAGAAAAAACGTAGATTATATGTACATCTTCCCGATGGATTATTGGAAATCTATAAAAATGCGTGATGCATGAAGTTCTAAATTAGGATCGTATGTCTGAAGCCTCAAATATCATTGCTCACTTTGATCTCGATTCTTTTTTTGTTTCAGTGGAAATTTTGAAAGATTCCTCACTAAAGGGAAAGCCGGTTATCGTCGGTGGACAAAATGAAAAAGGGATTGTTACCACTTGTACTTATGAAGCAAGAAAGTTTGGAATACATTCGGCCATGCCGATGAAAACTGCCATGAGACTATGTCCGAATGCAATTGTAATTTCAGGTAACTATTCTGAATATTCGCGATATTCAAAATGGGTGACGCAGATTATTGCTTCGAAAGCCCCACTTTTTGAAAAGGCTTCTGTTGATGAATTTTATATTGATTTGCAGGGGATGGACAAATTTTTTGATCCGTTGAAATGGACTATAGAATTGCGCGAAATGATCATGAATGAAACCGGGCTCCCGATTTCATTTGGAATTGCAAAAAATAAAATGATTGCAAAAATGGCCACTAACGAAGCAAAACCTAACGGATTCTTACAGGTTCCTTTGGGAAAAGAAAAGGAATTTTTAGCGCCATTAGAGGTGAATAAAATACCGGGTGTAGGTGAGCAATCTAATAAAATTTTACAATACCATGGAATTAAATTCATTCGTGATATTCACCAGACAACTCCTGAAGCTCTTGAAAAATTGTTGGGAAAATGGGGGCATGAATTATGGAATAAAGCCCAGGGAGATCATACATCTGTTATTACAGAATACCGTGAACCAAAATCTATTTCCAAAGAAAACACTTTCAATGAAAATGTTTCTGACATAGATTTTCTGATGAGTGAAATTGTACGTATGACAGAAAGAATTTGTTTTGAATTGAGAAAAGGAGAGCGGGTTGCCGGATGTGTAACGATAAAATTAAGATACCCTGATTTTGAGACAAAGTCTCGCCAGGCAAGCATTCCATACACTTCTGCTGATGATGAAATAATTCCGATTGCCAAAGCACTTTTTCATAAATTATATAAAAAAGGAAACGCAGTCCGGTTGTTGGGTGTGCGCCTCAGCGATTTCAATAATGTTGTATTACAGGCCAACATATTTCATGATACCATAAGAAAAAATAGTTTGTATAAAACACTTGATGAAGTTAAAAACAGGTTCGGTAAAAGCAGCGTAGTGCGGGCTTCTGGAAAATGAAAATTCTGGTTATTTGTTCTTTTACTGGGAAAAAGAATTAGGATAAAGTGGAATTAATAACCACCACATTCCTTATTCATCATATCGCTTAGTGTTTTCTTCTCCAAAACTTTCAAAGTAGCGTCCCGCGCGATTAACATCATTTTCCGTATACCACAGCTTTCTTCATTACAGTCCAAACATTTTTCATAAAAATTTAAACTAACACAGGGTAACAGAGCAATAGGCCCGTTGATCACCCGAATAACTGTGGCAAGATTTATTTTTTTTGGAGAAATTTTTAAAATGTACCCGCCGCCCTTTCCTTTCTTGCTCTCAAGCATTTCTGCTTTTTTTAAATCGTTTAAAATGTGTTCCAGGAACTTTAAAGGGATTTTTTGCTGTATAGAAATAGAAGAAATTTTGACGGGATCTTTCCCATAATTTTCTGCAAGATGAACCAGTGCCCGAAAAGCGTATTGAGTTTTTTTTGAAAGCATAACAGTGCAATTATTTTGCCGCTGCAAAAAAAAATTTGTAACGATTTGCAAATTTATAGAATAAAACCCTACTAATTTTGTATGATAATGGTATATTCGTAAAATCTTTCACAAATAAAATGAATAACAATGAGTTTACAATTAGGGGACACTGCTCCCGATTTTACAGCAGAGACAACCGAAGGTAAAATTAATTTTTACGATTTTCTCGGAGACAACTGGGGGGTAATTTTCTCGCACCCTGCAGATTATACACCAGTTTGCACCACAGAATTGGGCAGAACTGCACAATTGCAAAAAGAGTTTGATAAACGCGGTGTAAAAATTATCGCAGTAAGTGTAGATCCTCTGGATAAACATTTTGGCTGGAGAAATGATATCAACCAGACACAAAACTGCAACGTTGAATTTCCTATTATCGCTGATGAAGACCGAACAGTTTCGGGGCTTTATGGAATGATTCATCCGAAAGCGTCTACGACTGCGACCGTGCGCTCATTATTTATTATAGGACCGGATAAAAAAATCAAATTGATGCTCACCTATCCTGCTTCTACAGGAAGAAATTTTATAGAAGTTTTGCGGGTGATTGATTCGCTTCAACTTACATCGAATCATAGTGTTTCTACTCCAGTAGATTGGAAAAATGATGAAGATGTCATCATTCCACCTTCGATGAGCAGGGAAGATGCAGAAAAGAAATTCCCGAAAGGGATCAGGGAAGTGAATGCTTATTTGCGGTATACTCCACAGCCTGAATTGTCTTAAAAAATTGTAAAGAGGATTCCGGTTTTGAAAATTTAAAATCGGATCCTCTTTTACCGTTTTTATCTTCTGTTTTTCTCTAGTTGTTGTAAAAGTGCTTTCATGTCTTTTGGCAAAGGCGCTTCGATGTTGAACTCTTTCTGATGTATATCCCTAAAATGCAGACTGTGTGAATGCAATGCCAGCCTGCTTATAATCGGCCTTTCTTCCAGATCGTGCTGACTGAGTTTATATTTTTTTTTGAATGAGGAAAGTAAAATTGGTTTTCCGTCGCCGTAAACTGCATCACAGATTACCGGATGCCCAAGAGATTTTGTATGCACTCTTATCTGGTGCGTTCTTCCGCTTTGAATATTAAACTGAACCAATGAATAAATTCCGAAATCTTCCAGTACTTCATAATTTGTCAGAGACGGTTTCCCTTTTTTAGTTATAGTCATTACTCCTTTTTTTGAAGGATGTTCTCCGATAGGTTCGTTGATTGAACCTTTCTTATCGGGCATCATTCCACGAACGATTCCGAGATAACTTTTTTCGATATTTCTCTTTTCAAAAAGTTGAGAAAAATATTTGTGAGTGACTTCCGTTTTTGCAAAAAGGATTAATCCGCTGGTATCACGGTCGAGGCGATGGACAATGAATATTTTTCCGTACTTCTGATTTAATGTTTTGTATAAAGAGGACTGCGTTTCGTCATGTCTGTCCGGTATGCTGAGCATTCCAGGCTCTTTATTGATTGCCAAAAAATCATCGTTTTCAGAAATGATTGAAAATCCTTTCACAGTTTAAATATTTTCGAAGTTCTGGTTTGGTATTTTTTTATTATTTCCGGCGCCACTAATATTTTTGCCTTTGTTCATATATTTCAAGGCACGAATTTCCTTTTCTCCGAGGTACCTCCACTTTCCGCGCTCTACATTCTTTTTCGTAAGATTTGCATACATAACTCTGTCCAGGCCTTTTACATCGTATCCTAAATGTTCAAAAATTCTGCGCACGATTCTGTTTCGGCCGCTGTGCAACTCGATTCCAATGATTGACTTTTCTTTTGAATCCGCATATGCCAGGGCATCAGCAAAAATTTCTCCGTCTTCTAACTTTATTCCATTCAGGATTTTTTCAAAATCAGCTTTTGTCAGCGGTTTATCAAGTTTGACTTCATACACTTTTTTTATATTAAAACTTGGATGAGTCAGCTCTTGTGTCAGATCGCCATCATTGGTAAGAAGCAAAACACCTGAAGTATTTCTGTCCAACCTACCAACGGGATAAATCCGTTGATCTGTCGCATTTTTCGTTAACTGTATAACTGTTTTTCTATTCTGCGGATCGTCGGTTGTGGTGATATAATCTTTTGGTTTATTTAATAAAATATAAACCAGATTTTTTGTAATAAATAATTTTTTGCCGTTATAAATGACGTCATCTTTTTCGTTGACTTTGAATGCCGGTTGGGTAATAATATTTTTGTTTACAGAAACCTTTCCTTCAATAATCAGATTCACAGCATCTCTCCGGGAGGTAACTCCACAGTGGGCGATGAATTTATTTAAAGGCATTTCATCTGTAACAGCGCTTTTTTTTGGTGTATCAGTAGACGAACTTTTATCAATTATTTCTGTTTTCTTTTGAGGATATTTTTGTCGTTTATCTACTTTCTTTTCCCGAACGGGTTTATTTTCAAAACCTCTTGTTCGCGCGGCTCGCTTTTCTTCAAAGTGTTTTTCAATTTCTACAGCTCTTTGCTTTTTAGCTTTCTTTTTATCCTGCTTATGCTTTTCTTTTACTGCCGCGTTATTTTTTGGATTGATAAATTTTTGGAAGGGTTGCTGACTCATGTGAATAGATTTACTGTTTTTCCAACAGGAATGAGAGACAAAGATAATTTAAAACCAGAACTTTTTTTGCTGATTGCAAAGAGAATAAAGAATTCAGAATGTAGTTTTCAAGAAAGATTAAATTAAATTGAAGTACTTTTCTGCCTTTATTATTGTTATTTATTGATTATGATTACCGCCTTTGCTAATGGAACAATTTATACTTCCGAAGAAGAAATTTCAGGAAAATCGCTTCTGATTGAAAATGATAAAATAATCGGGATTGTAGAAAATGAAATGATTCCTGGAAACGCAGCACGAATTGATTGTAAAAATGAGTTGATCGCGCCGGGACTGATAGACATTCAGATATACGGAGCTGGTGGATATTTATTTTCAAATAAACCTTCAGCAGAATCCCTGGAAGCAATGACCAATGCCATATTGAAATCCGGCACTACAGGATTTTATGTGACTCTGGCGACTAATTCAATGCCGGTGTTTCATGAAGCGATAAAGGTGGTTAAGGAAAATCCGCATCCTGCTGTTTTGGGGTTGCATTTTGAAGGTCCTTATTTGAACCCTATAAAACGCGGAGCACATGTCCTAAAATATATCAAGCGTCCTGAAATGAAGGAGGTGAAAGAATTATTGAAAGATGCAGAGGGCGTTCTAAAGATTATGACACTTGCCCCAGAAATGGTTGACAAAGAAATAATAGAAATACTGATTGACAATGGCGTTGTTGTTTCCGCCGGACATAGCAATGCCACTTTTGATGAAGCAGTAAAAGGTTACGGGAACGGGATTGCCACGACAACTCACTTGTTTAACGCAATGTCACCAATACATCACCGTGATACCGGTTTGCCTGGCGATGCTTATCTTACTAAACATGTTTATTCGAGCATTATTGCTGATGGAATTCATGTGGATTTTAATGCATTGAAGATTAGTAAAAGGATGATGCAGGAAAGATTATTTCTTATCACGGATGCGGTGGAAGAAAATAAAGAAGGCGCCTATATTCATGTAAAAAAAGACGATCGGTTCACTTTGCCGGATGGAACGTTGTCGGGTTCTAAACTGACGCTTCTAAAAGCAGTTAAAAATTGTACCGAGCGCGCTGAAATTCCACTGGATGAAGCACTGCGAATGGGTTCTACTTATCCGGCACAGGTTATGAATTTATCAGACCGCGGAAAAATAAAAGAAGGCTTAAAAGCAAATCTTACTATTTTCTCAAAAGATTTTCAACCAAAATATACGGTGTTGAATGGCGAAGTAATTTCTGTTTTGTAAAATTTAATCTTTTATTCTTTATGTAGTAAACCAACAAAAAAGATCGATTTTTATTTTACAATTGACTAGTCAAATAAAAAATCAGGATTATGATTAAAAAAATTTTTTGCAACCGCCTTTCTTTCATAAAAATCATTTTACTTTTTCTATTTGTGGGATTTATCTTTTCTTTTTCACCAAAAGAAAATCCAAATCAATGGATAAGAATTAACCAACTGGGATATACGCCTAATGGAATAAAGGTGGCAATTTGGTGTAGTAAAGAGGGTTCTCCGATCAATACTTTTGATCTCATTGATTCTGCCAACGGCAAAATTGTTTTTACACAAAACGCGGGCAAATCTTTTGGCGCGTATGGCCCTTTTACAAACACGTATCGGCTTAATTTTTCTTCATTTAATAAACCCGGAAAATATTTTTTGAAAGCAGGCAATGCAGTTTCTCCTGTTTTTAAAATTGACCGGGATGTTTATAAAGGCGCTGCCGATTTTTGTCTTTTTTATATGCGTCAACAACGCAGCGGTTTCAATCCTTTTTTAAAAGATTCCTGTCATACTCATGATGGATATACAATGTATGGGCCAATGCCGGACAGCACATTTATAAATGTTGTTGGTGGATGGCACGATGCTACTGACTATCTGCAATATTCTACCACTTCTTCCAACGCAACATGGCATCTGTTGGCTGCTTACCGTGATTTTCCAAAAGTGTTTGGAGACAAAAAAGAGGCCAATGGATTAGATGGAAAAAATGGAATACCGGATGTTTTGGATGAAGCAAAATGGGGATTAGACTGGTTATTAAAGATGCATCCGAAACCGGATTGGATGTTCAATCAAATCGCTGATGATCGAGATCACCAGGGCTTTCGGCTTCCGAAAGAAGATTCGTTTTATGGTAAAGGGTATGAGCGCCCGGTCTATTTTATAAATGGCGAACCACAGCAACAAGGAAAGTTTATGAACCATACGACAGGCACGAGTTCCACTGCCGGAAAGTTTGCAAGCACTTTTTCATTAGGCGCGGTTTTATTCGATAAATCCAATCCTGATTATGCCAATAAATTAATTGACCATGCTTATTCTGCGATGAAATATGCTTTGATAAAACCGGGCGTAACGCAAACTGTTTCGGTCGTTACTCCTTACATTTATGCGGAGGATAATTGGACTGATGATATGGAATTAGGGTTTGCGTCTTTGGCCAAATCTTTACAAGATTTTAAACGTAAAGACTTTTCCCATCTGTTGGATTCTTCGTTTAAATATTCTCAACCGGAAAAAGTAACGCCATGGTTTTACAGGGATACCGCTAATCATTATCAATATTATCCTTTTATAAATTTGGGCCATTATGAATTGGCAAAACAATTAAAAGGAAGCAAAAAAGATTCACTAATCAGTTATTATAAACAAGGTATAGAAGACGTATGGAGCCGCGCAAAAGATAATGCGTTTTACAGGGGTGTACCCTTTATCTGGTGCAGTAATAATCTCACAACTTCCTTTGCCATTCAGTGTTTATGGTACCAGCAATTGTCTGGCGATAATTCTTTTGCTGAATTCGGCCAGGCGAATATCGACTGGTTGTTTGGTTGCAATCCTTGGGGCACCAGCATGGTTTATGGTTTGCCTTCATGGGGCGACACACCCACTGATCCACATTCTGCTTTATCTGT